>CAZIDU010000003.1:0-84725 GCA_964538055.1 uncultured Desulfocapsa sp. | reverse complement strand
TTTCACAGATGATTTATTAAATCGTTTCACTCAATAAATCATCATACAAGTTACATTTTTCTTTTAATTCTTAAAGCTATGAATTGGAGCTGGAATTCTCCCTCCCCAGGCAATAAACCTTGAAGATTTATTCATATTTCTTACTTTCATAATTGGACTTGTTCCAAAAAGTCCCCCAAAACTTACTATCTCACCTGCTTTTTTGCCAGGCACAGGTATAAGTCTTGCTGCGGTCGTTTTATTGTTCACCATTCCAATTGCCATCTCATCTGCAATTATTGCTGAAATTGTTGCAGCATCTACATCACCAGGGATCGGCACCATATCAAGACCAACAGAACAGACACAGGTCAATGCCTCCAGCTTTTCTATGGTTAAGGCTCCCTTTGCAACGGCCTCAGCAAGTACCGCATCCTCCATCACTGGAACAAAGGCACCACTTAAACCACCCACCGCCTTTGAGGCAAAAATCCCCCCTTTCTTTACTGCATCATTTAAAAGAGCCACAATCGCTGTGGTTCCAGGTGCTCCAACATCATCCACACCAAGGATTTGAAGAATCTCCCCAACAGAATCCCCAATTTTTGGTGTAGGGGCAAGCGACAGGTCGACTACTCCAAACTCCACACCAAGCTCCTTTGATACCTGTCGTCCTATCAATTCCCCACATCGTGTTACTCTAAATGTTATCTGTTTTATTTCCTCTGCGATATCATCGAGCTTGAAATTTTCCCGTCCCCTTTTATTAATAGTTCTTTCAAGTGACCTCGCTATCACCCCAGGACCAGAAACCCCCACATTCAAGACAACATCCCCTTCTTCTACTCCATGAATAGCTCCTGCCATAAATGGATTATCTCCAGGCTGGTTACAAAAAACAACGAACTTGGCTGCACCAAAGCCACCCATATCACTGGTTTGGTTTGCCAGTTCCTTTATAGTATGACCGATCATTGCCACGGCATCCATATTGATCCCTTTATGGCTTGATCCAACATTAATGGAGGCACACAATCTCTTTGTTACTGCAAGGGCCTTCGGTATAGATGCAATAAAAGCTCTGTCACTTTCCGTCATCCCCTTTTCAACATGGGCTGTAAACCCACCAAGGATGTCAACACCAACATTCTCAGCTGCATTATCAAGACTTTGCGCCAGGAGGATAAAATCTTCAACACCAAACCCAGCCCCAACCAGTGCAGCCGGAGTTACCGAAATTCGTTTGTTGATTACTGGAATTCCATATTTAACTGCCACCTCTTCACATTTACTTACAAAATCTTTTGCATATCTCGCTATTTTTTCCTCAACTCTTTGACAGGTCTGGTGTACATCTCCACCACGACAATCAAGAAGATTTATTCCCATAGTTACAGTACGTACATCAAGGTTTTCCTTTTGAACCATCTCAACGGTTGCCATTATCTGATCCGAACGAAGCATCTTTTCTCCTTAATCCCCAATTATTGTATCCAAAGTCATACCCACTTCATTTGTCGCCATGTAAATATCATTATGTTGCAATACCAATTCCAGATCTTCTTCTCTTCCCAGTAAAGCCAATTCTTCTCGTAAATCGCCCATTGACATTATATGACTCAGATCAACTTGGAAAATCATTGTATACAAGGTATCATTGCTGGTGGTAACCAAGTCTAACACATTGATATTGCGTTCATAAAAAAAATCTCCAAGAACCTTCACCAAACCCTTTCGGTTACGCCCCTGCGCAGTAACAACAAAAGTTTCAGAAGGTAAACTGCCTTGCTTTTCTAACTCTAAATCAGACTCAATTTCCTTTATCATTGCCTCTAGAGCAGTACCTGAAATTATCTCTGCAAAACCAGACAACAGTGCTTCAACTGTAACTTGGCTATCGAATTCTGCGATCAAAATCATTGTAAAGTATCCGCCAAGCACTGACTGGTTCAAATCTGCTAAATCGCCACCCAAATCGAAAATTACGGAAGTGATATCTGCTATAATTCCTGGTCTATCCTTGGACATAACCGAAATAACAAACTGCTTATTTTTCATGTGTTTCCTCGTTAAAAAATTCAACTTCCCATGTGTTTTCCTTCCCCTTCCTACGGAATAGTGTTTGGGTTGGATTTTCCAGTTTTCCCTGATAATCTATTAGAAAATGTAACCCACGTGACTCCTTCCTGTGTATAGCAGACTGGATTATTAATAACGATATCAGTGATATATTCCTTAGTTCTACCATATTCGGTGTCACACTATATTCCCTGTAGTGCTCCGCAATTTCGGCATAAATAAACTCCATTCTCTTTTTCGCAAGCTTTAGTCTTTTCATGGACCGAACTATTCCGACATAATTCCACATCACCCTTCGTATGGAATCCCAATTATGATTGATGAGTATCTCCTCACTCAGGTCACGTGCATTGCCGCTTTTCCATGAATCAACTTCAGGACTCATCACATCCTTTATAACTGGCCACACCTCCTCACAAAACGAGGCGGCCTTATTTGCATAAACTACAGCCTCGAGAAGACTGTTACTCGCCAGTCTATTTCCACCATGCAATCCGGTACAGGCTGTTTCCCCCAGGGCCATCAACCCTGGAACCGATGTTCTCCCTTTTGTGTCAGTCTTAACCCCTCCACACATATAATGTGCCGCAGGAACAACAGGAATTGGATCTTTGGTGATATCAATACCTCGCGATAGACACCTCTGATATATAGTCGGAAATCTCTCTTTAACAAACTTAGAGTCACGGTGACTAATATCCAAGTACACGCAATCCTCTCCACTTTCTTTAAGTTCCTTGTCGATAGCTCTAGCCACGGTGTCTCTGGTCGCCAAATCCTTTCTGGAATCATATTTCTCCATAAAAGGTACCCCATCACTTCCGACCAAGATACCACCCTCCCCTCTAACCGCCTCAGATATAAGGAAATTCTTCTCCTCTTGATGAAACAAACAGGTTGGATGAAACTGAACGAACTCCATATTCTTAACTATAGCACCTGCGCGAAATGCCATGGCTACCCCATCACCGGTGGCAATATCAGGGTTTGTAGTATAAAGATAGACCTTGCCCACGCCACCAGTGCATAACACCGTTATCTTCGCACGATAGGCTTCCACCACCCTGCCTTCCATCACGTATGCCCCTACACACCTCAACCCAACCTGGGTCTTACCCCAACCAACAGCATCACCAGGCACCATTAGCAGATCAACAACCATATGTTCCTCAAGAAGCCGTATATTTCCATGACTCCTCACCTTTTCAAGGAGAGCCCTCTCTATCTCCCTCCCCGTCAGGTCATAGGCATGTGCCACTCTCCTATGGCTGTGCCCACCTTCCTTACCAAGTGAATACCCAGATGTATTCTTCCCATCCCGAACAAACCCCACACCCAACCGCACCAAATCAGCAACCCTTGCTGGCCCATCCCCCACCACCATTTCAACCACGGCCTGATCACACAACCCTGCGCCGGCCACCAAAGTATCACCCACATGTGCTTCAACACTATCCCCACTCTCCAGAACAGCGGCAATCCCTCCCTGGGCCAAGTTGGTTGCAGTATCCATATCTTTCTTCTTGGTCACCACCACCACCGAACCAAGCTCCGCACACCGTAACGCATAGGAAAGCCCCGCAATACCACTTCCTATCACCAAAAAATCACTCTCCATCTCACCCCCCTCTCAATGTTTCACGTGAAACATACAAACAAACAAAAGACAACATATCGAGTTTCCAATGTATCCTTAGTCTGAAATAAAGGCAAGAAAAGGCTTGGATGGAAACTAAAAAGAAGACTTTTGGTCAAAATAGATTGTAGTTAACAGGAAAACAGACTACAAATAAAACATCTCGTCCGGATTCACGGTCATAAACAAGAAAAAGAGAGGGGAGAATGGGGAAAATTGTAGCAATTGCCAACCAAAAAGGTGGTGTTGGTAAGACCACCACTGCAATCAGTCTTTCGGCTGCGCTTGCTCGAAAGAAAAAAAGTGTACTTTTGGTGGATTCGGATCCACAAGGAAACAGTACGTCAGGGCTTGGAGTCCACCGGGAGAATAATGCGGCTCAACTTTATCATTGTTACACACAAGACGTGCCGGTAAGGGATGTGCTAGTGGTACCCAACGAAAAACAGAAACTCACTGTTGTGCCTTCAGGTATCGACCTGGCTGCGGCAGAAATGGAGCTCTTTCCAGTCGATAATCGAGAGTTTGTTTTAAAGGAAATGCTCAACTCTCTACGCAATGAGTTTGATTATATCGTCATCGATTGCCCACCATCCCTTGGCTTGCTCACTATCAACGGCCTTACCGCTGCAGACTCGGTACTTATCCCGATGCAGTGTGAGTATTTTGCAATGGAGGGTCTTGCACAACTAGTAAACAGTATCAGATCTGTAAAAAAATCATTAAACAAAACACTGTATATAGAAGGTCTTCTTTTAACGATGTTTGACAAGCGAAACCGGTTGACGTTTCAGGTTGAGGAGGAAATAAAAAAGCATTTTAAGGATCAGGTGTTTAAGACAGTCATCCCAAGAAATGTGCGATTGAGTGAATGTCCTAGTCATGGACAGTCTGTTATCGAATACGATGTCAAATCCACAGGTGCTCAGGCATACATCAAGTTGGCAAATGAATTCCTTCGAAGACAAAACTAGGGTGCTATTATGGTAAAAATTAAAGGATTAGGAAGGGGAGTGGATCTACTCTTTAACCAGAAAGAAGATGAGGAAAAATATTTTTCTTGTGATATAGATAATATCATCCCAAATCAATTTCAGCCAAGAAGTCATTTCGATAAAGAAAAACTCAATGAGCTTGCGGATTCCATCAAAGAAAAGGGAATAATACAGCCGCTGGTTGTTGTCACAAACAGTGATGGAACGTTCGGACTAATAGCAGGCGAAAGACGTCTCAGGGCATCAAGACTTATAGGTCTTAACGAGGTTCCTGTTGTTATAAGAGAAGTTAGTGGTGACGACGAACTGCTTGAACTTGCACTTATAGAAAATGTTCAGCGACAGGATCTCAACCCGATAGAAGAGGCGCAGGCTTACGAAAAATTGATAGCGTTGTTCTCATATACCCAGGAGCAGGCAGCAGCGAGGGTGGGAAAGAATCGATCCACGGTTACAAACCGATTACGGCTACTACAACTACCTGATTTCATACAACATGATATTGCAGAAGGGGCACTCACTGAAGGTCATGCCAGAGCTATATTACGTCTCTCCAACAATCCCGTTGCAATGAAAAATGCCAGAGATCAAATTGTGTCAAAGGGATTATCGGTAAGACAGGCGGAAAAACTGACTTCCAGGATGAAACTGGAGAGCACCACAGCACGTAATAGCACGCCAAAGCAAAGCATAACAATTCCGGCGGAATTCTCAAGATCCCTGCTGAACAGAGTCACAAACAAGCTTCACTCGAAGGCCAATCTTTTGCAGAATGGAAGTCGTGGGAAATTAGAAATTGAGTACTACTCCCTGGATGATTTGGAACGCTTGGTTGAAATAATTGCTGGTGAAAGTCTATAGAAAAACTTTTTTTGTCAGGTTAGGAGGTTTACAATGGCACTGATGCAATTAACAATGATTCCAGTTGGTTCTAGCGTATCAGTAGGGAAGTATGTAACAAATATTCAGCGGTATCTCGAACAGGAAAATGCAACTTTCCAACTAAATGATATGGGAACTCTCATTGAAGGGGATATAAAATATCTATTATCCCTCCTAGGGCAGATTTACGAAATACCTTTTAAAGAAGGTGCATTACGGGTGGTAACCAACATTACTATCGACGATAGACGTGATAAGAAAATCAAAATAGGTGATAAGGTACGTTCAGTTACTCGGAAGCTAAAAAAAGATCGGATAAAACCATGACAAAAAAATAACAATAACCGCATTTAAAATTCTCTCTTTTAGTATACCGTTCTTTTTTTCTCTGAGCCAATGCAGAAGAACAAATAACCAACCAGCGTCCTGAAACAGGCTAAATGTATCGGCCTTGATTGTATTGGTAACAGTGAAAAGGAACCTTACTGTTGAATTTATAGAATAGGTAACACTTTTTAATTCTTTGCCCTCCTTATACTTTGAGCGTTTACACAGAGGGTGTTCGATTGGACAAACCCCACACTATGCATAGTCATATCGACTATTTGCGTTGTGTTCGTTAAGGCACGAGTATGGCAATATTCCTCCTCTATTAACCTTTGACAAACAGTAATCACACAGATAGTAAGGATAGTAAATAAGAGTGTTGTAGGAAATGCTGAGCAAGGTGATTAAAAGTAGTGGAAATGAAATCTCACCTGGGCTAGTTATAGGTCTACATAATCAATTTGTTATTTTTATATTAAAAAACAAGGTGCAACATGAATTTAAAATTTATTATTCCCTTACTTCTATTGAGCATTATTTCAACTAACCAGGCCCTGGCAAAAATGGGTAGTATTGATGGAAACAAGGTTCAACTTCGCTCGGGGCCAGGGACTAAATATGCATCTCAGTGGGAATATGGAGATGGCCTACCTGTTAGAATATTAACACGAAAGGGAAACTGGATAAAAGTAAAAGACTTTGAAAATTCTACCGGGTGGGTTTTCAAAAACTACATCTCGGATAAACCTCATATGGTAGTAAAGGTGAATAAGGGGAAAAAAAAGAAGATAAATATCAGAAATGGGTCAGGCACCAAATATAAGGCAGTGGGAAAGGCATATTACGGCGTTGTTTTTGAAACCCTTGAACAAAAAAATGGATGGGCAAAAGTAAAACATGAATCAGGTCTGACAGGTTGGATAAAAAGAAGCCTTCTCTGGGGATACTGAGTAAGAATCAGTAGTGTCCGGTTAGGATTTTGCATGTTAAATAAAATAAAAAATTTTAAAATACGTACATTTTTTTCTTGACAAAGTAAAAATTTTATGACGGCCGTGTTTCCTTAAAAGATCAATCTTTTAAGGAGGTTATGACGATGCCCGTAAAGTTTTATTCGCAACGACATATAGCACCGACGCACAAACTGTTACTCGAACCATTACAACCAATTTTGATTAAAACACCACCACTCAAGTCAAGATCCAACAAGCCATTGGCCATGAATACTGAAGAACTACTCAACATTCTAACATATTACCATCTACAGGACTTTTCATCCGGCAGAGAATTGCTGCAAGCTCTGGAAGAAGATGATTACGCTAGAGAATTTGTCGCTCCTGTTGGCGGCGTTAAACGTTCTACTTTTTTTGATACTGTTACTGACCGCGGTGTAGAGCAGCTTCTTTTTGTTTTTACTGAACTACAAAAGCAAGCGACAGGAGTACTGCCGTCTCAATATTCAGAGCTTGGTGATCTCGTTGCTATAGATGGATCTCTTATTGATGCTGTTCTTTCCATGCACTGGGCTGACTATCGAACAAATTCCAAAAAAGCAAAATTACATTTTGGCCTTGACCTGAACCGTGGTATTCCACACAAACTGTTTTTAACTGAGGGCAAAGGGGCTGAAAGACCCTTTGTCAGCAAAATTATTGAACCTGGCCAGACTGGCGTATTGGATCGTGGATACCAGGCGCATCACTTGTTTGACCAATGGCAGCTTGATGGTTGTCATTTTGTTTGCCGTATTAAAGAATCCACTCACAAAAACATCCTCGAAGAATACCCTGTACTTGGAGACTCTCATATTTTCTTCGACGCCAGGGTGCTGCTGGGTACTCCCAATGCTAACCAGACCAAAGAACCAGTCCGTCTCGTTGGATATATAATTGAGGGCAAAAAATACTGGGTCGCCACAGATCGTTACGATTTGTCTGCTGAACAGGTTGCGCTGGTGTACAAGCTTCGCTGGGATGTAGAAAGTTTTTTTGCATGGTGGAAGCGGCACCTCAATGTATATCATCTATTCGCCAGAAGCGAGAATGGCCTGATGGTTCAAATCCTTTCCGGGCTGATTACTTATCTGCTGTTGGCGATTTATTGCCATGAGCAACATGGTGAAACTGTTTCGATACGCCGTGTACGGGAACTTCGAACTTTGATCCGAAATGAAGCATTGCTAAAAGCTGCGGAACAAGCGGCCGCACCGAAAGTAAAACGAAAACCGAGGCAAAGGTACCGCAAACGACTAAAACGTTCGTATGCAAAATCCTAACCGGACATTACTGAGTAAGAATACATTTAAATCAAAAAAAGCCCGATTTGCAAAGTTTTGCAAATCGGGCTTTTTATTTGGCGGAGAAGGAGGGATTCGAACCCTCGGTGGAGTCTAACCCCCACACTCGCTTAGCAGGCGAGCACCATCGGCCTCTCGGTCACTTCTCCAAATATGGCGGAGGAAGTAGGATTCGAACCCACGGTACTTTCGTACAACGGTTTTCAAGACCGCCGCCTTAAACCACTCGGCCATTCCTCCAGATGAGGTTCTTTTACCACCTGAAAAAGATTGTGTCAATATCTTGCGTGTCAATCCGGAGGAGACAGGTTAGAAATAAAAAATGAGGAATATTGCAAACACAATGACAAAAAAGTTAAAAATTCATTTAATTGATGTGACATAATTGTTAAAAGGTGTAAGGCAGAGTAAACAAAAGACCATGAGAGTAAATAAGCTTTCTCCTTTTTTATCAGAGATATTATAAGTTAAAATGACACGATCAAAAGATACTATCAAAACTCAACTGGAAGACCTTAGCTGTCTCTATGAGATAACTAAAAGCCTGGCTTCATCAACCGACCTCAGGGAATGCCTTGGTAACACCATGCGTGCCATTGAATCCATGAAAAATATGGAAAATGGTACGGTGACTATAATCAATCCAACAACTGGTAACCTCGAGATCGAAGTAGCACATGGAATTAATGCCGAGGGCAGGAAGCGAGGAAAGTATCAAATAGGTGAGGGGATAACGGGAAGGGTGGTAGCCTCCGGTGAACCTATAATCGTTCCCCATATTGCAGAAGAACCAATGTTTCTCAACAAAACCAGGGCAAGAGGGGATCTCAACAACCAGGAAAGGTCATTCATTTGTGTCCCAATACGAGGTGGCAAACAGGTTATTGGGGCTCTCTCGGTGGATCGGATTTACCGGGAAGGTATAACGGAAAAGGCCGACGCAGATTTACGCTTTTTAACCATCCTCAGCTCTCTTATTGCACAAACCACCCATCGAATCCAGACTGTGAATCAAGAGCAGCAAGAGTTGATTGTGGAAAATATAAAGCTTAGAAGGGAGCTTTCGAAGAAAAATAAGATTAATGATATTCAGGGCAATTCAAGTCGTATGCAGGAAGTGTACGAAATGATACACAGAGTTGTCGACTCCAACGCAACTGTTTTATTACGTGGCGAATCTGGTACAGGAAAAACACTCGTTGCCAAATCCCTGCATTATAACTCAAGAAGAAAAGAGAAACCTTTTATAGTGGTGAACTGCTCAGCATTACCAGAAACCCTATTGGAAAGTGAGCTTTTTGGCCATGAAAGGGGAGCATTCACAGGTGCTACAGAACGTAAAAAAGGACGCTTTGAACTGGCAGAGGGTGGTACTCTCTTTCTCGATGAAATAGGGGAAATTAGCCATGCGGTACAAGTAAAACTCTTAAATGTCGTACAGGAAAAATCTTTTCAACGTCTTGGTTCTGCAAAATCAATACAATGTGATGTCAGACTAGTGGCAGCCACAAACCGTGATCTCGAATCTGCTGTAAAGGATAAGAGTTTTAGAGAGGATCTTTATTACCGACTTAATGTTTTTCCGGTTTATATGCCAGCCCTTAGAGAACGAAGAACGGATATTCTCCTTCTTGCGGAATTTTTCCTAAAAAAATATTCAGAGGACAATGAGGTTTTAATAAAACGAATATCAACACCGGCAATTGATATGCTCATCCAGTATCACTGGCCTGGTAATGTGAGAGAATTGCAGAATTGTATGGAGCGTGCAGTGCTCATCTGTGACGGGGACACCATTAAGGGAATCCATCTCCCTCCAACACTACAAACATCAGATCATACGGCTTCTGATAAAAACCCTTTATCATTGTCGGCAGCAGTGGAAAACTTTGAAAAAGATATTATCATTGAAGGATTGAAGAAAAACCGCGGGAATCAAACTAAGACAGCAAAACATCTTGATACCAGTCTCAGGATAATAAATTACAAGGTCCATCAATATAATATTGATCCCGGCAAATTTAAGATAAAAAGCAAATGAAATTACTTCTTCATGTCTGCTGTGCACCATGTTCTACCTACACACTAAGTAAACTTCGTGATAAGGACATTGATGTTTCAGGATATTTTTATAACCCCAATATCCACCCATACCGTGAATTCAGGAGGCGGCTTGCAGCCCTTCGTGATTTTGCAAAAGCAAAGAAATTTGATATTGAGTTAGATACAGAATACGGTTTGACTGAATATCTACGAAAGGTAGTATTTCATGAAAAAGAGCGCTGTCAAATCTGCTACAGTATGCGCCTGGAGAAAACTGCTCAACAAGCCATTAAACAAGGGGCTGATGCGTTTTCCACAACACTTCTATACTCACGGTACCAGAACCATAAGAAAATCACAGAAACAGGCCACAAGGTGGCTGAGAAATATGGTGTCCAATTTTACTACGATGATTTTAGAGTAGGGTGGCAGGAAGGAATTGATAGGGCAATTGCAATGGATCTATATAGACAACCCTACTGCGGTTGTATCTACAGTGAGCAGGAACGCTACGATAAAAAGTTACAGAAGAAATTACGTCAGGAGGCAGAGCTTGAAAAAGTTAAACCTCCGAACGTCTGATTTCTCATTTTTTTAGATTTTTTCTAACGAGGTAATTCCAATGGTCAATATCATTGTGTTAGCAACAACCAATAAAAACAAAATTAAAGAATTTCAGGAGATGGTTAAAGATCTGCCAGTGGAGATAAAATCAGTTGCAGATTTCGGTACCATTCCTGAATGTATTGAAGATGGTGAAACATTTGATGACAATGCATATAAAAAGGCTCTCCACACTGCAAAGATTCTAGGCTTACCTGCAATTGCAGATGATTCAGGTTTGGAAGTTGAGGTATTGGGTGGTGCACCTGGCGTGTATTCAGCAAGATACGCCGGTGAAAAAGCTACGGATCAAGAAAATTGTGCGAAGCTTCTCAAGGAAATGGAAGGAAAAGAAAATCGAAAAGCTGCATTTCAATGTGTACTCTCCATTGCAGTTCCATCGGGCCCCGCACTGACCTATGAGGGGAGTTGTGAGGGGACAATCCTTACAGCTAAACAGGGCGATTCGGGCTTTGGTTATGACCCTCTCTTTTACTACGAACCCTTTGGAAAAAGTTTTGCTGAATGTGGAATGGAAGAGAAGAATAAGGTCAGTCATCGAGGAAAGGCACTTGCTGAACTCAAAAATGAGTTTGATAAGGTGATGGTATGGTTAAACCAGCGCCTCGCTGAAGAAAAACCTCCCAAACCCGATCATAGTGAGTTTGAGACAGATGACTGGTCTCGGAAATAAAAAAATGTATTGATCACTTCTGAACTCTCAGAATGCTTTTTGGACACCCAAAAAAGCATTCTGAGACCCGTCATATACCTTCAAAAAAGAACTACTCTTCTGGAAATCCCGAGTGATCAACCTGTGAACTGTAGAGATTTGCTGCAGCCAGACTCAATGCAATAACAGAAGGACCAATAATAAGCCCCCAAAAACCAAAACTTGCAATCCCTGCAAGGATTGAAAGTAAAATCAAAACTTCATTCATCGTATATTCAAATCCGAAAATGCGTTTTAAATAACTGATAAAAATAATCCTCAAAATATTATCAATAAAAAATCCCATAACTCCCCAAACAACAATAAGGATTATCAGGACATTCATATAACTTCCGGAAACAAGCTCTAACGCAATAACAGGAATATATACCAGCGCAGCTCCTACGATTGGTATAACCGAACAAAAGCCGGCAAGTACCCCAAGATAGAAAGCATTATACTCACCAACAAAAGCCATAAGGATACCAAAGGTTAAACCCTGGGCCAGCATGTTAAAAAGAGTTCCGTAAAAGACAACTGCAACGGTACCTGTACATTCACGGTACAAATACTTCTCATGTTCAAAACTTGTTGGCATTACGCGTGCGGAAAAGGCAAGAATCTGTTTTCCGTTGAGGTTAAAAAGAAAATAAAATATTAGAATCCAGCTTATCTGCACCACAAGCCCTCCTGCTCCCGATGCAACACCATTTACTGTCTTATAAAGTGCTTCCATGGAAACACCTTTTAACAGAGAAAAACCTTCTGTTTTTAGTGAATTAAGAAAGTTATGAACAATGGCAATTGAGTCGGTGTAGGAGACAACCTTGTCCACCATCTGCATGGTCACCTGTTTCACATGTTCAACATCAACACCGGACATCTGGGCGTAGGTTTCCGATACAAAGTAGACCAGAGGGGCAAAAATCAAACAAAGGAAAAAGAGTGTAAGGACGGTAGCACTGATAAAGGTGGATTGATTACGGATAACCCTTGGCAGAGTAGGATTTTCAAAAAAATGGACTAGAGCTGTCAGGGCATGGCTGGTACAAAGGGAAAGAACTGCGGCAACTAAAATGTAGTGAAGGTATGAAGAAAAAATATAAAGTGAAGCAACAAGTAAAATGAGAGTTAAATATCCAAGAAACTTTACACTTTTATTGTCTTCTGTTGTCATGTTTTCTGCTTTTAGATGGGTTATTCTACTTTTAATTCTCTCGTTAACAGGTCCGTTACTGCTCGTAAGCACTCTTTTTCTCTATAGAGAATTTGAAATACCTGATCAAGAATCGGCATTTCAACCCCCATCTTTAACACCAGATCATGGACGGATTGAGTGGTTTTAACCCCTTCTGCAACCATCTCCATCTCATCAAGAATCTCGGGAAGCTTCTTTCCTTCTCCAAGTTTGAGCCCAACTGTCCTATTTCGACTGAGATCACCAGTACAGGTAAGAACCAGATCACCAAGGCCGGAGAGTCCTGAAAAAGTGACAGGATCAGCACCCATAGCTACGCCCATTCGCGTTATTTCGGCAAGACCACGCGTTATAAGAGCAGCCCTGCTGTTTAAGCCGAATTGAAGACCATCACTAATTCCAGCAGCTATAGCTACAATATTTTTTAAAGCTGCACTCACCTCAAGACCAATCATATCCTGGGATGCATAAACACGAAAACGTTCACTTCCGAAAACATTCTGAAGAAACTGAGCTTTCTCTAGCTCATCGCAACCAATGGTAACCAAAGTTGGTAATCCCTGTGCCACTTCTTTCGCAAAAGATGGCCCAGAAAGCACAGAAAGGGTCAAATTTTTGGAGGTTTGAGCACTACCAAGGCATTCCCTCATAACTTGAGTCATGGTCATTAGAGAGGTGTTTTCGATACCTTTTACGGCAGAGACAACACTTGCACCTGTTTTTAGGTAGGGAACAAGTTTTTCAAAAACTTTACGATAGCCGTGAGAGGGTACCACCATGCAGATAACATCGGCACCAGTTGCTGCCTCTTTCAAATCTATTTCGATTGAAAGAGATTTTGGAAATATAAAACCGGGAAGATATTTTTTGTTTTCCCGGTCTTTAATAAGAGTTGTTACATGTTTTTCATTATGTCCCCAGAGGACAGTTTTCAACCCTTTAGCGGCAAGTAATCCGGCAATAGCTGTTCCCCAGGATCCTGCTCCGATTACTGCAACCTTATTTACCACCAGATTATTCATCTGTACCTTGTTCAGTTTCCTGCCCTTCTTCCAAATCGTCGTCGGAATCTTCTTCAGGCGCCACAAGATCCATTGCAACAACTCGCTCCTTTCCGCCAAGATTGATAAGGCCAACACCCTGAGTGGTACGTCCAATCACTCGGACGTTACCCATTGGCATACGAATCATTTGACCGGAATCGGCTATTAACATAACTTCTGATTCATCATCAACCTGCATAGCCCCAATAACGAAACCGTTTCGTTCACTGGCTTTGATGGCCATAATTCCAAGTCCTCCACGTCTCTGAATACGATAATCAGTAACAGGACTTCTTTTACCATATCCGTTTTCAGTGACTGTAAGAATGGAAGATTCAGAATCGATAACGATTGATCCAACGACAAAATCATTTTCTTTTAAGCGTATACCGCGAACTCCTGCGGCTGTTCTTCCCATAGTACGGACATCATCTTCATGAAAGTGGATTGATGCACCATTTTTAGAAAGAAGGAATATAGTATCGTCGCCGGTGAGAATATGTGCTGAAATAATTTCATCATCCTCATTGATAGTCAGTGCTTTTTTACCACGTTTAAGCGGTTTAATAAATTCCTGAAGACTGGTTTTTTTCACTCTACCAAGGCGGGTGACCATAAGAATGGTTTTATTAGTATTCTCATTTTGAAGATCAGCAACGGGAAGAATTGCTGCAACTTTTTCATCTTCTGCAAGATTTAGAAGATTGACAACAGCTTTTCCTCGGGCCGTTCGTCCGGCCAGTGGTAATTGGTAAACCTTACGCCAGAATATTTTCCCGTGATTGGTGAAAAAGAGGAAAGTATCGTGGGTGGATGCCACATAGAGGTTAGAAACAAAATCCTCCTCAATATTTTTTACACCTACAACACCTTTACCACCCCGTCTCTGGGATCTGTAAATACTTACGGGGTTCCGTTTGATATAGCCGGTATGAGTAACGGTAACTGCCATGTCCTCCTGAGTAATCATATCTTCAGGGAGAATTTCATCCACTGCATCTATTATCTCAGTACGCCTTTCATCACCATACGTATCTTTAATTTCGGTAAATTCATCACGGATAATCTTCATAACCAATACTTCATCACCAAGTATTTCCCGTAATCTATCTATTTCAGCCATTATCGTTTTATAGTCAGTGATAATTTTATCACGCTCAAGTCCGGTAAGACGCTGAAGACGCATATCAAGAATAGACTGAGACTGAATTTCAGAGAGATCAAATCGACTTATCAATTCGGCCTTAGCTGCTGCCGGATTGACTGAAGCTTTTATCAGTTCAACAACTTCATCAAGATTTGTTATGGCAATTTTAAGCCCCTCAAGAAGATGGGCTTTTTCTTCCGCCTTTCGTAATTCAAAAGCAGTTCGACGATAGACAACAACCTTACGATGAAGAATAAAGTATTCTAGAATCTGTTTTAAATTCAAAACTTCCGGTTTATTATTTACAATCGCCAGGAAAATAACACCAAAGGATCGTTGTAATGGTGTCATTTTATACAACTGATTGATTACAACCTCGGCTATTTCATCTTTTTTCAGTTCTATGACAATACGTTCACCATGTCTATCCGATTCATCACGAACCTCGGATATGGCACTTATTCTCTTTTCTTTTACAAGAAGAGCAATTTTGGTAACCAGAGTTGCCTTATTTTGTTGATAGGGGATCTCCGTTACAATAATTGCTTCCCGCTTACTTCCCTTGATATTTTCAACATGGGTACGCGACCGCATAAGAATACTGCCACGTCCAGTTTCATAAGCCTCTCGGATTCCTGCACGACCGCAGATAAAGGCACCCTTGGGAAAATCAGGCCCGGTTATAATATTAATCAGTTCATGAACGGTAATGTTGGAATTATCGATCATGGCAATTAAGCCATTCATAACCTCGGTAAGATTATGGGGAGGAATATTGGTTGCCATTCCAACGGCAATACCTGAGGATCCATTGACCAGCAAATTAGGGATTTTGCTTGGCATAACCAATGGCTCTGTCATGGAATTATCGTAGTTGGGACCAAAATCTACGGTATCTTTTTCAAGATCGCCCACTATATCCCTGTCGATTTTGGTCATCCGGGCTTCTGTGTAACGCATGGCAGCAGGTGAATCGCCATCCATGGACCCAAAGTTACCCTGACCGTCAACCAGGGGATAGCGCATGGAAAAATTCTGAGCCATACGCACTATGGTGTCATAAGCAGCAGTGTCACCATGGGGATGATATTTACCGATAACATCACCGACAATACGCGCTGATTTTACATAGGGTCTGTTATAAAATACAGATAGTTCCCGCATGGCAAAAAGAGCTCTGCGATGAACAGGTTTTAAACCGTCACGTACGTCCGGCAGGGCTCTGCCGATAATAACGCTCATCGCATAGTCGAGATAGGACTTTCTCATCTCCTTTTCAATGGAGATAGTGGGGTGTATTTCTTGTTCTTCAGTCGTCATATAAATTCCATTAGGTTTTTACAAAACCATCAATTTGTACTTCATTATGCTAAAGATTTTTTATAACTATTCACCATGCTATGAAATGGTGCAATGTTTACCCGGAAACTGGGGACACGATTCCAATTCAAAAGACAAAGACGAATTGGATCATGTCCCCAGTTTCCTAACAGCTTATTCGTTATGCAATTCCGGCTCAAAGTCAATTTCGGTGAATATTTACGATTTTTTTTACTTATATATCCAGGTCAGAAACTTCCAACGCATGATTTTGAATAAATTCTCTGCGTGGTTCCACCTTATCTCCCATAAGGGTGGTGAAAATATCATCGGCCTGTTCCGCATCTCCAATGGTTACCTGGACAAGGCTTCTATTCTGAGGGTTCATAGTGGTATCCCAGAGTTGTTCAGGATTCATTTCGCCCAAACCCTTATAGCGTTGTAGATGACTCCCTTTAAAGGTTTCGTTGCGGACAGTTTTTATCATTTCACTCCAGTTTTCAGCAGGAATTGCCTTATCATCTGCCCCCTGTACACCTCTTAAGATAACAAAAGAACAACGAAGCAATGATTTAATATCATCAAAAAGACCAAGAGCCGTGCGATATTCATTAATAAGGGGAAGCTGTGGCCCAAGAGTCATCATTATCTGTGCCTGACCCTTAATAGCAATATCAACTTCATAACAACTAGGACGCCAGCGGCAGGGACGAATATTGCCAATTATATGTTTTTCAGGGGAGAGTCCCTTTACAAGGTTTTTAACAAATTCTTCATCACTGAACTGGTCAGCTGAACGAACATCCTGTTCAAGAAGATAATAAAGCAGGTCTTCCCAAATATTCATTCTCCCTAGATAGGCTACAACCTGATTATAAACTGAAAGCTTTTTAAGAATGTTAATCAGAGTTTCCTGCTCCAAAATTTCTTCTTTTGCGTTTTGAGCCTTAATTTTTAAAATTTTACTGGCTTCGTTGAAAAGGTGATTATTAAGATTTTCTTCTTCAAGAAAATATTCTTCCTTTTTTCCTCTTCCCAGACGATATAAAGGTGGTTGACCAATATAAATATATCCACCCTCTACTAGTGGCAGCATCTGTCTGTAGAAAAAGGTAAGGAGGAGGGTACGAATATGAGCACCATCTACATCAGCATCTGTCATAATGATGACCTTATGGTAACGAAGTTTATCCTTATCAAATTCGTCACGTCCAATACCGCAACCAAGGGCTCCAATAAGCTGTTTAATCTCTTCAGACCCAAGAATCTTTTCAAATCTGGCCTTTTCCACATTCATAATTTTACCACGAAGGGGAAGAATGGCCTGGACAGATCTGTCACGACCCTGCTTTGCTGAACCACCAGCAGAATCTCCCTCCACAATAAAAATCTCGCGTTTTGCAGGATCCTTTTCCTGACATTCTGCAAGTTTTCCAGCCATAAAAAGAGCTGTAGATCCTTTTTTCCGGGAAAGTTCTCTTGCCCTTTTTGCAGCTTCTCGTGCTCGGGCCGCTTCAACAGCTTTGCTGAGTATTTTCTTTGCTTCCTGAGGATTTTGTTCCAAAAACTGGGTAAGTTTTTCTGTACATATTGAATCTACAATGGATGTTACTTCAGAGTTACCAAGTTTAGTTTTAGTCTGTCCTTCAAACTGGGGGTCGGGAACCCGAACAGAGATAACACAGGTCAATCCTTCACGAACATCATCACCACCCATTTTTTCTTTCATATTTTTGGGAATGATATCATCAGTTGCGTAACGATTTATACACTTAGTAAGTGATCTTCTAAAACCGGATACGTGAGTTCCACCTTCTCTAGTATTTATATTATTTACAAAAGAAAAGAGTCGTTCTGAATAGCCATCAAAATATTGAAAAGCTATCTCCACCTCAACCCCATCTTTTTCACCGCTTATAAAAATAGGAACGGCATTTACAACGGTACGTTTTCGATTTAAATATTCAACATATTGCCCAATTCCACCTTCTGCATGGAATTTATCTTCAGCACCGGTACGTTCATCTTTAAGATAAATACGAACGTTTTTATTTAAGAAAGCCAGTTCTCGAAGACGGGTATTTACTGTTTCATAGTTGAAAACGATGGTTTCTGTAAAAATACCAGGATCTGGATGAAATGTTATTGATGTTCCTGTTTTATCAGTTGTTCCAATAACTTCAAGTTCTCCAACCTTATCCCCATATTTGTATTCCTGGCGATGTATTTCCCCATCACGTTTAATCTTTGCAACTGCTTTTACAGAAAGGGCATTAACAACAGAAACACCAACACCATGCAGTCCACCAGATACCTTATAGGTGGAGTGGTCGAATTTTCCTCCTGCATGGAGGGTGGTCATAACCAGTTCCAAAGCTGACATTTTCTCAGTTGGGTGGATACCCACAGGAATTCCGCGACCATCATCTTCAACAGTTACAGCATTGTCTGGATGAATAGTTACATGAATACGCTCACAATGACCGGCAAGAGCCTCATCTATACTATTATCTACAACTTCCCATATCAAATGGTGAAGGCCTGTTTCAGCGGTATTACCAATGTACATTGAAGGTCGTTTTCGAACAGCCTCAAGACCATCAAGGACTTTTATTTGTTCAGCACCGTAATCTTTGTTTTCTTCAGTCACACGTTTTTCCTTTTTTGAAGAAATTAAATGTATCTATTCTAACTTTATTAAATAGATACTATAAATATATGAATTATTACTAACAATTCGTTACTATTTAGCAGTTATGCTAATTCGTGCATATCGAAGTCTTTGCTTACCGGGCATTCGAAGCATAATATGCTCTGTGAGAATGTCCAAATGGACGAAGTTGAGGTGCTGCTGAATAGTTACGATAAATCTATAACTGCATGGGCATTATAATACTCAAAAAACCCTCATCTTTTTCGGATTTCATTAAACAGGGGCTGTTATTGGAATTAATATAGGCATCCACGGTATCGCATTCCATAACCTGAAGAGAGTCTATAAAATAGCGACAGTTGAACCCTAAAAGTAATGGTTCTCCATCATATTTAACATCCTGTATATCCTTGGCATTTCCAAGATCCACATTATGTGAACTTAAGATCATCTTGCCGTTTTCAATTTCAAGCTGAATTGTATGAAAGATATCTTCTGTGAATAAATTGATTCGTTTTAGTGAATCAAGGAAAGGGATTCTTTCCAACTGAATTTTATTTTCAAGCTGGACCGCATTAACAATTGCGCTGTACTGAGGAAATTCACCAGTCTTTAATCGAATAACCATTATAGATTCATTATCTTTTGCTATAAGCTGTTCTTTTTCAAAAGATATTTCAACAGTGTCACGGTTATCACAGAATTTTTTTAATTCTTGAACACCTTTTTTGGGAATCAATGTACCCGGTTGTATATTCAAAAGATCTATATCGGTGGCAACATCTTTTTCCATGATGGAAAGACGATGACCATCCGATGATATCATTCGTATATAGGATCTTTCATTTCTTTTTTCTGTTTCAAAAAGAACATTGGTAAGGGAATAGGCGTTCTCTTCTTCGTTGGCCACAGAAAAAATAACTTTATCAATTATATCTGAAAAGATACCCGCTTCAAAGGGTACAAAGTTTTTTTCGTTAAATTCTGGAAATTCTGGAAATTCATCGCTTGCCATACCCGCAAGATTATAGGTACTGAGTCCTGCAGATATGATTACCCAGCTATTCTCAGTTTCCTGAATATTTATACTGTCTGATCCGGATTCTCGTACAATTTCAAAAATCTTTTTGCTGGGCAAAGTTAATATCCCCTGACCATTAATTTCGGCAGGTACTTTTACCCGCAGCCCTACTTCAAGATCTGTCCCGGTAAGAATAAGCCCATCATCGGCTGTTTCTATCAGAACATTAGAGAGTATAGCCAGGGTAACTCGTTTATTTGTGATGTTTTGGAGGCTGTTCAATCCTTCCAAAAAATCTGATCGTGATACAATACAATTGAGTGTCATAAGGGTATCCCTTTATTAAATAATCTTTTTATTATTGTTATTAAGGGGGTTAATATGTTCAAAAAGAATATAACATATTAAAATAATAGTTTTTTTTATAAACAATAAGTTGTGAATAAAAACTGAAAATTTGTCAATTTGTCGTTTTTAACAGCTTATTAACCGGGTTATGAATAAACTCTTAACAAAGGGTGTTAAAAGTTTGTTGAAAAAGTAAAAAACATATAAATTTTTAGATGGAAAAACAACGCGATAATTGACAACGTTACTTCGCCTGACTGTAGTGCAAAGCGGGTAAAAAGACAAGATTTTTAAGCAATATATTCATTTCTTCAAAAGGGTGAAATGCAGGGAAATTTAAATGGAAAAAGAAAGGGAAAAAAAAATTGATACTTTGTTTGTAACAGCCCTGAATAATAATGTTTTTCCAGGTGCTGCAATGGCTTTTTCAAAAAGAACAGAGAATGGTTATAAACGATTAGAAAAATACTATGGATTGGCTCAGAATAAACCATCAAAAATTAAACTCACAAAGGATCATTTTTTTGATCTCGCATCACTTACCAAACCTCTTACAACCGTGCCACTACTCCTTACTCTTTTTAAAAAAAAGCTTTTGACGCCTGAAACGCAATTAGGAAAAATATATACTGATTGTCCATCAGATAAGAAAAGTATAACTATTCGTCAACTTATGTCACATAGCGCTGGGTTTGTCGCCCATAGGGAATATTTTAAGGAACTGATTTTCCTACCGAAAGAGAACATAAAGGAAGTCCTTTTAAATAAAATTATGGGAGAAACTATAACATCAATAAAAGGGGATAAGCATTGTTATAGTGATCTGGGTTTCATGCTTCTAGGCCTGATAATTGAGAAATTAACAGGAAAAGAGATAGGTGAATTGGCTCATTTAAGTATTTATAGGCCTTTGGAGCTTCAAAATGACCTCGTTTTCCCGAGTTTTGATAAAACAAGGGGTAATAGTTATGTGAGCACTGAAATGTGCTTATGGGATAAAAAAATGCTTTCAGGAAAGGTACATGATGATAATTGCAGAGTCATGGGGGGGCAGGCTGGACATGCTGGCCTTTTTGGGACTCTTAGAGGGGTTATGGGGCTTTGTGAGCAGTTACTTGATCAGTGGCAGGGCAGGAGGTACCATCCGGGATATTCAAACAGCTTACTTAGGAATAGCTTGACCAGGGTCGGGAATTCCGCCTGGACTATGGGATTTGATATGGTATCTGAGAGAGGGTCGAGTAGTGGATCCCACTTTTCAGGTACGAGCGTTGGTCACCTTGGTTTTACCGGGACCTCTTTTTGGATAGACCCTGAAAAGAGTTGTATAGCGGTACTTTTAACAAACAGGGTTCATTATGGTCGCGATAACTGGAAAATTAAAGAATTCAGGCCTGCCTTTCATGATTTGTTGATGGGGGCGGCAGATTTAAGAAAAAAGGATTAAAGTCAAAAGAGAGTTGAATAATTCTTTTCCCTCAGTACTCCAATGTTATTGGAAGTCCACAATGTATGTTCTCTGGGAAATTTTCATTAAAAAAAACCCCTTACTTAAAATATAAGTAAGGGGTTTTTTTGAACTACAAAAATGCCACTACCAAACTACCACCAACAAATAGTTTGATCTGCTGCGAATACTTTATCAACCAAAGCTTCGTAATCAGGTGCATCCACATTAAGGTCGAAAGACTCAGCATCACGATCTCTGCTGACAATTTCTACAAGTTTTTTGGTAGTATCATCTGGTGCTGAACGATAAACGTTAAGAATTTTCATAATCAGTTACTCCTAAGCTTTTATGATGCCGTAAGGGATGATATGGGTCATATCACGAAGTTTTTCACCAAGTTCTTCAATGGTGATAGGCTCAAGGTCATTGAGTTCGCAATTTCCAGCTGTTGTTGCGAAAACATCACCTTCCATATCACGGAGCATTTCAAGAGATTCTGCCTGAAGCTCGTTGAATTTCTCCATCTTAGGTTCATCCATAACGCAGCCATAGGCGTACATATTTTCAACAGCCAGCCCAAGGGCTGAACGAATACCATCAACGGTACAACTCTGGTTGCGGTACATCAGGCATACTTTATTATATTCCATGGGAAACTCCTATAAACTTAAGTAACAATCGTAATCTTCAATGATTATTCCGTGCTGAGCCTGGGTAGCCATTTTTTGGGGATCAAGTCCCTCGGGAACATCGTTAATATCGTATCCCATGTTTTTGTAACTATCGACACAGATAGATACATCATCAGCTATTTTACAAAGCTCAGGAAAACCGGCTTCTTTTTTAGCATTATGAGTGGCATCCCAACTGAAAAATACTTTAACGTTGGAACCTTTAGCTTTGGCAGCTTTGGTTATTCCCATGACATGTTTGAACTGGTCAGGGTTGGTCACAAATATTCCGAGACTTTTGGACATACTATCCTCCAGGAAATTAATTATTTAGTGGTAGATAAGAAAATTAAACGAAGCTTAAAATCAACCTTTTTTAACAAAAAAGCTAATATAACCTGACTGCTCTTTCTCACCAAGGTATTCATGTCCTGCGCGACTACACCAGCCTGGAAGGTCATTTCTGGAACCGGGATCAGTACCATCTATCTGGAGAACTTCGCCGGAGGCAATTTTTCCAATCTCTTTTTTGGTACGAAGGAGAGGCATGGGGCAACTTAATCCCTTTGCATCAAGTGTGGCTGCTACAGCAATTCCGTCTTCGGCAACTTTAAGGTCACTCATGGGTTTTTCCTCCTGGAAATATTGTTTCGATAGACTGATAAACGTAATTGTTTTTTTAGTCTTAATTAATTTCGCTCAGTGTTTAATAAGAAAACACTGAAAAAGTAATAGTCAGACGTATACTTTAGGTGTGCTATTATGTCAAGAGCAAAATGAATGGCCATTCAAGTGTTCACTAGGTGGGTAATTTGCTGTTTTAGTGACACAAATGTATATATTTATGGAAGAAGGAAAGCGTTGTTTTTTTCCATAGATACTTGACAAAAGTTGTTGGCAAGGGTAAGAAAACTCTAATTTATATAACAAACCGTTACTAACACAAATATTTAACGGAAGGAGGAGACGTATGAGTGAGGAAAGTGTGATGGGAAGTAAGGTGAAAGATCTTTACAAAACCTGTTGTAAATCGGAATGGAATCCGACGGTAACAGGGGTTATTGTAGCGTTTCTGTCAATTTTAATTATGGCCTGGTGGCGTCCCTGGGGAGCTGTAGGAGCTATTCGTAACTGGGGCGATTGGATTATTTATGGCTTGAATACCATTATAGGAGCTGAGAACGGACTACTTGGACTCTACGATGAAGCACCAGCTGCCATTCTTGGGAGTACAGGGTCTGTAATCGGTGTCGGTTTTATCGCAGGAGCTTTTATTTCTGCCTGTCTTGGTAAAGATTTTGCACTTCGTATTCCACCCTACCGTGAAATGGTAAAGGCTGTTATTGCCGGTATCCTGATGGGTATTGGTGCAACACTGGCCGGAGGCTGTAACGTTGGTGGTATGTACAATGCCATTGGAAACCTTGCTGCAAACGGTTTTACCATGTGGGTTGGTCTGGTTGCAGGTGTTTTACTGGGCCTGAAACTTCTCTATATGGAAATGGAATACATTAGCTGGGGTGATGGTGGCTCTGGAACTATTAACGTTCCCAATGTTGTTCAATCCATACTTGCAGTTGCTGCCCTTGCAGTACTTGTTTGGGTCGCATATGCCTATGCCGGTTTTGAAGAAGGAGCTTTTTCCTGGGCTGGAGATAAGAGTGAAGAGTATATTGCGTCACTGTCCGGTATTATTATAATTGCTGCAGGACTTGGTTATACCATGCAGCGTGGTCGTTGGTGTATGGTGCAGGGTTTTCGTGAGCCGCACATGACTGGTGATTGCACCTTGGCTAAATCCGTTGCACTGTCCATCCTGTTGCTTGCCATTGGTGGTGCCGTACTGAAGTATGCTGTACCTGTTGCTCATGGTGGAGAGTCTGTTCTTCATCCAATCAACTATGTGCGTGGAACCTTTGGTTGGGGTTCAATTGTTGGTGGATTTATCTTTGGTCTTGGTGCCATGCTTGCCGGCGGTTGCGGTTCGGGTACTTTATGGCGTGTTGGTGAGGGGCAGGTTAAACTCATAATGGTTGTCCCTTTCTTCGCCGTTGCCAATTCCCTGATGACTAAATGGTTTCAGAACTTTGGACCCGATGAAATAAATCTGGAAAAATCAGGTGCTCTTGGTTCCTATGTTTACCTTCCAGATGTTATGGGGTATGGCGGGACACTTGCCATGATCGCTTTTATTATGATGGTCTGGTACCTGGTTGTGACCTGGAATGAGGACACCAATAAATTGATTGTACCTATGTGATCTGTATACCAATCAGTTTCTTTGCATATACTGCAGAGGATTTATGAGTACCAAAGTCGCAGTTTCTCTTTTGTAGAAACTGCGATTTTTTTTTCACTCTCACAGAGAATTAAAGTATTTCCGGTTCGACATTCTCCACTTTGTCCTATAAGCTAGAGTATGAATTCCAGAAAATTACGAAAAGACACTTTGATACAACGTGACATGCTCTCCGCTCTTGAGCAGCGGAACAAGGGGATGGCTATCATGAGGCGTCTCCTTCATGCGACCTGGTTTGATTCCGCCAATACTATTTTTACCTATGTTGATTTTCGCTCTGAGGTAGCCACCCGCCCCTTGATAGAGCATATATTGGATTGTGGTAAAACAGCGCTGGTACCCGTTACACTTGTTAAAGAAAAAGATCTGTTAGCTGTTTCCATAAGCAATCTGGACAGTGAACTCGCCCCTGGGTATTGCTCCATTCCTGAGCCAATACAAGAGATTCGTGATAAACAGATGTTTGCTCCTGAGAACATAGATATTATTTTTCTTCCAGGGTCGGTTTTTGATGAACAGGGCGGCAGAATGGGCTATGGCGGTGGATACTATGATCGGTTTGTCTCACAAAAAGCTCCACAGGCTCTGCGTGTTGGACTGGCCTATGAGATGCAGGTGGTTAAGCGGGCCCCCCTGCAAGTCCATGATGAGTTGCTCGACTACATTATAACTGAAAAACGTATTATTACGGGAAGCCGATAGTAAGATGAGGAACAATTATGCGTAAAACAGCAATATTCAGAGATTCTCTTTTTTTAGATCATGACCCCGGGTTTGATCATCCCGAATCTCCCCATCGCTTAAAAGTAATCTATGAGGTGCTTGATAAAAAAGAGGTAAGGGATTGTTTCGTGTATCCGAAATTTGATTCGGCCCCCCATAAAATCATCGGATTGAATCATGGCAAAGATCTCATTAACCGAGTGGCAGAAACCGCCGGAAAGATCTTTGATTCATTGGATCCAGACACCAAAACCTCACCGGATTCTTATGCGGCAGCCATTCTTGCTGCGGGTGCACTTATTAAAGGTGTTGACCTCCTTGAGTCAGGAGAAATTGATAATGGGTTTGCTCTGGTGCGACCTCCGGGACATCATGCTGAAACAGACAGGTCCATGGGGTTTTGTTTGTTTAACAATGTTGCTGTGGCTGCTCAGTATGCGATTTCCCATTGTGGTATAAAACGGGTGATGATTGTGGATTGGGATCTCCACCATGGCAATGGTACTCAAAATTCATTTTATGATACCGATAAGGTGCTTTATGTCTCAACACATCAATTCCCTTTTTATCCTGGAAGTGGTGATATGCATGAAACAGGAAGGGGAAAGGGGGAGGGGTATACGGTAAATATTCCTCTACCCGGGTATCAGGGCGATAGTGATTATGCAACAATTTTTGATGATATTATTGTACCGATAGGCAAAGAGTATAAACCGGAACTGATCCTTATATCCTGTGGTTTCGATATTTATAAGGATGACCCGCTCGGAGCCATGGAGGTTATGGCCGGTGGGTTTGCCTATCTTACCAGAAGTATGGTACAGTTGGCAGAAGAAGTGTGTGAAGGAAAGCTGTTAGTTACGCTGGAAGGTGGTTACAATTTAACAGGTCAGCGTGATGGGGCCATGGCTGTGTTGTCTGAACTTCTGGGTGAATCTTTAGACACCGGCTATTCAACAAATCTGGATCATAAGCAGGCAGTAAACCTTAGTGAGAAAAAATCCGTGCATCCTGCAATTGATCAGGCGAGGGATGTTGCAAAAAGGTTTTGGAAATTGTAAAATTATTTTTTGTATACTCTTGTCTACGATCCGTGCTTCTAACTAGCTAATTTGAATGATTTATTTGGTTTTTCGAGGATGAAGGAATTGGAAACAGTACAGACAAAAATTATGGTTGCCGATGATGACAAGATGGTACGTACCACCGTGTCAAAAATTCTCGAGATGTTTGGTCACGAAGTAGTATCGGTTAATGATGGAAGGTATGTTGCTGAAATTGTAGACGATTCATACGATGTTATTTTGCTCGACATAAATATGCCGGGTATGGATGGTTTTGAAACCATCGAAGCCCTTAACCTTCTCGAGTACGATATTCCCGTTATATTTCTTACCGGGGCGGGTTCTATGGATTATGCTGTTAAAGCTATTAACCTTGGGGCCTATGATTTTCTCACTAAACCCATTGAAGATCTAGATATCTTCAATGTAAAGATCCATCGTGCCATTGAAAAACGAATGTTTATTCGCCGGGAGGTTCATTACAAGCGAGAGCTTGAGGAAGATGTTTGAGCAAAAGCCATTGAACTGGAAAAAACAAATAAGCTTTTGCTTCAATATAGTCATAGTCTTGAAAATGCAACCGTTCAACTGATGTCAAGCCTCCAGAATGCTATGGAGGAAAAGGATTTTTACACGGCAGGGCATACCATGAGGGTAACCGAATATGCGGTTCTTCTTGGTATTGCTATGGGTATCTCAGAAACTGACCTTGCTACCCTGCGCCGTGCGGCACAATTTCATGACATCGGGAAGCTGGTGATTGATCTTTCCTGTATTCAAAAACCCGGCAAACTCAACGACGAAGAATGGGCGCTTATTCGAAAACATCCTGTTGTCGGGGCAAATATCATAAAACCTCTGGGCTTTATGGACAGAGAGCATTTTATTATCCGTCATCACCATGAGCGCATGGATGGAAAGGGCTATCCCGACGGACTCACGGGCGATGATCTCGATGTTTTAACAAAGATTTTGATTGTGGTCGACAGTTACGACGCCATGACTTCCAGAAGAAATTATCGCCGTAATATGACCATGGAAGAGGCTGTGCTAGAACTCAATAATTGTATGGAATCACAATTTGATAAAGAGTGTGTTTTAGCGTTTAGTGAGGCCATAGTTGATTTTACTTCCACGGGTGACGCTTTTTCTCAGGAATACCTGGAAAAATTTAACATTGAGCGTCAATGTTGAACCTAAAAATTGAAACACGAAAAGAAGATATATCTGAATGAAAATTACACGTAAAGAAGTTGAACATGTTGCGACACTTGCCAAGCTGAATATGAGTGAAGAAGAGTTGGCTAGAATGACAGGACAGCTCGATACTATCCTTTCATATGTGGCTAAGCTTGATGAACTGGACACTGCAGGTGTGACTCCTACCACCCACGCTTTTTCTATTAATAATGCCTTTCGGGAAGATGAAATACAGGAATCCCTGCCAGTGGAAGTGGCGTTGAGGAACGCTCCGGAAGATAACGGTGAATCCTTCGTGGTACCAAAGATTATTTTATAATTATTGATACTTACAGTTTAAAAGACGATTTCTTGAACCTATTAAGGTTCTTTTTTATTTTGAGGCGTTTGAGTAATGAATCCCTATGAACTAACCATCGGTCAGGCAAGAACTGCCCTTGATGACGGCAAATTGTCGTCAAGGGAACTGACGACCAGTTGCCTGGATCGAATAAAAAAGGTTGATGGCAGCATCCACTCCTTTATTTGTGTAACAGAAGAAGAAGCCTTACAGCAGGCCGATGCTGCCGACAAACAGATTACCCAAGGGATAGTTGCACCTCTTTGCGGTATTCCTTTTTCCATAAAAGATCTTCTCTGTACGCGGGGAGTGACCACAACTTGTGGCTCAAAAATACTGGAGAACTTTATCCCTCCCTACGATGCCACTGTTGTAGAAAAATTAAAAAATCAGGGAGCGGTTATTGTGGGTAAGGTTGCCATGGATGAGTTTGCCATGGGGTCCACTTCCGAGAATTGTGCCTTTGGAATCCCCGAAAATCCCTGGAAAAGCGGGTATGTTGCCGGAGGATCGTCGGGTGGATCGGCCTCTTCCGTTGCCGCCATGGAGTGTCTTGGATCGCTTGGCTCTGATACGGGTGGATCTATCAGGCAACCCGCATCTTTGTGTGGTGTTGTCGGAATAAAACCAACCTATGGCCGTGTTTCCCGTTATGGCCTAGTGGCATTTGCCTCCTCCCTTGACCAGATTGGCCCCCTGACACGCGATGTCACGGATTCAGCAATGATGATGAACGGAATTTCGGGTTATGATAAGCTGGATTCCACATCGGTTAAGCAGGATCTCCCGGACTTTACGGCCTCTCTCACCAAGGGAATGAAGGGGGTGAGGGTCGGTGTTCCCCGGGAGTATTTTGCTGAAGGTCTCGACCCTGAAGTGGCAAAAGTGGTTGAGGATGGTATTTTGTCACTGAAAGCTTGTGGTGCTGAGATTGTGGATATTTCACTGCCGCATATGGAGTACTGTGTCGCAGTCTATTACCTGATAGCCTCTGCAGAGGCTAGTTCCAATCTGGCCCGCTATGATGGTGTGGTTTATGGGTATCGTAATCAGGATGCAGAATCGCTTATAGATATGTATCGGGAAACGCGCTCCTGTGGTTTTGGAGATGAGGTAAAACGTCGTATTTTGATCGGAACCTACGCGCTTTCTTCGGGTTACTATGATGCCTATTACAAAAAAGCTTCCCAGGTTCGTACGCTTATCCTGAATGATTTTCAAAAGGCCTACGAGTCCTGTGATCTGCTTATTTCCCCGGTAACACCCACCCCTTCCTGGAAACGTGGCACCCATGCCAACGATCCTCTTGCTCTGTATCTTTCTGATATTTTAACAATATCTGCAAACCTTGCAGGTATTCCAGGAATGTCTGTTCCCGGAGGGTTCAGTAGCAATGGCCTTCCCATTGGGATTCAATTGCAGGGCCCTCATTTTCGCGAAGAGACTCTTTTTCAAGCAGCATATAATTTGGAACTCGGCACAAAGCTGGGTAATAAATGCCCTGATATCGGTTAACCAGGAGACTATAAAGGTGAAAGCACAGGTTCTAGAATATATCAAATCCATAGTTCCCTATCCCCCGGGGAAGCCCATTGAAGAACTGGAACGTGAATATGGGGTCAAAGACCCTATAAAGCTTGCTTCCAATGAAAATGCCTGGGGAACTTCGCCCAAGGCCATCGAGGCCATCGGGGCTGCTCTGAATAACCTGCACAGGTATCCAGATGGTTCAAATTATTATCTGGTGCAGGCCATAGCGGAGAAGGAGGGGTTTTCACCTGATGAGGTGGTTGTTGGAAATGGTTCCGACGATATTATCGAGTTTTTGGTAAAGGCCTACGTGGAGGCCGGAGATGAGGTTATCACCAGCCACCCTTCTTTTCTTATGTACCAAAAGGTGGTACAGGTTCGAGGTGGAGTGAACATCGTCTTTCCCTTAAAGGGAATGCATCACGATCTTGGTGCTATTCTTGGGGCAGTCACCGACCGCACCCGTCTTATCTTTCTCGATAACCCGAACAATCCCACCGCAACAGCGATAAATCCTGGTGATTTATACACTTTTCTGAGTGAGGTACCGGAAACTGTTATTGTGGTTCTCGATGAGGCCTACAGGGACTTCATGGACTCTGAGTTACAGGTGGATATTTATTCACTGATCCATAACTCAAAAGGGCGGTGTGGTGTTGTGTCTCTGCGTACGTTTTCCAAAGCTTATGGGCTTGCAGGTATTCGTGTGGGCTATGGCCTGATGAGTGCTGAAGTTGCGGGGTATCTGCACCGGGTCCGGCAGCCATTCAATGTGAACCAGCTTGCCCAGGTTGCAGCTGTAGCCGCTTTGAACGATACAGAGTTTTACCAGAAAACACTTGATGGAACCAAAGCCGGGATGGCCTGGCTCCAAAAACAGGTTGGTAAAATGGGCTGCACCAGCTATTCGTCTCAGACAAATTTTTTCCTTATTGATGTTAAAGGCGACGCAACAGCTCTCTACGAAGCCATGCTTCATAAGGGGGTAATTATCCGTTCCATGAAGGCCTATGGTTATACCAATGTGATTCGGGTGACCGTGGGTACCACCGAGGAAAATTATCGCTTTGTGCACAGCTTAAAAAATTGTCTCCAAGAGCTTGGTTATGTCTCCTGAACATAAACAGCAGATAGTCACCATTGACGGCCCCTCCGGGGTGGGGAAATCCACCATCAGTCGTAGGGTCGCAGCAAGTCTTTCCTTTACTTATCTCGATACCGGTGCCATGTACAGGGCTGTTGGCCTGAAACTCAAAAATGCTCAGGTTGATCTGGGAGATGATAGTGCTGTCCGTGAGTGTCTTGCTACTACTTCTATAAAGTTATTAGCAGCAACTGCGGAGAGTGAAGACGTTGGAGTGCTGCTTGATGGTTGTGATGTTAGTCAGGAGATTCGCAGTCCTGTGATGGCCATGGTGGCATCCGCTGCTTCTGCTGTACCTGCTGTTCGAGAAAAACTCACCTTAATGCAGCAGGAAATTGGCAGAGAGGGACGGATAGTCGCCGAGGGACGTGATACCGGAACGGTTGTTTTTCCCGAGGCTGCCTGGAAGTTTTATCTTGATGCTGCACCTGAAATACGAATGCAGAGACGGGCAGATCAACTTCGCCTCCAGGGAAAGCAGGTGAAGGAAGTTGAGTTATTAGCGATGATTGTGAAACGTGACCACGATGACCAGAACCGAACAATTGCACCTCTGTGCAAGGCTGCGGATGCTCATAGTATTGATACTGGTTTACTGAGTATTGATGAGGTGGTGGAAGCGATGCTTTTAAAAATTTCTCTTCATTCAAAATAGAGGGATACGGTGCTTTAAGACTGAATGCTGGATGGGGTGGTTTTGAAAACAAAAAAAGGGTTTGGAAGATTACTCTTCCAAACCCTTTTTATTGTCTATGCTACAGTGTTCTGATTATTCAACAATAAAATCAGCACGTCTGTTTTGAGACCAGTCCAGTTCATTCTGGCCAAGAAACAGTAACCGTTCTTCGCCGTAACTGACGGTACGAATACGAGCTGGGTTCACCCCGAGGTTCACCATATATTCCTTGGCATTGATAGCCCGACGTTCGGCAAGTGCCAGGTTGTACTCGTTGGTTCCACGTTCATCACAATTTCCCTCGATGACAATCACCATAGCGGGATTGTCCTTCATATAACTTGCGTTGGCGTTAAGGATAGGGGCCATATCGAAGCTGACTCCAGCCTGATCAAATTCAAAATAAATGGGACTGAAAACCGTTGAAGATCGGCCATAGGTTCGACGATATTCTTCTGATTGCTGGTCGGAGCCATCATTAATAGAAAGACCACCACTTCCCGTGGAGCTTATAGGCTCTTCTCCTGCAAGGCCGGTCTCTGAATATTGGTCGGCAGCAGGGTAGTCAATATTGGTTCCGCTTGACATAGTAGATCCATCGGCCGGTGATCCTTCTGGTGGGATAACGCTTTTTTTACTGCATGAACTGAGCATAACAATAGAAAACAGAAGAGCAGTGGTAATAAAAGCTGACTTAACCATCGGATTCATAAAGGACCTCATTTCAAGAAAATACGGATTAAGGAATTAGAAAATAGTTCGTGTCTCCATTAGGTTACATTGTAGTCGTAAAAGAGGAGACGTCAAGAAATTTTCGCTTCCATCCTAACTTAGGGATAATTGTCTTGCCACTGGAGAATGATCGTGGTATCGCTTTTGGTTTCAGTCTAGACGTATATTTTGCGGCGGATTTTTGCAAATCGTTACTCAATTTTACAGGGAGAAGAAAATGTTTAAAAAAATCGTATTGACTCTGGCAATGTTGCTATGTGTGAGCAGTACTGCAATGGCACAGAAAACCATTGTTTTTGCAGTTGATGCAACCTGGCCCCCAATGGAATTTATGAATAGTGATAAGCAAGTTGTTGGATATTCCATCGATTATATGACAGCTGCAGCAAAGGCAGCCGGTTTTACTCCAGTGTTCAAAAATGTTGCCTGGGACGGAATTTTTGCAGGTCTTGCCACTGGAAAATATGACGCAATCTGTTCTTCTGTCTCTATCACCGAGGCGCGTCAAAAGACCATGGATTTTTCCACTCCTTATTTTAAGGTACGTCAGGCCTTAATAGTTCCCGCGGACTCCACTGCAAAAAGCTTTGCAGATCTCAAGGGAAAAAAAGTAGGCGCCCAGATCGGGACTACTGGGTATTTTGCCATCAAGGCTGCCGATGGAGTTGAGGCAAAGTCGTATGATGAAGTAGGTCTTGCCATGGAAGATCTCAACGTCGGCCGTATCTCCGCTGTTGTCTGCGATGATCCCGTTGCTGCAAATTATGCGATGGGCAAGTATAAAGGAACCTTGAAAATCGCCGCAACCATTGAAACCGGTGAGGTTGAGTTTTACGGAATCGCTGTGAAAAAAGGGAATCAGGAAGTACTTGATCTTGTGAGCCAGGGAATTGAGGCTGTTAGCAAAACCCCTTATGTCCAGGAGTTACAACAAAAATGGATTGGTCAATAATTTAGGTTGACTTCAGGCGGCACATCTTCGGCTGTTTTTCCCTCCCCGTATAGAAAAAAACTATTACGGGGAGGGAAAAACAGCCGAACCTGCACCACCTGAAGCCACCTATAGCTGGTCGTACATGATTTGATCATGTAATGCTTTTGGTCAATATCAATACATCTGCTACGAACTATAAATAGGTGGCATTTTTGAATCCGGGTATTCTCCTTGTGGAGAATATCTCGGATTTTTCATTTCCTGTATCTGCTGGTTACAGAGTGTAATGAGAGAAAAAAAAGTAGTTATCGATATTGGTGATGGTGCTGCCATCCCTGATCCTGAGGATAAGGGCTTATTTACAGCCTGGCGGATTTCGTTTTTTGGTACCCTTGCCATTATGGCCTACCTCGTTATCAGCAAGCCGGATCCCTATCTAAATATCTTGAAGTATTTGCCCGATGGTATTGTGATAACCTTTAAGGTAACCATTGCCTCCATTGCTCTAGCGCTCGTTCTTGGTTTGATTGCTGGCCTTGGCCGAATATCTAAAAATAAATTTTTTAATCTTACAGCCTCCACCTATATTGAGGTGGTGCGCGGTATTCCGCTTCTGGTTCAGCTCTTCTATATCTATTTTGCCCTTGGTCATCTGGTTCGGGTTCCGGATCTGGTGGCAGCCATTATTGCCATGGGATTTTGCTATGGAGCTTACATGGGAGAGGTCTTCCGGGCAGGCATTAATTCCATTGATGATGGGCAGACTGAGGCGTCTCTCTCCTTAGGGTTTAACCGTTCTCAAACCATGCGTTATGTGATCTTGCCCCAGGCGTGGCGAACAATTCTCCCACCGGTTGGTAACGAGTTTATTGCGCTTTTGAAAGATACCTCTCTTGTTTCCATTATTGCGGTATCTGATATCCTGCGCCGTGGGCGTGAGTTTGCCTCCGAGTCTTTTTTATACTTTGAGACGTACACCATGATTGCCCTTGTTTATCTTCTGATAACCCTGATACTGTCTAAACTTCTCAGTAATATGGAAAACCGATTGAGCCATTATGAGCGACGTTAATCCAATTATTTCGATTCAGAATGTAAATAAGTTTTTTGGTACCTTCCAGGCCCTTGCTGATGTCTCACTAACCGTGGAAACCGGACAAAAAGTCGTGGTTATTGGTCCATCCGGTTCTGGAAAGTCCACTCTACTGCGAACCATTAATCAGTTGGAAGAGATCAATTCCGGTTCCATAGTAGTAGATGGTCGGGATCTCGGTGACCCTCAAAATGATATCAACCGTATTCGAGAAGAGGTTGGTATGGTTTTCCAGAGCTTTAATCTTTTTCGCCACAAAACGGTGCTCGAAAACCTGACCCTTGCCCCCCATCAAGTTAAAAAAAGAACCGAAATCCCAGGCGGAAAAAAGGGCAATGGAGCTGCTTGATAAGGTTGGTCTTGTCGACAAGGCTGATAGTTATCCCGTACAACTCTCCGGTGGTCAACAGCAACGTGTGGCCATTGCCAGGGCGCTTGCCATGAACCCTAAAATCATGCTATTTGACGAGCCAACTTCAGCACTTGATCCTGAAATGATTGGCGAGGTCCTGGACGTTATGGTGAAGCTTGCCCGTGAGGGCATGACCATGGTGGTGGTTACCCATGAGATGGGATTTGCCCGTGAAGTGGCTGATAAGGTTGTCTTTATGGACGAGGGCAAGATTTTAGAAATTGCTCCTCCTGATCAGTTTTTTGATAATCCCGAACATGACCGAACCCAAAAATTCCTGGAACAGATCCTCTAATCTGCTTTCTATTTTTTTCTTCATTTTTCATCGCGTATCCGGAATTATATAAACTTACTGGAGAAGATTTCTTGTTTTCTGTCTTGTGTTACAGCGTAACATGGGGTACACTTTAAGATTTTCCTTAAATAGTTGTGTCCCTTTAAACTTGAAGAAATGTAACTGTTTGGAGTGGCGCGCTATTGCCCTAACTTCTGAGCTGTAACTGTTCAGAAGTGCCTCATATTCGTTAATTTTTGACTGCGCAGCATATGAAGTTATATGTAAGCAGGCCAGGTAAGCGAAGACTCCGAAATGGACGAAGATGGTGTGCTTCTTAATAGTTACGAAGGAATTTCAGTTCTTCTATTACTAAGAGTCTCTTATATGATCAAGCCGGGAAGTATTGTTCTGTTGTTTGTTCTTCTTGCAGGTCCTGTTGTTTCTGTTGCTTCCGGGGATACTCCTGTTATCCCTGATGTCTGGACTGTAAGAAATAGTGTTGCGTTTTCACTCGCTAACAGCCCGGATAGCCGTGTTGCCCTGCAGCGTATAAACATGGCCACTGCCGCAGTCGATCAGGCAAGAGTTGGCTACTATCCGAGTGTGGATGTTTCGGCTCAGTATGGGCAGACCAATAATCCAATGTATTCTTTTGGTAATATCCTTAATCAGGGCACATTCAGCCCCTCTATTGACTTCAACAATCCCGGGCGCACCGATGATTTGAGTCTGCGTGCTGGCGTGGAGTATCGTTTCTATAACGGAGGTCGTGATCAGGCAGGAGTTGAGGTGGCTGAGGCAGGGGTTGCCCAGTCCCGCATGGACCGTGAAACAATCCATTCCCGTCTTTCCTTTGAGGTGGTACGAAGTTTTCAATCCATGGTTCAGGCAGAAGAAATGCTTGCGGCGCGGAATGCATCCATTGCAGCTATACGCGCCTCTTTGTCCGTCGCTCGGGCACGTTTTAATGCCGGTGATCTTTTAAAGGAAGATTTGCTGAATCTTGAAGTGCAGGAGTCCCGTGCCAGTGAAAATCTCATCCTGGCAAAGCATGGTCTGGAGCTTTCTCAGAAAATATTTCTTAATTTACTCGGTCTACGGGATGGTGCTGTGGTGATTGATCCGACACAGGAGAGTTATCAGTCTGTTCCGGAGGAACGATCTTATAGTTTACGCCCGGAACTCCAGAGTCTTGCCCATGCGGAGGAGGCAGCTACTGTAAATCTTATGGCTGCTCGTGGCGGAAATCTTCCCACGCTGGATGGTTTTGCTTCGTATCAGTATGATAAGGGCTATGTCACAGATGGAAACGGTGATTCCTGGATGGCCGGAGTAAAGCTCAATTATCGTCTGTTTGAGGGGAATCGTACCTCTGCCGATGTGGCACGGGCCATGGCTGCACTTTCAAGCATACAGGCGCAGCGCACCAAAGTAGGGCTCGGCATGGATCTTGAGATGAAGCAGGCAGATCTTAGCCACCGTCAGGCAGTGCAGCGTCTTGAAGTAACGAAAAAGATGGTTGAACAGGCCGAGGAAAGTGCGCGCCTCAGCAGAAGCAGATTTAAGGAAGGGGTGATTCTCTCCTCAGATCTTATCGATGTTGAGATGCGACTCACCGACGCCCTTGTCAGGCAAAGTGTGGCCAAGGCAAATATAAAAGTTGCAAGGGCAGACTTACTAAGGGCCATGGGGTTGCCGCAATTTGAGGAAATGACCAATGAAGGGGAGGGCAAGTGATGAATTGGAATAATATGGTGTTCGGAGCAATGCTCCTTTCAGGTGTTGTTCTGCTGCCAGGATGTAAGGGGCAGGAGGAGCATGCAAAATCAGAGGTTTCACCCCTGGCAACCGTTGCGGTCGAAGTGGATGAGGTAACAGAGGAACGTGTTAGATCGCGTATCGAAGTTGTGGGGACTCTGGTGGCTGTTGAAAAGGCTTCTATTTCAGCAAGAATTTCCGGGCAGATCATTGAACTGCCCGTGGTCCTCGGTTCCAGGGTACAAAAGGGAGATGTTCTGGTTAAGATCAGTGCCGGTGAGATTTCAGCCAAGGTATTACAGGCTGAGGCCCAACTGTCCCAGGCCCGTCGAAATCTGGCACGCGAAAACAGTCTTCAGAAGCAGGGTGCTTCCACTCAGGAAACTGTGAAGGCCCTGATGGATGTCACTCGTATTTCTGAAGCTGCTTTTAAAGAAGCCCAGACCATGCTGGATTATACCATAATTACAGCCCCTTTTTCAGGGACAGTCACCAATAAGGTTGCCAATATCGGGGATCTGGCGTCTCCAGGAAAACTTTTACTACAGATAGAGAATGGTGAAAATTTACAGGTTCTGGCGCAGGTTCCTGAGGGACTTTTGCTGAAGGTTTCGGAGGGGGATAGCCTCTCCGTAGAGATTCCTGCTGCAGAGCTGGTCCTGATGGGGGAAGTGGCGGAGGTAGCGCCTGCTGCCGACCCAATGTCTCGTACCGCTCCTGTGAAAATTAATATACTCTCCGGCCCTGATCTTCGGGTGGGACAGTTTGCGCGTATTGGTCTTGAGGGAAGCGGAGAATCGACCTTGATGCTTGCTGAGTCCGGTGTTTTGGTCAGAGGACAAATGGAAGTCGTATTTGTGGTTGATGAAAAAGAAAAAATTGCCCGTATGAGACTTATCAAAACCGGAGCCGTTTTCGATGGTGAGGTGGAGATTATTTCCGGACTCGATCCTGGTGACCTGGTGGTTATCAGAAACAATGACAAGCTTCAGGATGGGCAACCTGTGGATATTAAACGCTAATGAAGAGTCAGGAATTCAAAAATCCGGGTTTTGCCGGAAAAATGGCAGCAGCTTTTATTGATTCCAAGCTGACAGCTGTGGGCATACTTGCCTCCATGCTTCTGGGGGTCATGGCTTTACTGTTGTTGCCACGTGAAGAGGAGCCCCAGATTAAGGTACCCATGATTGATGTCATGGTTTCCATGGAAGGGGCGACCCCTAAGGAAGTGGAACAGCGTATTTCCATTCCTATGGAAAAACTGCTCTATGAGCTACCCGGGGTGGAGTATATTTACTCCACCTCCATGGCGGGTCAGAGTCTACTTGTAGTACGTTTTTATGTGGGCGAAGATCTGGACAGTTCCATCGTTCGCCTGAATCAGAAGCTTGCGACTAATTTTGATCGTATTCCCCATGGTGTTTCTCCTCCCCTCGTCAAGCCACATATTATTGATGATGTTCCCATTCTGGCACTCACTTTCCATTCCAAAATCTATGATCACTTCACCCTGCGTCGTCTCGCTGCCGAGGTGGATAATGCTGTAAAAAGTATCCATAATGTGGCCGAGACCACCTTGATTGGCGGCACTAGAAGGCAGGTCCGTATCCAATTTGATCCGCTCCTTCTTGCATCTCGTAATCTCACCGTATCAGAGCTTATTCCTGCTCTGCAGCAAGCCAATCGCCAGAGTTTCAGTGGTAAGGTCAAGGTGATGAATCAGGAAATACTTCTGCAGACCGGGACATTCCTAAAGAATAGCCAGGAAATCGGTCGTATTGTGGTGGGAGTATATGGTGGTAGTCCTGTTTACCTTGATGAGGTTGCTACCATCCTTGACGGGCCTGAAGAGCCGGATAATTATGTTCTCTTTGGAACGTCCGCTGGACATTCCGAGGAAGCGGCTGTGACCCTCTCCATCGCCAAACGACCCGGATCCAACGCTGTGAGTGTGGTCGATGAAGTGCTGGAGAAGGTGGATAGCCTCAAAGGCACATTGATTCCTGCTGATATCTCCGTTGCCGTAACCAGAAATTATGGGGAGACGGCTGCTGAAAAATCCAATGAACTCCTTCTCCATATGGGGATTGCTGTCTTTGGTGTGGCCGTTCTTATTCTCTTTTTTCTTGGCTGGCGGGAGTCAATGGTGGTCATGCTGGCCATCCCCTCTACCCTGGCTCTCACGTTGATGGTTTTTTATCTCTACGGATATACACTCAATCGTATCACCCTTTTTGCGCTTATTTTCTCCATCGGAATTCTGGTGGATGATGCCATTGTGGTTGTTGAAAATATTGTGCGTCATATACGGTTGCCCGAGAGTAAAGATAAATCCATGGTGAAGATTGCCATAGAGGCGGTGATTGAGGTTGGGAATCCCACCATTCTTGCGACCCTGGCTGTTATTGCAGCCATCCTTCCCATGGCCTTTGTTGGTGGACTGATGGGACCTTATATGCGCCCCATTCCAATTGGCGCTTCTGCCGCCATGGTTTTTTCAGTGATCATTGCGTTTAGCGTCACTCCCTGGGCTTCCATACGAATTTTACGCAAAAAGTGTAGTCCGGCTGAGTGTGCAGTTGAGGAAACGGGTGTTGATGAAGATCATGCACCCGATGATTTTTTCACCAGGTTCTATCACAGAGTTATGGATCCGCTTTTAGCAAGTGGATTTGCCCGGTTTGTCTTTTTTGTGACCATTTCGGCCATGCTGCTTGGTGCCTGTTCCATGGTGTATCTGGGCATGGTGAAAGTGAAGATGCTCCCCTTTGATAATAAAAGTGAATTTCAGGTGATCCTTGATATGCCAGAGGGTTCGACTCTTGAGCAGACCAGCAGGGTTGCACTTGAGATGGCGGAAGTAATCAAGAATGATCCTGCCGTGGTAAACTACCAGGTGTATGCCGGGGTGGCTTCTCCCTATAATTTTAATGGTCTTGTACGGCATTATTTTATGCGTCAGGGTCCGACGGTTGCTGATATTCAGGTTAATCTTTTACCGAAACATGAACGAACCCTTAAAAGCCATGACATTGCCGTACGGGTGCGCCCGGCGATCGCTGAGATTGCAAAAAAATATGGTGCTGCCGTGGCTGTTGCCGAAGTTCCCCCGGGTCCTCCGGTTCTTCAAACTCTGGTATCTGAGATATACGGCCCCACTGAAGCCGACAGGGTAAATCTGGCCGCTGCTGTTAAAGATATCTACGAATCCACAGAGGGAGTCGTGGATGTGGACTGGTATCGGGAAGCCGATCGTAGTCGTCTGGTTCTCACTGTTGATAAGGAAAAGGCTGCTCTCAATCAAATATCAGCAGGAGAGATTACTCGTGCTGTGCAGATTGGGATGCAGGGCATGTCCATTGATATCTTCCATCAACCGCGTGATAAGGAAGGTATTGATATTGTCCTTGAACTGCCACGTGCCATGCGGGTTTCCACCGAAGCATTATTGAATATCGGTCTGCGTTCCACCATGAATCCTACGGCACCGCTTGTTCCTATGCGTGAACTGGTGAAGGTGGATGAAGTTCCGGTGGAACAACCGATTTATCGTAAGAATTTAAAGCCTGTTATCTATGTGACAGGCGATGTTGCAGGATCCGTTGAAAGCCCGGTATATGCAATTTTTGATATGAACAAACGGCTCGCCGAGCTGAATCCCGCAGATTTTGGTGGCAGTTCTGAAAAGATTCAGGTTTACAATCTGAATCAACCCTTCACCAATGCCCAGCCAGCTATGAAATGGGACGGTGAGTGGCATATTACCCTGGAGGTGTTCCGTGATCTCGGGCTAGCCTTCTGTGTGGTTATGATCCTAATCTATATGCTTATGGTGGGCTGGTTTAAGGATTATTATACGCCCCTTGTGGTGATGGCTGCCATCCCCTTTTCACTGCTTGGAGTGCTTCCTGCTCACTGGGCGTTCGGCGCATTTTTTACAGCCACCTCCATGATTGGCTTTATGGCCGGTGCTGGAATTGTGGTCCGAAACTCCATTATACTCGTGGATTTTATCGAGCTGCGTATCAGTCATGGTCTGCCACTTGCCGAAGCAGTGGTGGAGGCTGGAGCCGTTCGTTTTCGTCCAATGCTCCTCACCGCCCTTGCGGTTATGGTGGGTGCCTCTGTTATTCTCGCCGATCCGATTTTTCAGGGTCTCGCTATTTCATTGATGTTTGGTGAGATTGCATCCCTGCTGGTGAGTCGTATGGCGGTGCCGGTACTCTACTATATGCTGAAAAAGCGTTCCCACGAAAAGCAGATTGAAGCGGCTTAATACAGACATTTTCTGACGGTAATGATAACCTGTGTTGCAGTCAAATATCACGAGGAAGTAGCGCTAGCCTGTATTTCTCACGAGTTGAGATGGTTGCACCCCAGGAGTACTTCTTGCGAGGCGCATATGCAAGGAACGAGTTAACAGGCCATAATTACCTATGCCTGTTGGCTCGGAGACGACGGAGATGCGGCGATATCGACTCGCCTTTGGTGAACATTTTGTTAGTTGAGCAAATTAGTAATTACTCGATATCTTGAAGTTAAAACAAATTGTTAATACATAACGAACAAAATGTTCATGAGAAATGCGGGCTGAAGCATTGGCGGCATGGTGATAAAGTCATTAATGATCTTATGAGACGGGGATGGTGATGGATTTCGATATTTTACTCCATGCTCTGACCAGCTATTTCGTCATTATTGACCCGATCGGTACGGCTATTGTCTTTCATACGCTGACAGATGGTCAGGACAGAAGCTACTCTCGTCGCATGGCCATCCGTGCAGCACTCATCTCAACGGTCATTGTTCTTCTCTTTGGGTTTTTAGGTGAACAGGTTTTGACTGGACTGGGGATCAGTATAGCCTCATTGCGTGTGGCTGGCGGTCTGCTCCTCTTTTATACTGCTTTTGGCATGATCACCAGCAAACAGATTCAGAAACAGTGTGCTGATCTTCAGGTCGATATTTCTGTGTATCCGCTATCTATCCCCCTGATTGCCGGACCCGGCTGTCTTACTCTGACGATTCTTCTTTTTGCTGATCGCTCCAGTGCGGGACACACCCCTGCATTGATTCTTGCAGTACTGCTCAGCTATATTATGGTTCTTTTCAGTATGCTTTTGTCGTGTCATATACGACGTTTGATAGGTCGTACCGGAGATGATATCCTGCGTCGACTGCTCGGTGTCATCCTGGCTGCCCTAGCTATTCAGTTTGTTGCCGATGGGATTCGTCAGCTTGTCGCAATGTAAGAGGAAAGGTTGATTCTTTCCCTTGCAGAGCCGACAAGTCCAGAATTTTGAAAACCAAAACCAAGTGTCCATCAAAAGATAGTCGGCCCGGACTCTATAGTTGATAGCTCGTTTGACCATTGCTTCGAGATGGTTAGTGGATTTTTGTCGTATTTTTGTCAACTCCTAAACTTGAGTTACCTACAACAAATTAACCTTGATATATCAAATATCTGCCTGCAGTTAAATCTTGTGTGAACGGAGAGTTAAATTAGGTGAAAGAGGTCAAGAGATCCCAACATATCCCACCCCTGAAACGGCACGAAGTAAATGCTAATTAAATAACTTATTGCATAACTTCAGCATTGTGCGATAATCTAACATATACGTTATGTTCTTTTGTGTTTTGTTTACATGGAAGAATAGTTGCAACGAGTCAGCGTTCCTAAAAACAAAAACAACAAGATGAACAACAAGGAAAGTGTGCGCCCATTTCCAGAACACACCCCGCCGTTGAACACGTACGACTGACACGCTGCCCTTTCTGCAACATTATGACTTCATGAAAATTGTGTTCCATTTAATATCACAAGTAACAGCTGCCCTAATACCATAGCAAAAAAAAGTAACAACTATGGAGAAATTACAATCTCTGGAAAACGTATGAAATACGAGGGACTATACATTCAACTCTTCAGCATTCACGGCTTGATCCGTGGAAAAATGCCGGAGCTTGGTAGAGACGCCGATACAGGTGGCCAGGTAAAATATGTCCTGGAGTTAGCCAGGGCGCTAGGCGAACGAGATGATGTAGCCAAGGTCGACCTGGTTACCAGGCTTATTGGGGATAAAGCAGTTGGCCCTGAGTACGCCTGCCCTATTGAACCACTCTCCGAGAAAGTCCAAATTGTTCGCATCCGCTGCGGTGGTCAAAGATACATCAGAAAAGAACTCCTCTGGCCACATCTTGAAGAATTTATTGATGGAACAATTCGTTTTCTCAAGTCCCAACACAAAATCCCCGATCTCTTTCATGGCCACTATGCTGATGCAGGCTACGTTGCCATGGCGCTTTCTGCCGCCTTTGACACACCCTTCGTTTTCACCGGTCACTCCATGGGGAGAAACAAAAAGGCCAAGCTCCTGGATGACGGTCTCAGTGAAGTCAGGATTGACAGACAGTATAAAATTAACACCCGCATTCATATAGAAGAGGAAATAATAGAAAAAGCCAGCCTGATTATCACCTCCACACAGCAGGAGATAGATAAACAGTACGGCCTCTATAGCAAAGGCAACCATAACAGATTTACTGTCATCCCTCCCGGTATCGATCTGGAAACCTTTTACCCCTATTATGATCCTCAGCTTGACAGTGACCTTCTCAACGAAGAAGTTAAACAAACCAGGCTCACGCTCTTGGGAGAACTACACCGCTTCTGGGCCCGCCCGGAAAAACCTTTTATCCTCACTCTATGTCGACCTGACCATCGAAAAAACATTGCCGGCTTGATTGAGGCATACAATACTAACAAACAATTACGAGCCATCGCCAATCTTGCTGTGTTTGCAGGTATTCGTAGTGATATCGTAACGATGGAAAAAAATGAACAATCGGTTCTCACCGAGATGCTACTCCAGATGGATCGCTTTGACCTGTACGGAAAATTGGCTATACCTAAAAAACATGAATTTAAGACAGAGGTTCCGGAACTCTACAGGTTGTGCGCAGAAAGTGGTGGTGTGTTTGTAAACCCGGCCATGACCGAACCTTTCGGCATCACACTGATCGAGGCGTCAGCTTGTGGCCTTCCCATTGTGGCCACAAACGATGGCGGACCGGTTGACATAGTTGCAAGCTGTGAAAACGGAATACTGGTTGATGCCGGTAACCCCGTCGAAATTGGCAATGCTATCCTGTCCATTCTCGTAGATCAGGAGGCATGGAACACCTTTTCCAATAATGGAATCAACGGGGTACGCAGCCACTATTCCTGGCAGGCTCATTGTGAAAAAGCCATGCGCGAATTCGGCAATGTTTTGCCAGCCATGAAAGTGCAGGCTCAAAAATCCAAAGAAATAGACCCCGTACGGCAGCGTCCTTCGTTCGGCAAGCGGCTTACTGGCCTGAACCGATTGATGATCACAGATATCGACCACACTCTGGTCGGTGATGACACCTCCATGCGACATCTTTTCTCCCTGCTTGAAAGCCACAGTGACAGCCTTGCCTGGGGCATGTCTACGGGCCGAAGTCTCGAGTTAACCATTAGTGCCATGACCGAACACAAAATACCCATGCCCGACATCATTATCTGCTCTGTAGGCACAGAAATATACTACGGCCCAGATCTACGCACGGACAAAGGCTGGCAGCGGCACATTTCCCATCAGTGGCGGCCAGAGGACATCAAGAAGGTACTGGAAAATATAGATTTTTTAACCAGCCAGGAAGCCGAAGGACAGCGCAGTCATAAAATTAGCTACTACATGGCCGACGATTATGATTACCTCTTCTGGGTGTATTACATGATCAAAGAGGCTGGCCTTCGCTGCCGGATTATTTATTCGCACGGACAGTTCCTGGATATTGTGCCGCTACGCGCATCCAAAGGCAGAGCCATCGACTATCTGCGCTACAAGTATGAATTTTCGCCACTTAACGTGATGGTCGCAGGTGACTCTGGCAATGATGAAGACATGCTTTCCAGCAAGGCCTGTGGACTGGTCGTCGGCAACTACAGCATGGAGCTGGAAAAGCTGAAAGGGCGGCGGAATATCTATTTCAGCTCACAAAAATATGCCGCTGGTATTATTGACGGCCTAGGTCATTACAGTTTTATTTAAATTTTAGCTGCCAACGACCGAAACTGAAGATGGTAGAGCATTTCCAGGTAACGGTTTGTCTCCTGGTGCTCCAGGTTGGTGGCATATTTCCAGAAACCGTAGATACAGGTCAGAGAGAGTAGTCGTTTTGCATATCGTTCCCAGGTATAATTTGCCTCCACTCGTTTGATCGCTCCTTCCGAAAGTTTTTGCCAATGGGAGGGATCAAGTAGGCAACGTTCAAAAAAATCAACCAGGATTTGGGCAGCCTTGTCACCATGGTTGGGATCAATATGAAACCCTGAGATCCCGTTCTCAATAATCTCTAGAGGACCACCGTACCTGGTTGCAAAGGTGGGAAGACCCGAGGCCATTGCCTCGATAACGGTCAAGCCAAAGGCTTCAAAAAATGCGGGCTGGACAAAGGCCCCCATATGATCTGCAACATACCGGTACAGTTCACCAGACAGATCTTTATCAAGCCGCACCCCGAGCCAGCGTACCTGCCCTTCAAGCCCATACTGTTCGAAAAGTTCGTGTACCTTCAGAATTTGCTCTCTTTCCTCATTGTCACCGGAATTATCCGGATACACGGTTCCGCCAATGATCAACAGATTAGTGAGATTGCGCAGCTCTTTGTTTTCACCGAACCACTGCACCAGGCCAGTAAGATTCTTGATGTGATCCAGGCGAGCCATAGAAAAAATAATCGGCTTAGTTTTATCTTCCAGCCTGCCACGGCAGTTGTCCTGTTCATCGCCGAAAATCAGCTGTTCAAGCTCATCATGCAGTCCGGTAAAACGACGTTCTTTGTTCGTGTACGGAAAATAGACCTCTGCATCGGCACCTGGGGAAACAATGTTAAATTTGGGATTAAACACATCGATACCGTGAACAACACGCTGTAAACCCGGCATAGTGAAGGCGCTGTAGCTTTCATACTGTCCCACCACATCACTTGAACCGGCAATTTCCTGGTAAGTTGAGGTGATAATAAAATCCGCAGAATTCATGGCTATCAGATCAGCGGTGAACTGGCAGGAAAAATGATACTGTTGTTCCATCTGTTGCCAATATAATGCCGAATAGAGATATTTGGTTTTCTCAAGGGCGTGGGCAATATTACATTGCGTTACCGCCAGCCGCTGCGCAAGAAGGGTCGCGACAAGATTACCATCCGAATAATTGCCGATAACAAGATCTGGGCGCCGACCAAATCTGGATAAAACCTCTTTTTCCGCTTCCTTGGAAAATTCTTCGAGATAGGGCCACACCTCAAACCTTGAAATCCACTGGGGAACAATCGATCCATCTTTGCTGCAGAAAGGGATACGGACAATACGGACATTATCTGTTCCGTTGACCAGCTCCTCAACCTGATTACAGGTGGTCTCCCCAGCCTCGGGGATTAAACGAGTCAGAATCAGGATTTGTGGCTCAATTTCCAGTCCCTGATTATAAACGCGTTTTTGCATCTCACGTTCCAGGGCCCGAACCTGGTCAAGGATGTAAACGACCTGGCCGCCGGTATCCGGTAGGCCAAGAACGTGATCCTGCCCGAAATAACCGTGCGGCGAGAGAATAACAATATTGAAAATCATTGGGATACGGCCAAGAAATTTTTCCAAATTCTGGTGATCCGGTGCCTCCAGAAGATCGGCGAGCAGACTCATGGTTTTTTGGATTCCTTTCACGCTTCTTCCCCAGCCCGCTTCGAATCCCATAGCACGCAAATCATGTTCGATATCATGCCATTCCAGCCCATGCTCTTGCCGGTCAACATAATTCATCCCCTGAATCAAAGCTCCTCGTAGTTCATTGACGTTTGTAATTTTGCTATTGATCATAAAAGGTGTTTCTTGATACCCATGCACCCGTAAAAAAGACAGGAGCAGCTCATCTCCTTTTGTCAGATCATTGGCCAGGCGACTTGAAAATTTACGATTCAAGAATTCCACACCGTGGCCGATGGAGCGTGTCTGGTTCATCTTGGGGAAATCTCGTTCAAAGGGGGTAAGATCGATTTCCAGAATACGTGCATCTTTTTCGTCATTGACCAAATTTTCCTTAAAAGCAAGAAATTCGGACACAGAAATCTCCTCAAAGAACATGGTCTCAAAATGATAGCGCACATAATGCCACTGTGCGACCCAAGGACGGATACGAAGATACAACCAAGGGTCTGCAACCGCAGCTTCCTGTGTCTTTTTTAACGCATTGGCAAGTGGGGATCTAGCAAAAGCAGACTCTCCGGTCTCTTGACAAAAAGTATTAAATTCATCCCACAGCTCACTGCCAAGAATGAGATTTTTTCCACGGCTCTGGTAGTGCCGAAACAGGCTATGCACTGTATCTCGATTTTCTTGGACAAAAAGCAGTAACTCTTGCAGCATTTTTCTCTCCTCAGGATGGCAAGCTATATTCTGTTTGCGCAGGAAACCATATTTATTTATACTTCCCTAATAAACTCCTCTAATGGTATCAAAAAATTGACATGTCAGAAAGGTTAAATCGATGAGAAAAACTATTGTTTCTTTTGGTGAGATAGTCTGGGACCAATTCAAAGATCTTAGAACGTTGGGAGGGGCACCGTTAAACGTTGCCTACCACCTGCATGCCATTGGTTGGCCAGCTCAACTTGTCAGTCGCATTGGCAAGGATGCGCTTGGCGGTGAGACGCTTGCTCAGATAAAAGAAATTGGGCTACCGACCACGTCCATCCAGCAAGACACAAATCTCCCAACAGGACGGGTATTGGTTTCGCTTAACGATCACAATGAACCAAGTTTTGAGATTGAAGCCCCTGCTGCCTGGGACAATATTCAGGCGGACACACCGCTCTCTCAATTGGAAAATACTCCTTTTCATCTGGTATTCGGAACCTTGGCTCAACGGAATGAAACCAGCCGCAAAACTTTGTACCGACTCCTGAAAAAAGCCGATACAAAGTTTTATGATGTCAACCTGCGCCCCCCATACACACAACCTGAACTGGTTCTTGCTTCTCTTCAGGCCGCAAATGTTGTCAAAGTCAACCGGGATGAACTGAGGTCCCTGGCTAACTGGTTCATGGAGAAAAGGAAGGGATCTGTAAAGGATATTGGCCGTGAACTGCTGCTCTTCTTCGAGCTTTCACTACTCGCTGTAACCGATGGTGACAAAGGAGCCCACCTTATCACCAGGGATGCACATGCCGAGCACAGAGGATTCCAAGTAAAAGTTGTCGACCCTGTGGGCAGCGGTGATGCCTTTTTTGCAGCGCTGATCAATGGTTATTTATCAGAAATGCCACTCGACGAGTGCCTTCAACAGGCAAATCGACAGGGAGCATGGGTTGCATCGCAAAAGGGGGCGACCCCTGCATATTCTGAAAATGGGTAACTATTCAGAAATTATGGTAATATTGTGCACCGCTGAAGTTACGGAGAATGTAGTATTGTCAGAGAATATCATTAGAATGTATAAAAATAAAAAGGCAGGTATTGAAAAATGGATAAAATGATTTGTTATTGCCATAATCACACAGCTGCTTCTTTGGAAAAGGATGTACTTGAACATGGTACATCAACCATTATGGAGCAGATTATTGCTGAGTCAAAGGCTGGTAACTGTCGTTGTAAAACGAAAAATCCTAAGGGACGCTGATGTCTTGCAGATGTTCATCAGGTGGTGAACGCGGCATTGAAAAAAGTGGGAAAAAACCATTCGTTGGGATTGGGGGCTTTGTGAGATCGTCTCCATCCTCTTTTAATGACAATATTATTCGGAAAACCCAGGCACGGGTGGAAAATAATAGATCAGCTGTGCCGTCTGAGTTTCAGACGGCTGGTCAAGTATCCTATTGTGAATTTAATAAAACAGCATTACCCTTGTTTCTATGATGGAAAATAAAAAAATATACAGTCTTTCGGCCAGCTGTGCGGCTGGTTTAGAAGAATTGGTGGTCCAGGAAGCAAAAGATCTTGGTGGAACTGAAGTGGATCATGCCAGAGGTCTGGTGACCTGGAAGGGTGATGTTGAGGGGGCCTATCGCAGTTGTCTCTGGTCACGCTATGCTTCCCGGGTATTTCTGACCCTTGCCGAGTTTCCAGCCCCCAACGAAGATGCCCTGTATGAAGGGGCGTTGAAAGTGGACTGGGCCCAGCATATGGATGTTGATACCACCTTTGCCGTGGATTGCAGTCTTCACCAGTCGGCAATACAACACAGTGGGTTTGCGGCACTGCGGGTAAAAGATGCTGTGGTGGATCAGTTCCGGGAGACATGCAATGAGCGACCCAATGTGTCCGTGGTACGTCCCGGTATCAGGATACGGGCCTCTGTTTATAAGGATATGGCTACAATCTCACTCGACTTAAGTGGTGAGAGTCTGCACCGGCGTGGATATCGTAAGGAAGGGGGGAGTCTTGCTCCATTAAAGGAGAGTCTGGCGGCGGGTATTGTTGCACTCGCCGGATGGACATCCGAAACCTCGCAGGAGATCATGTTTCTTGATCCCATGTGTGGATCGGGAACCATCCTTATTGAGGCGGCCTTAATTTTTGGTGATGCAGCACCTGGTCTTTCCCGCAGTTATTTTGGTTTCAGTGGCTGGAAGCAGCATGATAAAGTGCTTTGGAACAGTCTGGTTGATGAAGCAATAGCACGCGAAGAGGCGGGGCTTGAGCGGGAATGGCCTCTTATGCTTGGCTATGATGCAGACCCCCGGGCCGTGGCCGTGGCAAGGAGTAATATTGAAACTGCCTGTTATGAAGATAAAATCGTTATAAAGCAAGGGCAACTTGCCAATCTGCGTCGTCCGGCAGCCAAGGGTGTGATGGTGGTTAATCCGCCCTATGGTGAACGGCTCTCTGAAACAGATGAGGCAGAACAACTCCATAGGGCTCTGGGCCGTATTTCTAAGCAGGAACTGGATAGCTGGCAGATAGGGGTGTTTACCTCAAACCCCGATTTCGGCGATAGAATGGGGATCAAATGGAATCGGACGCACCGCATGTACAATGGCTCCATCAACTGTCGTTTGTTTTGCGGCACAGTGCATGGTGATGACACACCGGAATTTCAGTGGCATCTCGCAGAAGAACAAGGGCCGGAGGAAGGAATAGAGTTTGGTAACAGGCTACGCAAAAATGCTAAAAAGTTTCTCACGTGGGCCAGGCGAGATGGAGTCCGTTGTTTTCGGATTTATGACAAGGATCTTCCAGAATTTAATGTTTCCGTTGATCTTTATGAAAAGTGGATTCAGGTTCAGGAATATGCGGCACCGGATACGGTTGATGAAAAAGCTGCACAGAGACGTTTTCAACAGACCCTGCATCAGGTTCGCCACCTCTTCGGGGTGCGCAGGGACAGGGTCTTTTTAAAGACCAGACAAAAACAGAAGGGAAAGGCACAATATCAGAAGCAGGGAACACGTAAAAAGATGTTCACTGTCCGGGAAGGTAATTGCTATCTCCTGGTGAATTTCACCGATTATCTGGATACCGGGATCTTTCTTGACCATCGCAATATTCGCCTGAGAATCGCTGAAGAGGCCAAGGGAAAAAGGTTTCTGAATCTCTTTGCCTATACCGGAACGGCGACAGTTCATGCGGCTGTTGGTGGTGCTGAATCCACAACCACTGTGGATCTCTCGGCGACCTATCTTAACTGGGCACGGATGAATCTGGCTCTCAATGGTTTCGGTGGCCTGGCCCATGAAACGATTCAGGCAGATTGTCTGGAATGGCTGACAGAGAACAGGAAAGAATATGACCTGATTTTTGTTGATCCCCCAACATTCTCCAATACCAAAAAAGAGAGACGGGTCTTTGATGTGCAGCGAGACCACCGCCTCCTGATTGAAAAGTCCATGGCCCGATTGGCAGAGGGTGGCCTGCTTATCTTTTCAACGAATTTCAGACGCTTTCAGATGGATGAGTCCATTGATAAATACTATGCAATCCGCAACATCAGCAGGGACTCTATTCCACTTGATTTTGCCAGAAATAGTCGAATCCATCACTGCTGGGAAATACGGAAAAGATAGGGCAGGAGACTCCAGCAGACGTATGGGGGCAAATGAAAAAGAACTGTTACTGTTCAGCGCGTAGAAAATATTGGAACAGGGGCTTTAGCCCCTGCATAAATACTGCAAATCGAAGTCTCACTTTGTTCGCTATCTGCAGAGGCTAAAGCCTCTGTTCCGATGTGAATTGTTGTAGCGGAAATATTACGACTCTGTCAAAGAGAGTGACATCTCATGCCAGCTCATCCCGCCATGATCTGAATCGGATAGCCCTAAATTTTGAAAGCCATGCTTTGCATACATATCGATTAAATTAGATTGGCAAATTAAATAGATATCTGTTTTTCCAGAAGTCTTCATTTCCTGTGTGAAGTGTTTTAAAAGCATGGATGCATATCCATTTCTCTGGTAATCGGGATGGACAACCATCGACATAACAACAATGTGTTCACCATCGGGATCATGACCGATTAATTCCTTAAAGTCTTCATCGGAAAGCTCAACTGTATGGGTTGCGCCTGAATTAATAAAGCCGAGAATTTCTGATCCATTTTCTAAAACGATAAAGCCCTCAGGATAGGTAGTAATTCTTTTCAGAATTTTACTCTTCGTGGCTGCTTCATCCCCTGAGTAGGAGACGCTTTCTATTTCAAAGCACCTCTCCAGGTCTCGTTCTGTTACGGTGCGAATTTGTACTTCAGACATCTATATCTCGTCAGTATTGGGAGGGAATTTCAGAAGTTTACCTTTTTTCTTTATGGGGTGTGGCTTGCAATTCGGGCAATTTTTACAACCTGTATTCAGCATACTCTGGATATGTTTCAAGAGGATAAGACGGCAATCGGGACAGAGTTGCATGATGATTTCCTGGTAAATATCATCCAGAAGTTCAGTTTCGTCTTTTCCGGCTATCTCAGACAGGGCCATGGCAATAAGTTTGTCCGGGTGCTTCAGCTCGGGAATGGTTTCGTCCTTGGCAGCAATAAGTTCCGTGCGGCAATGGTAGAATAACTCACCATCGGGAAGGGGTTGTTCGCAGCAATCGCATACTCTTTTCGATATATTGGGGATGTCTGTCATAGGGCTACCTGTAAAAGTCTCCTGGCATTTTCACCGAGAATCCCGGTGAGTAGTTTATTGCTGAGCGGCAATGCTCTTAATTGTGTAATACATTCTGTCTGGTCAACCCAGGGTGAATCACTGCCAAAAAGCAGATACTCCGGAGGGTGATTGTTGAGCATTCGCAGCATCTGCTCTCTCTCAAGATAATGGAGGGCAAAGGAGATTTCCATATAAATATTTTTGCCAATGAGGATCTCCTCCACTTCATCCCAGATATCCCATCCTCCGAAATGGGTACTTATAAGGCGTAGCTTAGGAAAACGCTTCTGGAGATTAAATATTGCAGCAGGATCAGCACGGCGGATGCGGGGAAATGCAATGTCATATCCGCAGTGAATAACCAGGAGCAGGCCCGTATCACTTAAGGCCTTATAGAGTGGATCCAGCCTTTTTTCATTTAAGGAGTAGTCCTGATAAAAGGGGTGCATTTTGATTCCGATAAAACCTTCCTGCTGTACGGTATAGACCCGCTCCACGCAGTGTGAATCTTTGGGATGAATGGAGGGCAGGGGGGTAAGACGTTCGCTTCTGATTTGGCGTGACCAGTTGAGGATGGGTTCAAACTGGTCCGGGTGGGTGGCAATGGAGCAGATAAGACTGCGGTCGATACCTGCATGGTCCATGGAAGCCAAAAGGGATTCGATGGTACCCGTGGTATGGGCCTTAATGTTTCCTTCCTTTTCCAGAGATGGAATGGCCTTTGCTGCAACTGTATCCGGAAAAGCATGGGTATGGAAGTCGATGATCACCTGTAACCACTTTTAATGATGATAAGCTATCTCGTAAAAAGCTTAAACTTTAGATGGATAAGTAGATAAGCGTAGACTTCGAAAAACTCCATATGCGAGGCGCGTAAATATTTGTATCAACGAAGCAGATGGAGAGTTTTTACGACGCCATCAATGATGAGCTTATGCTTCGTCAGCATAAAAAGGATGTTTTTTCAAAAATCACTATTATACTTCGAGCCATCCGCTTTGTAATTAAATATGTTACTAACACTACTTTGATGCATCCCTTTGCGCCTCAAAAAAAAAGTAAGACCTGGAAGTCGTTTACCAGGTCACCGCTGTTTGATATCGGACAGTTTCTGCTCCTTCTTGTCCTGATGGTCTTTTTTTTAAACCGTTCAGTGCAGGATATGGGCTATCACTGGCAGTGGTATCAAATACCCCGTTATCTTTATGTCTGGGATGATTCCGGTTTTGTTGCAGGTCCGCTTCTGTATGGCCTTGGAGTGACACTGAAGATATCTGCAATTAGTTTGGGTTTTGCGTTTGCCATAGGCCTGCTTACAGCACTTCTCCGTCTTTCCAGTTCGGTACCGGGAAAAGTTGTTGCACGATTGTACCTGGAAATCAGCCGGAATACCCCTCTTCTTATCCAGCTTTTTTTCCTCTATTTTGTTATGGGCCCAATTCTTGGTCTGGATAGGTTCTGGGCTGCAGTATTGGCGCTCAGTCTTTTTGAGGGTGCATACGCTTCTGAGATCCTTCGTTCCGGAATCATGTCCGTGGAAAAAGGGCAGTGGGAGGCCTCGCATAGTCTGGGCCTCAGCTATAACCATGCCTATCGGTTTATTGTTCTTCCCCAGGCCGTTCGTCGCGTCCTTCCCCCCCTGGCCAATCAGGCCATTTCTTTGATTAAGGATTCGGCGCTGGTGAGCACCATTGCCGTATATGATCTCACCATGGAGGCACAGGCATTGATATCCGAGACATTTCTCACCTTCGAACTCTGGTTTACCGTGGCCCTTATGTATCTCATTATCACAGTATTCCTGTCAATCCTGGTGTCCTATCTGGAAAAACAGATGTCGTCACCATACAGGTCGGATTTGTCTTTTTGATTCCTATGCAATAAGATTGGCTATACCTGTGGGATCTGAAAATTACGTATCTCTTTTGTTGCTATTCACCGAAATTGAGTTTGAGTCAGAATTGCATAACGAATACGCTGGTAGGAAACTGGGGACATGACCCAATTCGTCTTTGTCTTTTGAATTGGGATCGTGTCCCCAGTTTCAGGATAAATATTGTGCCGTTCAATAGCATGGTGAACAGTTACTCTCTTTTGTTGTCAGGGAACGAGCACACTCAATACTGTATTTTAAATAATTCTCAGGAGGAATAATGAAAACATTCAGCAAAAAAGCTCTTGTAGCTATTGGTCTTATCGCAGCACTGCTTATGACAGCAATGCCTGTTATGGCCGGAAAACTGCAAAATCAGCTGATAGCCGAGTCAACTATTGATCAGGTTATGCGGCGCGGAGTTCTGCGAGTGGGGATGGATACCTTCCTTCCCTGGGCTATGAAGGATAAGAATGGAGAACTGGTTGGATTTGAGATTGATGTAGCCAGAAGATTGGCCGCTGATATGGGAGTGAAGGTGGAGTTTGTACCTACCAAGTGGGCTGGAATCATTCCAGCATTGCTCACTGGAAAATTTGATGTTGTTATCGGTGGTATGGGGATCCAGACAAAACGTGCCCTTAAGGTCAATTTCTCCATTCCCTACGATTATTCTGGTATGGCCTTAGTAGCCCATAGGTCAAAAGCAGCAGGTTTTGCCAGTCTTGAAGATTTTAATAAATCCGATGTGGAGATTGCCTGTAAATTAGGAACAACAGCAGTCACAGCAGTAAAAAAATATATCCCAAAGGCCAGATTACGACTCTTTGATGATGAGGCTCAGGCCTATCAGGAACTGCGAAACGGCAACGTTCACGCCGTTGTTGGGTCTGCACCACGACCAGCCTATGAGGCCATCAAATACCCTGAAACCATGTTTCTGCCGCTCGATTCTAATTTTACCAAAGAGCCCATCGGCTTTGCTGTGCGCAAGGGTGATTTTGATACCCTCAGTTTTTTCAATAACTGGATCACTATCGTTAGCCATGAGGGCTGGTTGGAAGAGCGTCATCAGTATTGGTTTGGAACTAAAGAGTGGGCTCATCTGGTTGAATGATGCCCTGTCTGGAACATTCCCAGTGGAGGTGTAGGTAGATGAGCTTGAATCAGGCTGATCATTTTATCCATCGCTGTACAAGTGATATACTGCATGGCCTCCAGGAAGGGTTATCGGAGTTCTCAGGGCCGAGTCGAGTGGCAGTGATATACTGCCTCACGCCTCAATCAAAACTCTGTATCTGTGACCCTCAAGGTCTGCTCAAAGGCTATGATCCGGCATTGGAAATGATATTTTCCAGGGATGGAAAATGGCGGGCCGATGTGGATCTGCAAAATGATAAGGCCAAATATAGTCATATTCTTGCTGAAAAAAATCTGGGTCTTGATGGTCTTGTCTCCCATGGGGGGCGATCGGGGTCTGTTTTTTATCAGATGTGGTTTACAGAACATCATCCTAATATCTGCTCTATCGGGCCGACCGAGCGTTGGCTTGAATATGCTGTGCTTCGTTTTTCCCACGACATGGCCAACGAGCAGGATTTGTATTCCGGAATATCAGGCAGCTTTCTAAAGGAGTATGCGGTCCATGCTGTTCGGGATCATCTGCTTGATGAATGTAATGTTCGTCTCGGGATCGATTCCAAGGTTCGGATATATCCGGTTTTGAGGGCCATTTTGGGGATTTCCAAGACTCTGGAGGAGGGAGCCTTACCCAATGGAAGTCTTCTTTTTGTGGAACCAAGGCTAATGGGGGAGCTTTTTTTTCTTGCCCGATTCCAGGAGAGTGAACAGCCGCAACTGGAGAACTTCAAGCATGTGCGAAAATTGCTGCAGAGTGTCGAAGGCTCCGAAAACAGAGTCGTATCTGATGGCGTATTCATAATTGGCATTGCATCCCCCAGGCGTCTGGCATTTTCTATTCTGGCAGAGTTTAACGGGAGTTATGGTTTTATTAAAACGGGAGAAGAAACAGTCGGCAGTTTTTCCGACGGGAATTTTTACTCTAGTACCAACAGGGCTAAGCTGGTTGAAGTGGAAGAAAGTCTGCTTGAGGCAGAGTCTTTAAATAACGACTCTGTTTATAGGCTTTTTAATATTATCAGTAAACTTGTCCACAATGCCCAAAAATCATGCCACGGCTGCACCCTGGTTATAGATTTGGAAAAGATTCCCCTTGAGATTCCCGGGCAGAAATTCGATAATCCTCTTGATCTGTCTCAAAACAATCTACTCTCTCTTGCAGGCTCTTTTTCTGCTGTGGATGGGGCACTTCATGTCGATGCCGATTGTTGTTTACGCGGTTTTTCCTGCCTATTGGATGGTCGGAGTATTCTTGGGGAAGATCTGGCCAGAGGCGCTCGCTATAATTCGGCTCTTCGTTTTTCAAAGGAGCACGACGGGGTTATCGTGGTTGTTGTCTCCTCGGATCGACCGGTGTCAGTTTTCAGGCGAGGTATTGAAATAAATGGCCAGTGTGTCTGGCGGGCTCCGGAAAGCTGTGTTTTCAGGCCGGTGCCGCTGGATGAGTGGCTGGATGCATCACATTAGATCAAATGTTTAGTATCTGGGAAGCAGTATAGTTTGAAGTCGTTTATTTTCAGGCCTTTTTTTCTGGCATTACTTCTGTTGGCCATCGCCATACCTGTGCTGCTATCTCTCTTCCCTGTGGGAAATGAGAGACCAACTTCAATTGATTCGTTAGCATCTCCGGTAGAGAGTATATTGTTCGAGCCCCCTAATGATCCGCCTTCTCAGGAGGAAGTTGCATCGACATCGAGTTTACAGATCCCTCCAATTGTTTTAAAGCCCAGTCGTAAAAACGTCACTCGGAAACCGGACAGGGTTTTCTCGACCGTTGAAAAAATGACCAGACGTGTCTCAAGTTCTGTGGTCTATGTCGTATCCCCTCTTGGGAGGGCCACCGGGTTTTTTATTGACTCTAAAGGGCATATCCTGACGGCAAAACATGTTATTGGGCATACTGAAGCAGAACTGGAACAGGCCAGAAATGCCAAGAGAATTCAGGATCAGATTATTGCCCTTGAGCAACAAAGGCTACGAACTATTCGTCAGAAAATGACTCTTCTGTTGCCGGGACCTGAAAAAGAACAATTTCAACGCCTCTCCGATGAAAAAAAGAAGGAGCTCTTTGCCAGTATTGGTCGAAGTCGGGAGTTGGATACTCTCTTGAGGAATGGTGGCGACCTATCCCGGAATACTTTAAAAGATATCCATGTTTTTTCCCCGGATGGAACAGAGTTACAGATAAAGAAAGTAACTCTTGGCTCCAGCCATGATTTGGCACTGCTCCAGGTAAATGCTGCGGCACTTCACCATACGCCTTTGCGTCCCCGTACTATTCCGTTGAGAACAGGAGACCGGGTTTTTACTGCAGGATATGTGGAACAGTCACATCTTTCGGTACAGCAGGGCAAGATGCTTGATAATCAGCAGGGGCTTTGCAGTGATATTCAGCTCCCAAAAGATGGCAGCGGTGGACCATTGCTGGACAGGTATGGCAATGTTAGCGGTCTGCACGGTGGACGGTTAAAGGATGACAGTGGAAATGATTGCGCCATTCCCATTCTGGTGGCCTATGATGAATTCAGTTCCTTCCTTATTCCGCAGATACGAGCAGTCAAATCAAAGATATATGTAAGTAAAAATTAAAGCGGACTTTATTTGCAACCCGGGTTTTGAGGCTAAAACACGGCAGGAGACAGAATTTTAGTTCTTCTCCGCTGCCTGTTCTTCACCCTTGTTGCTGTGTGGTGGTTCCTGTTGCACAATAAATTCAAGTAATTGCTGAGCAAATGGATTCTCAGGGTTTACACTACGCATGAGGTTTGCAATGTCTCCTGCTTGAGTTAAATTTTTCCTAGTCATGTAAAACCTCGCCATCGCCTCGTGATAATTCATATTACGAGGTTCGATCTCAATGGTTTTCCTGAGTGCTGCTTCTGCTTCCAGGTCTCGCTGGAGGAAGTCAAGGAGTTGTCCAAGATTATAGTAGGCCCTGGCATTATTCCTCATTCCCGTTGCGGCCTTTTGCAGATGTTTTGCCGCTTTTTCATACTGTTTTTGCTCAGAGAGGAGAAGGCCTAATGAGTAGTGAACATCTGCAAGATCAGGGTTGCTTTCCAGTGCTGTACGCAACTGCTCTTCTGCGAGATCATTTTTTCCCTGTCTGCTGTAGAGCACCGCAAGGTTTGTACGGGCTGTATAAAAATCCCGATTAATGGCTGCCGCTTTCTTAAAATGTTCCTCGGCTGTATCTATTTCGCCCCGATAGCTGGACAGTGTCCCGAGGTTAAGCCTGGAGGTAGAAAAGTCTGCTGAATAGAGGAGGGTATCTTCCAATTCTGCCATTGCCTGATCAAATGCCTTACGCCAACGTGGCTTGATCTGTGCCGGCGGGACGACTGTTAATGCTCTGGCGGACTCTATTCGTACAGCTTTTACCGGATCAGTTAAGAGTGGAGTAAGCATCTGAATTCGCTGTTCGTGGGGATATCTGGGAAGATAGGCGGCTGCGGTTCGTCTGAGGAGGGAGTCGTCACTTATCAGTGCCCTTTGAAATGCTTTATCGACCTCTCTCCCCTGATATCTTCCCAGTAGAGAGAGAGCCGTTGCCCGGACAAGTGTCGGAGTCAGATTGTCCCCGACGATCAGGAGTAAATTGGAAAGAGCCTCTACTTCGCCATCACGGGCTGCTGCAAATGTGGTCCCAAAGTGGAATTTTTGTTTTATACCGTACCACTTGCTGGTGTATTCGGCTGACCATTCGTTGTTCTTATCAATATGGCAACGATTACAGGCATTGGGGCTTCCCAGTTTTACACTGAGATCAGGACGTGGAATACGGATGAAATGGTCCGGTCGATAATCATTGCCCATATATATCTTACCGGGCATATGGCACTGAATGCACTCGGCGCCGGTTCCCACTTTGAAAAGCAGTTCTCCGTCAGCATTCAGGATAGGGGCTCCCTCTTCGCCGGCCTGCTTATGAAAGTGATGTTCTTTGGTGTCGTAGAGAGCGGCTTGATGGCATTGGAGACAGAGTGCATTCCCCTCCTGATGCAGCTTGATTGTATGTACATTATGGCAATCCGAGCAACGGACCTCATTTGCATACATTTTTGACTGTACAAAGGAGCCATAGACGTATACCTCATCACGAATTTGGCCATCTGGATAATAGAGCCCCTCTTCAAGCAATCGAGGTGTCTCGGTATCAAGGAGATCCTGCTGTTTATGGTTGTAGTCCCCGAGCATGGAACGTCTGGAATGGCAGGGGGCACAGCTTTCAACCTGTTGCTGATTGGTGATTCGGGAGGTTTGGACCAGTAAACCGTCATCACTTGTTGATCGTGCCATTTCAGGAAGCCCTGCCCAGGTCAGATGTGTTGATCCCGGTCCGTGGCAGGCCTCGCAGCCCACATTGATCTCGGCCCACTGTGTATTATAACTCTCTGTTACCAGATCATAGTTTTTTTTCAGCTCAGTGGAATGACAGTCTGCGCACATTGAGTTCCAGTTCTGTCCCTGATTGGTCCAGTAGATCCACTCCTTAGGATCAAGGTCAAGGTCCGGGTAGAGGTGGAACCATTTTTTATCCCTGTCATCCCAGGCAATGGGCAGACACTGCATTTTTCCCCCGGGAAAGGGTATCAGGTACTGCTGCAGGGGAAACCAGCCAAAGGTGTGGCTGATTTCAAATTCAGCCATCTCTCCCCCGGGTCCACGGGTGTACACAAAGAATCCATTGGCTTTACGATAAAAACGTGACTGAATGCCATTATGTACAAAAACCGTCTCGTTAAAATCACCTAGAACCGTCTCATTGGTGGCCACGGCCATGGCTTTGGCATGATGGGACTCCTGCCACTCCTCATACTCTTTTTTATGACATTTGGCGCAGGCCTTACCGCTGACAAAGTGTGCTTCTGGAACAGCTTCCGTGGTGACTGATCTCCTCTTTTGCTTTAAGGCATACAGCGGCAGAGACAGAATAATGGCCAGGGTGGCGATAATGCCGATAAACTTCCATCTCAGCATGGTTTCAGCTTAGCTCCTGCGAGTAGGCAAGTTGCTCAGGAGCAAAGCCTGCTCGTTTGATGGGCTTGCTGATATCGATCCTGATCATATCATGCTCAAAACTGATGGGATAGAGATCCAGGGCTCGCGGTGCCGGAGACTTGATCACATTGCCGGTGTTGTCAAAGATAGAGGCATGACAGGGGCATTCAAATTGATTGCGTTCAGCTACCCAGGGGACAGCGCAGCCGAGATGGGTGCACTTTCTGGAAATGGCAAGGAACCCGCCATCCTTAAGTCGACTCAGGTAGCAGTTCCCTGCGTGGATAAAGGTCATGGTACCGGGAAGGATGCTAGTGATGGAGCCTGCATTAACAATCAGTGGCGGAGAGTTTTCGGTATCCTGCTTTCTGCTTGAAACAAAAAATGAAATTCCTCCAAATATCAATTCAGCCAGGGCAACGAAGCCCAGGCCAATCCAGATTTTAGAGAGGAAGCTTCTTCGTCCAGGATACCTTGGAGATCTTGCTTTTTTTTCTATTATCATTTTCTTTACCAGGGCAAGATAAACTTCATTCCCGCACCTCTAAACCAGACACCCGTTATCGTTAAAGCAACAATTGCCAGAAAGAAACAAATCAAAATCAGCTGTACAAGCCTGGGCATTTTTTCCTTTTTCTGGCCGGGAAAAGGGAGCAGGAGCAGAAAAAGTGTAAAGGACAGGGGAAGGACACAGAGTGCCAGCAGAGGTGGCATATGCTGGAGCAGTTCCTGAAGCCAGAGAAAATACCAGGGAGCTTTTACCGTCTCAGGAGTCAGGCTGGGATTTGCCATGGCGGTAAGTGGTGCATCAAAGAACATGGCAAAGAACAGAAGAAAACAAGTCACCACTGCGGCAAAGCTAAGCTCCCGTACCAGCAATTCTGGGACGACGGGAAGCATCTCCTGTGTATCCTGGCTCTCAATCTTAAGCCCTCCAGATTTTCTGATACGCCAGAAATGGTAGGACAGGGAGACAAAAAAAACAAAAGGGAGCAAGACGGTATGAAAGGAGTGAAAGAGGTGCAGTGTTGCCCCACTTACTTCGGTTCCTCCAAGGGTCAGTTCCTGAAGGGGAATGCCAAGGACCGGGATATAGGCAAGCATTGAGCTTGCAATGGTAACCGCCCAGAAAGCCAGCTGATCCCATGGCAGCAGATATCCAGTGAAATTGGCAAGCAGCACAAGGAGCAGAAGTAAAAGCCCACTATACCATGTCCTCCGTCGCGGTTTAAAGTATGCACCACTGAAAAAGACGCGCAGCAGATGCAGGCAGACGACGACAACGAGAAAATGGCCGGTCCAGTGGTGCAGGTTGCGTATCAGTTGCCCGAAAAACAGCTCTGACTGAATATGTTGCACCGAGAGATAGCTGTGTACCGGAACAGGCTCGTAGGCAAAGTTCAGGAGCAGGCCGGTCAGGAACTGGAGAAAGATCATCAGGGCCGCAGCACCACCAAGTCCATACGTCAGAGTAAAGCGCAGGGCCTGTGCAGGAACCTTTCTAGGACGAAGATGAAAAAAGAAATTGGACATCAAAATTTACTCTACCGCATCTTTAACAACATCTTTTAATCCTGCAGTGCCCTTCAACCCCGAACTCACTTTTTTGGTAGTCACCCCAACGGCTGCTGCGGTTCCTGCTTTTTTCAGTACTTTTTTCTTGGCCTTGGATTTGCCTTTTCCTTCAATCTTTTTATCATCCCGATCAAGTACAGATTTTTCGGAAGAATCTTTTAAATCAAGTTTTTTCCCGCCAGGCGCTGACCAGGCGGGAATGGCAAGCAGAAAACTCAACAGTATAAGTGAGCTGATGAGTAAGGGAATGCCGACTATATTTTTTGTATTCATCTGTTCGTTACCCCATATTTGAATTGGTATCCGGAGCAACGTATTGAAAAATTTTGCTCTTCATTCAAGAAAATATCTCATACTGCCACAACTTATTGAATTTGACTAGAATATTTCTACTTGATGATGAGCGCTGATCAACTCCTTTGTTGCACAGTTCCGGTAAGGATATTGGCAAAGCACCTTGAATGGAAAATGCAACAATCCTTCAAGGTGGTTCTTGAAACCGAATCGAATCCACTGGCTTATGGGAATTGTTTAGAGTCAGGCTCCTGTGGCTGTTGATGAGGACGGGTGGTAGATGACTTTTTTATTTTGTATTTGGAGCCTTAAAGCAAAGGTAGCCATGAAGTTATGGATACATCGACAACTCCGTTGAACGCAATGAACGAGAGTGAGTTCTGTCCGGGAAACAAAGTGTTGCCGGTGATTAACGACAGCTTCCGCTAAGAAATGTTTCATCAGTATCTTGACGTGCGCCACACTGTGCCATATGTTTAGATAAACAATATAGGTATTAACAGTTCATAGAAAAAGCCGAAGCTGTCGTAAGACGGAAACGGAAAACCTTGGGTCTTTATTAGATAGCCGGGTTGCCTTTGAAAGAAGGCAACTCGGCTTTTTTTATTTCTTATAAGAGGGGATATTTATTATGACAGCAGAAAGACAAAAACCGGAATTTATAGTGCGCGGTAATGGAGTAGATGGAATGCATGCCGAGGATAGTAATGTGACCCATTGGAAATGCGGCAACTGCGCTTTTACTTTTACCGCAGCCACCTTGCCGGAAGAGTGTCCGGAGTGCAAGGAAAAATGCGATTTTAAAAATATCACCTGCTATACACCAGACTGCGGTGGGCCTGGAAATGTTGATTCCAGGTTGTGAACAAAGGCACTGATGGAAACACAATCTCAAAGGTAAATTATTCGGGTCTTGAGGATGCACTGCCTTTGGGACACAATCTCTTTCGTAATTCTTCCACTCGTTTCCGGTTTATACCAAAATCGGAATATCCAACCCTGGATGCAGATCGAATTTGAATGGAGTTTGTTTCACTGTCTAGACGACAGGTAACATCATCAATAAAACGAAACAATCTGCTTCGAAAAGTTGCGTGAAGAAAATGTTCATCCCTCTCTTCGATTTGCCCGCCCATCTCAAGTATTACATCCTGGAGAGCCTGCCATTGCCTGACAATGGAACCTGATATTTCAAGCGGTTCAACAAAAAAGTCTCCCGTAGAACCTTCACTGGAAACGCAGTTCGGTTTATCAGGGCAGGCCACAAGATGCCCGTCAATAAGATATTTGTTTCTTTCCAAATTCTTCATGCTCTGTTCCCGTGACCGACTGTTGCTATTACACCCAACGACTAAGATTGCTACAAACAGGATTGCCAACCAGTATCGCAAGGGAGAATGATTAGTACTGTTTTTCAAAATGTCACCTTGTTTCTGAACTTGTATATTTAATCGCAAGCTTCACTTATACGCAAAAAAAATAACTATGGCATCGCATTTATTTGCCAAGTTACCTTTGGAAATTGTATTGCGATCTATGCGGGCCGGTTTAGCCTGGAATATCTTCTGATAAGAATGCAAATAAGGAAACAGATTAACTACCGAATACCCGGAGTTTAGAGATCAGCCCTCTTGCAATACCACGTTGTGGTATTATATTATTGGTAAAGAGTAGGGCTTTATTTCCACTCCATTTGGGGAGTGGAAATAAAAGGCAATTAAACTGCAAAGTCCTTTGTGGATGATAAAGAAACCTGGAAGAACCTTCGTAGAAGTGGAAATGAAATAACGAAAGAAAAATAATAAATAAGAGGAGGACGCCATGCATGATAAACAAGAACTGTGCAATAAAATTGTAGAAATGTACCCGGAAATAGGCCAGTGTGAAATTGACATCATGGTGGACTGGAATGAAAACAAAAATGTCTGGGTGGTTGATTTAAAAAAAGATAAGCACGAACTCCTTCATTACCTGGAGGAGCCCGATGCTGATAACTGCATGGACAGTAAACAATGTGTGTCTCTTGGGCTTGAGATCGCACAACTTGTTGAAAATGTCAAAGGAAAGCAATACTGATATAAATTCACTGTAATAATAGCCAAAGCTGAGCGACAAAACAGCTGTGGATGGTCTTTTATATAAAATGAAGGAAACTATCATGAAGGGACAAGATGAGATGGTGGATTCACCTCTGATGTTTCTGGGTGTCTGTGCAATTTTTGTGATGAAAAATCGGAATGTAGTTTCTGTGGCCCCTTGAAGTGGTTGCCAGACATGTCTGTAGAGATAAACTTATCGGAGATGAAATGTGTTTGCGGTGGCTGTGGCCTTGTCGCCATGGAAGAAGGGCGTTTTTGTAAGCCACAGGCAATCATTCGACTTCATATCATCTCACCAATCTAAACATTAGGTGTAGGAGTATGCCAGGATCAATCCCCATATCTTATTTTCAGGACTTGTCTGATGATACCAGACTCGTTGAAGTTCTGGAAACATTGAAATCTGCGTTGAAAACTCGCTCCGTTGGGCTGGATGAACAGATCGAGGAAATGAGTGATTATCTAAGCAGTATTATCACGAACCAGGCACTCGATAATTTGGATGCAGAAACGATAACAGAGATTGGGGAATTTGGTTCGCATCTATTGGAAAAACTTTACTTTGAATTGTTGGGAAATGTTGATTATCAGCAAATGTATAATTATTTGGCGCTGGCATTTGCATACTGGGTTGTACGCAATAAAGGCTCTATTAATCAATTGGAGTATTTTGTTACTGCACTGGCACAGACTGCCAATACATTACATGACAAAATTAGTTTGGAATCGCTTTATGAAGTGGCCACTTTTATCGTCTACGCCACAAGTGATGACTTAAAATTGAAACCAACTGGTTCTGATCTTGATAATCCCTGGAAGATTCTGATCATGAACTACGGTATTATTGCCACCCGTACTTATACCCCGGAGTTGATGGAGTCTGCATACGAGACTCTGATTCAATATTTCCCCGGAGATGGACCGGAATTTTTCCAGAAGGCCATGTCTGAAATGGATAGATTGAATTATCCGCTATATGTTCGCAATGTTGTTGAGCGATATTATGACAAATTTCAAAATTAACCCGGTCAAACAGGACCCAGGCTTGAAATAAAAATCACGCTGAATGCTATTGAACAAATCACTTGCACGCAAACTGTAACAAGATCTTTACTGGTCAGCGCTATCGTCTTTGCCTGTATCAAGAGGCTGATATCGTGAGTATTATCATGAGGTTCACATTGCAAAACAGTAAAGAAAGAACATAGTGTCGAGGTTGTCGCACCACTCATGCCGGGTAATCAGAAGAACCTCGATCGATAGCAGTTCTCGCTGGATGAGCGGGGCACTCTTTTCATTCCCTCTCAAAGTCTTCCCTTAAGGCTGGCTGGTTGCTTGATACCTGCCAGATCCTGAATACGTATCGACTCCACGGCAGAGTGGCTTGTGGCTGTAATCTTGGTTGTTTCTCTTAGAGCCGCCTGATTTTTTTCCAGAAAAGTTTTGGGCTCAAGGGTCCAGTCGGCGGCCATGCGTTTTTCCTCTTTTTTCATTGTCAGATAGACATAGCGACCCACCAGCGGGGCAAGCAGACGGGGGCGCAGGCCTAAGGTGTTGTAAATGTCCTGCAGAAGATCATCAAGCTGTCGGTGAAGATTCTTGTCCAGCCGATACCACTTTCTCATGGCCCATACCGCACCGGCATACATGTCACGCAGTGGTTTAACCTCTTCCAGAAAGCGGTTGCGTATCCGTGTGTCGGAACATGTCTGGTAACGTTTCCAGCCTTTAAGGGTTGTGCGGATCAGGCGAAAGAGGCTGGGGCCATTGGTTTCAAAGTCCTGTGTAAAGGCATCGAGCAGTAACTGCTCCTCGTCACCGGCCGGAATATGCGGATGACGGTGATTGAAACGGTATTGACCATGACTGTCAGAGACCTTGAATTCTTCCTGGGTCAGTAAGGTACCCTTCTTCTTAAGTTGGGCGTGCAAAGGTGTGCCGTGATTGGCGGTGTAGAGCATGAACTGGTGAAAATCCACGGAATGGGAAACGGCATAGTCAACAACCTGTGCGATGTTTTCCGGAGTGTGTTCTTCCAAGCCGATGATGGAAGAGCCGAGAACTCGAATACCATGTTCCTGGAGGTCTGAAACCAGTTCTCTAGTCTCGATTCCTGCAAGTTTTGCATATTGGCTCTGTTTCCCCTCCAGGCCCATCCAGACCCAGGAAATCCCCAATTCAACCAGTTGTTCCATCGTATAGGAACGAAGAACCCTGGCGGAGCTGAAGACATAGAGGGCCCAACTTTTATTATGTTTTTTAATCTCTTCCAGCAGGCTCAGTGCTCGTTCCCGGTGCAGGAGGAAATTTTCGTCGAGGATGAAAAAGGATCGTGTCTTGAGTTTTTTCTCAAGGCCGGCCATTACTGCATAGAGTTCTCTGCCGCTTTCAAAAAAGTTTTTAAATTTCCCCTTGCCGCCAAACAGTGCAGAGGTTGAGCAGAAATTACAGCCCATGGGGCAACCCACCGAGGGGACAACAATTGCTGCCGTATCTCCAGGTTTATTGGAGAGGGTGTAACCAAGGATTCGAGTTTTAGTGGCTGAGGAGACGGCGGGATGTTTCACCGCTCCACTCATATCCTGCCCCAGATAGCGTCTGAACCATTCGATCCCGTCTCCGCGCACGATATAATCTGCGCTCAGGATCTCATCGATATCATCCATGTTGCCGATATGACCTCCAACTACGATCGTTGCCTGCGGCTGATGACTGCGGATCAGTTCACACATTTTTTTCACCTTACCCACATTGGGAATGATGGAACTGATGCCGATGATGTCATACTGATTATTGCTGATATTCTCAATGAAACAGTCCAGATCCGGAAAGTCGAGAAGGGTGCAGGGGGCATCTATATTTTCCTGAATCATCAGTAGTCCAAAGGATCGATGAAACATACGCAGGGAGAAAACTCCCTGTACGCGGGTAACCTGATTATGGTAGAGTTCCATAGGGTTGATAGTGCTGCTGCCGTACTCGTCGTCCTGGGCATAGGGGCCAAATACACTGGACAAAAGAACCTTTGCCCTGCTGCCAAGAGGGTGAACTGGATGAGTGTTTGTCATGTGTATACCTCGTTGTTTAGGATGTTTTGAAAAGTTATTTAAGGCATTGTAAAGCATTAATTTGACAAGGGATAGTGACGGAAAGCAAATGACAATTCTTTTACAAAACAGGGATAAAAAATGAGACGGCCGTTCTGGTTTCTTCATCCGGTTGCCATCTTTGTTTTTTCTATCATTGCCCTTGGCCTATCTCTGTTTCTCTACATCTACTGGTATGTGGAGGTGAGCACCGGACTAAAGGCTGTAATCGAGAAGACCAATCTGGATCCGGAGCAGTTTGTGGCTTGGCAGACCTGGGTGGTGATTATGGTTTTGTCGATCCTGGTCGGCATTATCCTGCTGGGTATTATTCTGGTGTTTGTCTATCAGAGAAAAACTTTGGCCCTTTACCGGTTACAGCATAAGTTTATCAACAGTTTTACCCATGAACTGAAAACTCCGGCAACCTCGCTGCAGCTCTATCTGGAGACAATGATCAGACATGAGCTCCCCAGAGATAAGCAGCTGAAGTATCTGGGCTATATGCTGGCTGATGTGGCCAGGCTCACCGATAATATAAATGGCATTCTCAACCTGGCCCGCCTTGAAGGGAAGGTGGAGGGTGTGGAGTTCGTTGTTGTTGATCTGGTTGAGGAAGTGGTGCAGTTTTACCGGAAGAATGAGCAGTTGTTCCGCGGCAGCGAAATCCTGGTCAACAAATCAGAGGATCACTGTTATTATTGTTCCATTAATTCTTCACTCTTTCAGATGATGCTGATGAATCTGCTGTCCAATGCAATCAGGTACAATAAAAATGATTGCCCGCAAGTTAGTATAGGTTTCAGTCAGACGGAAAAGAATGTGCAGCTCAGCATTACTGATAACGGGGTCGGTTTTGAAAAGTCACAGGCCAGGAAAGTCTTTAAGAAATTTTTTCAGATTGAAGCACAGAGCCTTACTCATGCTGGTGGTACTGGTCTGGGATTGTATATGGTTGATCAGGTGGTCAGGCTGCATAAGGGAAAGGTGGTGGCCCAGAGTGACGGTCTGGGAAAGGGAGCGAAATTTGTTGTTTCATTGCCCCGCCAATATCCAGATTGTTGATGACAAGCTAGGAAATATATAAGAGTTACGTTGCAATAGGAAAAGGAATTACGTGGAAACAGCAGGCAAAAAACGAATTTTACTCATTGAAGATGACACCCATATTGCCGAAGGGATCGCCTTGAACCTGACCTTGGAGGAGTATGAGGTGAAGGTTGCCGGTAATGGCATTCAAGGTCTGGAGGCATGGAAAAACTGGTGTCCCCATTTGATAGTTCTCGATCTGATGTTGCCCGGCATGAACGGCATGGAGATTTTGAAAAATATACGTCTTGAGGACGAACGACTTCCCATCCTGATTCTGTCGGCTAAAGGGGACCCTTCTGATAAGATTGGAGGCTTTGTCGATGGAGTGGATGATTACATGACCAAGCCCTTTAATCTGGAAGAATTCCTACTGCGGATCAAACGTCTGCTGACCCGTGATCAGTGGCAGCAGGACCAGGGCGAGTCGTTGGCAGGGTGTTCGACTGACCAGGAACCTTATAGCTTTGGTGTAAATACCATTGATTTTTCCACTGGAATCGCCCAATGTCGAAGCGGCAGCGTTCAACTCACCGAACAGGAGATCAAACTGCTCAAACTCTTTATTGTCAACAAAGGAAAACCCCTGTCACGGAGCAAGCTGCTGGAGATTGGCTGGGGATACAGTAAGGGAACCTCGACTCGTACGGTGGATAATTACATTGTCCGCTTGCGTCGATATTTTGAAGATGATGCCAGGAACCCACACTATTTCAAAAGCCGGCGTTCATTGGGCTATATATTTGATCATGAATAGGGATAAAATAAGGTCAAAGTAAAATTAAACGACAAGTCCACATGTCGAGTATTTAATAGATTATGAAAGCAGAAGAAAACCCCTTATTGGGGGCAATCATTTTTGGGAAAAAGGATTGATAATGAAAAGAATGAACAACAATTGCAGAGAAAAACACATTATGAAGCTAAGCCGGATAGCGGCGTTAGTGTCGATCCTGTTGTTGCCATTTTTGTGGGCAGGTGGAGGTAATGCCGCCGATCAGGATGAATTGACATACACCATGTCTCGCGGGGACAACCTGTGGAATATCACCGAACGTTATCTTAAAGGAGGCTTTCTCCATTGGAACCCACTGATACTCCACAATAAAATAATAGATCCAAAACATATGCCGCCGGGGACAAAACTTCGTATCCCCCTTCCTTGGTTAAAAACTGACCCTGCTACAGTACGGGTTCGTGATGTGTATGGTGAAGCACAACTTATAAGCGCCCAACAGACAGAGCCCCAGTCCCTGGGTATCAATATGCTCCTCAAAGAAGGTGATGAGATCATGGTTGGCGAGGGTGGCAACGTGGTTCTGGAATTTAGCGATCAATCAAAGCTTTTTCTGGGAAGCGGTAGCCAGATGAAACTGGTTCAAATCAGGAAGTTCTCAGACAGCGGCCTGGCCGATAGTAAGACGGAACTCAATGGAGGTCGAAGCGAAACCAAGGTAAAGACCAGGAACACCCGTTTTCAAATTAAAACCCCTTCAGCAAATACCACAGTTCGAGGGACTGATTTTCGTGTTACCGTTGATCGTGACAATCTCGATCTATCACGGATAGAGGTATTGGGCGGCAGAGTCCACGTAGGCAGTAGCGGTGGGGCACTTAATGTCAAGGCTGGATTCGGCACAACTGTAAGCAAGAATGAAGCACCTAGTTCACTGGTGAAATTATTGGAGATGCCGAAGATCCAATCACCACCCAGTTACAGCAGAGATCTGCCAGTGGATATCAAATGGCATAAAGTAGACGGTGCTAGACAATATCGTATACAGATTTACAAAGCAGCAGGGGAACAAACGCTGCTGGTTGATAAAGTTATCCCGATTCCCCGTTTCAATACCAGCGAAATGAAGGATGGCAATTACATCATTCGGGTAAGGGCCATTGATGCCAATGGCCTGGAAGGTAAGAATGCTGAACATACCCTGCAGCTGGATGCCAGACCTCAGCCGCCTTTAGCCATCAGCCCCAGGGCAGATGAAACCGTACGTACCGAGTTGCCGAAGTTTGAATGGGCAATTCCAACGGGGAGGACGGGCTACCATTTCCAGTTATCCGAACATTCTGATCTCAGCTCGCCCTTAATCGACAGCACAGAGTTCACCGGAACAACATTTACCCCTGAACAGCTTACACCTGGAATCTATTATTGGCGGATGGCCACCTTTGCCGGAATCAAAAAGGGCCCTTTCAGTCATGTTCAGAGTTTTACTTTGCAGCCAGCTCCCAAAGCACCCGACTTATCCAAAATGTCCACAGAAGAAGATGAGAGCAACATCACGCTGCGCTGGCAGGCCGGTACCACAGGCCAGCAGTATAAAGTCCAGCTTGCTGAAGACTCGGATTTTAAAAAAATACTCAAAGAAGAGCAATTACAGCTATCAGAATTCACCACGGAACGCCCTTCCCAGATAACTCATTTCCGTATAAAGGTTATCGACATTGATGGCTTTGAGGGGGACTGGAGCCCTGCACAACAAATAGAGCAGCCGCTTGATCCCTGGTATTATTTTTTAATCCCAACGATTCCTTTTCTCACTGCTTTTTTACTGGCATTATAATGTCATTTATCCTGCCACAGGTTGTAAAACGATACGGTTTCGCAGTCCTGTTGCTGACGTTTGCCGCCATATCCTCTCAGACAGGGCTGTTTAACAGTTTCAACCAAATATTTTATGACCAGTGTATTCGTTCCTCCATTCACCCCCCCGTGGAAGACATTATCATTGTGGCCGTGGATCAGTACAGCCTGGATCAACTTGGTCGCTGGCCCTTTCCACGCCGCCTGCATGCCGAATTACTGAACAAACTTTCATCGTTCCAGCCAAAGGTTGTCACATTTGATGTCATCTTCGCTGAGCCGGATGACGTGGCACCCGACAATGATGATAGATTGGCTGATAGTATTGCGAAAAACGGACCGGTTGTTTTACCTGTTTTGATTGAAAAATCTTCAAAGTCTGCACCATTAAGAGAAACGTTGCCTCTGAATAAATTCAGCGTTGTCGCAGCAGGGCTCGGACATGTAGACACAGAATTGGACAGTGACGGCATTGCCAGATCGTCTTTTTTAAAAGCCGGGCTGGGTGAGCCACGCTGGCCGACACTCGCTCTGGCTACTTTGCAGGCTTCCGGAAAAAATATACCAGATACCGCATTGCCCGGTGTCAGAAATCCACAACCTAATAATAAGGACAGCGATTCATGGATCAGGGATTACCATGTACTTATTCCTTTTTCCTGCCCTGCCGGTCATTTTCCGCAGGTTTCCTTTGCCGATGTCCTTGCCGATAAGACGCCCATGTCTTTGTTTAAAGACAAATATGTTCTGGTTGGCGTCACAGCAACCGGTCTTGGAGATACTGTTCCAACACCTGTTTCAGCGTTGGGAATGCCCATGCCGGGGGTTGAATATAATGCTCACATACTTGATGCTATTTTACGGAACCGGTTGATAGAACAAATATCTATTCCACTTGAGTTTTCAATTAATATTTTTATAGCTCTTCTTTGTGCACTGACGCTTATCAAGCCCTTTACAAGAGGCTTGTCATTATGGACTGTGATGTTGAGTGCAACCACTCTGCTTTTCTCCTATTTCGCACTTCCACTGCTGCACATCTGGTTTCCACCGGGTACTGCCCTGTTCACTATCTTGCTCTGTTTTTTTCTGTTCAACTGGCAACGATTCAAAGGACTGCTTGGTGCTTTGCTTGAAGAACGTTCACAGGCGCAAGCGACTCTTTCTTCAATCGTGGACGCCGTCATCCGAAGTGACGAAACAGGAAAAATCCTTGAGATAAACCTTGTTGCTGAAAACCTTTGCGATATTTCTGCCGAAGAAGCCAGGGAGAAGCCGATTGATGAAATAGTACAACTGTATACCCGCAACGAAAGACAAATCTATCCTGTGCAGCGGCTTATTGCTAGGACAGTACAGTACCACCAGGAACCACTTATACTGACAACAAGACATGGGAAGGAAATATTGGTTCAGGTTGCGGCGACACCAATTCCGAAACATGGTGATCACAAAGGAGGAACAATAATTGTTTTAACCGATATCAGTGAAACAGAAAGATTGGCTGGTGAAATTACCTATCGAGAAACACATAACAGCCTGACCGGCCTTCCAAATTCAATTCTGATTGGTGTAAAACTTCAGGAAGCAATTAAACGTGCAGAATCATCTGGGCGTCTGGTGATAGTAATCGACATAGATATAGATCGATTTTCAAAGATTAATGAATCAATGGGTAAAAATGCTGGAGATGAATTGATTAAAACTGTAGCAAAGCGATTGCAAGCTTTTCGGCATGGCACCTTGGTAGGTCACATCGATGCGGACGAATTTGTCTTGATCCTGGAACATAGTCGAAACAGAGACGGTGGGATGTCGATGGTGGCACAAATCAGACATGCTCTCGGTAATGATGTCACACTACAGAATAAAAGGCTAAACCTCTCATACACTTTAGGTGTGAGTGTATTTCCCGAGGATGGCCAACAATCGGAAATACTGTTGCATAAAGCGAATACCGCCATGCATCGCGGTAAGGAGCATGGCCGGGATAAAACGGTTCAGTTTACCGACAGCCTGCAAACCCGGGCCGAGCGCCTGCTCCATGTCGAGCAGGTCATACAGCGAGCTGTCGAACTCGGCCAGGTAGAAACGTATTTTCAACCTCTGGTACAAACAGGCACTTTACAGATTGTTGGTGTTGAAGCACTGATGCGGCTGAGGGATGAGACAGGCGAACAGATCAGCCCCGATGAATTCATTTCACCTGCTGAGGAGTCGGGTCAGATTGTTGCCCTTGGAAATTATCAATTATACGAAGCCTGCCATCAGCTTGCCGCATGGCAGGGACTGGGGAATAATCCGTTACGCCTCTCTTACAATTTGTCACCACGCCAGTTACAGCAGCCCGGCTTCGTTGACAACGTACAACAGATGCTCAGTGCATCTGGTCTTTCACCCCATTTACTTGAATTCGAGATTACCGAAAACCTGCTGCTTAAGAACGACACAAAACTCAGGCTGGTTCTTGAACAACTTCGTGAAATTGGTACTACCTTTGCGATTGATGATTTCGGCACGGGATATAGCTCAATGAATTACCTGACCCTTTTCCCGTTCCATCGGTTGAAAATTGACAAATCTCTGGTCTGGGGACTGACAAACAATCCGGGGTCCCGGGCCATTACCTCTGCAATCATCAGTATGGTGCATAATCTCGAAATGCAGGCAATTGCAGAGGGAGTGGAAATACCATCCCAGCGGGATATTTTATTATCCCAGGACTGCGATGAAGTGCAGGGCTTTTTAATAGACCGTCCAATGACGGCCGAAGGATTAGAAAACCGATATATTGGTGTTGAGTAGCGCCCATTAGTACCCCACACACAGAAATTCCCCGATTTTTTTTCACTCTCTTCTCCTTCCCCCAACGTTTAATTAATATGACAGACAGTCCGTGATTGTCAGTGGGTAGCTCTTATTGAGCACCGTCCTGATTCTGGAATTCAGAAATTCAGGGGACACAGTACTATTTCCCCACTTAAATGGTATCGTGTAAAATGGGGGACCTACCAGAATGGCGCTAGTTTAAGCACCATCAATTTTCATGAACAACAAGTTTTCATGTTGTTTTTATTGTATTTTCTGTATATTTTTTTTGTATTGGAATACCTTAAACTAGCGGCATTCGAGACTTACCACGTTTTACAATCCATCTGGGTCTTTCCTTTCCTTTTCTTGTCTAGTTTTGATTCGTAAGTATATAAAATATGGGGACATAATCCTATGTTTCACGTTGCTTACATATAGGATATTGCGTTCCCATATTATTCAATTTTTCTGGTAAATCAGTAGGGTCCGGTCAGAAAATTGCAGTTTGCTAATCATGGATTTATGAACTATATTTTTCTATTCTGATAGAAAATTTCTTGCTTTTTAAACAGTTTCGCATGCAATTTTAATCATCTAGATACAAATACAAACCGAAAAAACCATAGGGCTGGTAGACATATCGCATGACGGAAGAAAAAAATATTTTTCTGGACGAATTGAATGGATATTTTCAGGAGAATGGAAAGTGGGATCAAGGGAACGGCAAAAAACAAACTAAACTTTTTGCACACTATTTTGATCAAACCATTACATTTCCGTCCAGAAAGTTCACTCTACTGGATGTTGGCTGTGCCCTTGGTCAGGCAGCTCATTTTTGGCTCTCCGTTATCCGGAGGCCAAAATATTTGCAACAGATGTCTCCGATGTAGCCATTAGTCGTGGTTAATCCCAGTATGGCGATATAGTCAATTTTCTCAATGAAGACATTGAACAGATTCAAGACCAATACGATGTGATATACTGTTCCAATGTATTGGAACATTTTAATGACTTCAGAAAAAAGGCATCCCATCTTGCAAGCCGCTGTAAACGACTCTGTGTTATGGTGCCGCATGATCAACGAAAAGGTGGGCACAAACTTGTTCCAGACGGCAGTTTTAAGCATTAGTGCTCGTTTTATAGAGATAGTTTTGACTTTTTGCTTGATGAGGGGCTGGCAAAGAGCATAGAGACAAGCATTCATCCCTGCCCGATTGCCTGGGGATGGAGCCGGAGACAGCAGATAACCCACGGTATGGACAACTTGATTCGCAGAATACGCCGGCAGCTCCTTGAATCCACCCCAACACAAATAATATTCGATATTAAGACAGGTCTGTAACTCTCTTACCATAAACAAGTATACATATATGCACCTTTCAAGATCGTTGGGAAGTGAGTACCGGGCAGATATTGATGGGGTGCGTGCCCTGGCAGTACTCTCCGTTTTCCTCTTTCATCTTCAGCCAGATTTACTCCCTGGCGGATTTCTTGGCGTTGATGTTTTCTTTGTGATCTCCGGTTATTTGATCACCGGCATTATTCTACGCCAGCATCATCAGCAGACATTTTCATTCCTTCACTTCTATGCTCGACGAATAAAGCGGATTTTTCCTGCGTTATTCGTGGTTCTTGTTCTATCCGCAATTGTTGCTATCTTTCTGTTGCAACCGGAAACGTATACCAACTTTATGAAGTCTGCACACTATGCTGCTGTGCAGCTGTCAAATTTTTTCTTTTCTCGTAAAGTTGATTATTTCAGTGAAGGTTTTTCGCGGCAACCTCTGCTTCATACCTGGTCTTTGGGTGTGGAAGAACAGTTTTATCTCTTCTGGCCGCTGCTGATTTTTTTATGTTTCCGGTTTTGGAATAGATCAAAAACTGCAGACAATGGCCAGTACTTCCCCCTTTCAGAAGTTTCAAAGGAGATTGATCAGAGTATCAACAGGAAAATTGGCGGGGTTTTACTCCTGATTTCTCTGATTTCGGGCTGGGCCTGTTATACCCTGGCTGCGTCGGAATATAATCTTGCCTTTTATATGTTTTATACAAGGGCCTTTGAGTTCTGTGTTGGTGGGTTTTTGGCTCTCAAGATAGTGTCTGAACCGAAAACAAGAACGGCCAACCTGCTGATAGGACTCCTGGGGATTTTCCTTCTCTTTTTTAGTTTTATCTTTATTAACGAAAACTTTATGGGAAGACCTTTTCTGCAGGGCGGTGTTTTGCTGCCCTGTATTGGCAGCGCCCTGATTCTCTATACCAACGGGCGGAAAGGTCTCATCAATAGGGTGCTAGCGACAAAACTTCCAGCTTCAATTGGCAAGATATCGTATTCTCTCTACCTCTATCATTGGCCGGTTATAATTTTTTATAAATTATACTGTAATACTCTTGAGATAGGAGGAGTTGCTTCTGTCGTTATCATAATCGTTTCATTTGTACTTTCTATTCTGAGTTATCTGTTGGTTGAGCAGCCTGCCAGAAAATCAACATTTTCTGATAAGCGTGTTATCGTTATGGCAATTTTTCTTATTGTCGGTTTTTCGTCATTATTTAAAAACCTTGAGGAAGCTGACACTTCTTCCTGGCGTATCGTCATGTATGAGACTGGAGGAAGCCAGGCTCTTCCCATTGCACAATTTGCAGAGGGGTGTCAGGAAAGGATGGAGAATGGTCTCTGGTTTGTAAAGTGTCAGGAGGCTGCAGTCTCGGAAACTCCGATTATCGCTCTTGTAGGAGACAGCCATACCCCCCATTTTATCCTCGCCGTTACGGAATGGGCTGAAAAAAACGGTTACAATGTCAAAGTGCTAGGCAGTCGTGGCTGCCCCATGCTCCTTGGTGATATACATATTGAGCAATATATGTTTGATGACAAGTATCTCAAACAATGTCAAAATTCCCTCACCGTATTTGAAACGAACATTGTTGAGGATCCAGGTGTTGAACTTGTTCTGGTCGCCCAGCGTTTTGATCTCTTTTATGATGGGAAAGTACCTGCCAACGATTCCCCAAAGATGTTTTTCAAAGACTCTGATGGGAAAAGAGTGGAGGGTCATACCGAATATTACCGTGAACAGTTAGCTTATACAGTCGACAGGATACGAGAAGCAGGGAAGGATGTTGTTATACTCAAACAGGTACCGCTGTTTTCCGATATCGATGCATGCAACTGGGAACCACTCATAAAAAAAGTGTTGTCGCAGGAAAGGATTTGTGAATATGACGCAGGGTTTATCCAGCAATGGCAAAAGCCAAGCATTGACTTTATTGATGATTTTACCTCCACCTATCAGATCGAGGTGTTTGACCCGCTGCCATATTTTGATAGTCCGCTGCAGAATGGAGGAAATACGTATTACAATCTCGACCACTTGAACGAACATGGTGTTCGATTTTTAGTGCCCCATTTTGAAGAAGCAATGGATGAGATTATAGCCAGGAAAAAAGGGAACAGGAGAAAAGCTGAGCAACAAAATCGTGCCCGGTGATCTTAGACTTAGGAATACAAATTTAATCAATTGAACAAAGCAAGCGCCGGGAAGCGGGACTTTAGTCCCGCCGATTACGCTTTTGGGCGGGGCTAAAGCCCCACTTCCGGGGGAGTTGAAAATCAAGTGCTGCCTGAAACAATGTTCAAGTTATGTAACTATTCACCGCAATTGAGTTTGAATCGGAATTGCATAACGGATACGTTGGTAGGAAACTGGGGACATGACCCAATTCGTCTTTGTCTTTTGAATGGGGATCGTGTCCCCAGATTCCATCGTTTAATAGGGCCATCGCGCAGTGTGTCCTTTCATATTGGCTGACTTGACAAAGCACTGGCAGAGGCAAAGAATGCCGGCTCACCGTCACAATGCAGTGGTATGGAAAAACAGAATAAAATTAGCCACAGGAACAGAGATGTCCGAAGATAAAAAGTTTAACCCGGCCAAGCGGAAGAAATTGAATAATCCTACACGATTGCAATGGATTCCTCCGCAAAAAATAGAAGCGCTGCTGGAAATGCAGGAAAAGGGGGTGTATCTTGATATCGGTGCCGGTACCGGCTATATCAGCCGTGAAGTTGCATCGAAAGTACCCGATGCCTTGATTCATGCCCTGGATATTGAACCTTTGATGGTGGAGGAGATGGAAAGGAGCATGGGAAATGGCTCTCTTTTGCCCCAGCTCATGGAGCGTGATGTCCTTTCTTTTGGAGATGCCAGTGTCGATGGTATCTGGTCCATTACTGTCTTTCATGAACTTGGCGATCCCATCCCCCTGTTGCGTGAGATACGAAGAGTTTTACTGCCCGGTGGGCGATTGTTAATAGTTGACTGGGAAAAGAAGGTGGAAGCCTGTGAACAGGGGCCTCCTCTCGAGCATCGTGTATTCGCAGAGGATGTTGTAAGGGTGTTGCGGAAAACGGGTTTCTCAGATGTTCAGGAAGTGGCAGGATTTACCCATCACTTTGGAGTACTTGCCGGAAATTAAAAAAAGCTCTTCTCCAGGTACTCAGGAACAAATAAGCCGTTCCATCGGTTTACCGCTCAGTGCTTTCTTTGACAGATTCCTTATGAACGCGGTACAGTTATTGGTAATTTCTCTTAATTCGTGTAGATATCAGGGAACGAATCCGAACCCAGTGTCAGACCCCCGATACTGAGTAAGCCGTCGTAAATAAATAACTTGGACTTTTTTTGCTTCGAAATCGGCATAAGGGGCCGTAACGAAATGGATAAAAAGTACAAGTTATTCCTTAACGGTCCCTAAGTAATTACCCATGTGGCTTATTGTCAGTGAGAAAACTATGTTGTTAAGAAATTACAAAAAAACGGCTCTCAAGTGGAAGGATCAGGAAGTAAGCTATGCGGATCTTCTTCAGGAAGCGGTTTATTTTTCAGGACTGTTTCCCGATACGGCCGAGCGGGTCCTGATTTTCTCCGAAAACAGGCCGGAGTGGATATATAGTTTTTTGGGGTCGTGGAAGAATAACTGTACTGTTATTCCGGTTGACTATCTTTCAACCGTCGAAGAAGTGACCTATATCGTAAAAGATTGTTCACCAGACGTTGTTTTTTGTTCCCGTGAGCGAGAGCCGGTGTTTCGCAGTGTTCTTGAAGCCATTGATTATGATCCTCTTGTTCTTGTCTATGAAGATATGGGGACAGCTGCCATCAATGGCCGGGAGGATGCGGTTGAAATCGACTTTTCCAAGGGAAAACGGGATGACACTGCGCTGATTATTTACACCTCGGGTACCACTGGCGATCCCAAGGGTGTAATGCTTTCCCATGAAAATGTGCTGGCAAATGTGGAAGCGGTCTCCATCGGAGTACCCATTTATTCAATTGATGAACGAGTCATGCTTCTGCTTCCTCTGCATCATATCTTTCCCCTGCTTGGTTCCCTCGTTGCCCCTCTATCCGTAGGGGCGACCATGGCAATGTCTCCCTCTCTGCAGCCGCAGGATATTATCAGTACCCTTCAGAAGAATCAGGTTACAATTATTATCGGAGTACCCCGCCTCTATAAAACGATCTGTAAGGGAATTATGGATAAGATTAACCAAAAGAAAATTGCCCGGTTATTCTTTTCTTTTGCGGAGAAAACAGGTTCCCAAGCTTTCTCCAGAGTTCTCTTTAAAGCCGTGCATCAGAAATTAGGAGGACATCTCAAATATCTGGTCTGCGGTGGAGCAGCCTTTGATCCCGATGTCGGCAGGAACTTTATGACTCTGGGCTTTGAGATTCTGGAAGGATTTGGAATGACCGAAGCTGCCCCCATGATCTCCTTTACCCGTCCCGGTCAGGTCACCATCGGTTCCGCCGGTACCGCGATGAGTTGTACAAAAATCGAGATACGGGATGGGGAGATAGTTGCCTCGGGTAAAAATATTATGCAGGGTTATCTGAATCGTCCGGAGGAAACCGCCGAGGTTTTAAAGGACGGTTGGCTTTATACCGGAGACCTTGGTCGTCTTGATGAGAAGGGGAGACTTTTTATAACCGGTCGCAGGAAGGAAATTATTGTATTGGCCAGCGGCAAAAATATCAATCCGGTTCTGGTTGAACAGAAACTGGAGCGGTTAACAGACTGCATCAATGAAGTGGGTGTCTTTGTTAAGGATGATATTCTGCAGGCGGTTATTCAACCGGATTTCAAAAAAGTCAGGGCACATGAGATCACAGAGCTTGATGATTTTTTTCGCTGGAAGATTATTGATGCCTATAATAAGACGGTTTCCCCGTCAAAACGCATCCTGAAATTCACCCTGATCGACGAAGAATTACCCAAGACGCGGCTTTCCAAGCTGCGCCGTTTTCAGTTGCCCGACCTGGTAGGGAACAGGGCAGCACGGAAAAATGACGCTGCGCAGCCTGATTTTGAAGAGTATCTTATCATTGAGGGCTTTATCGAGCATCAGAGCCAAAGGGAAATTTTTCCAGATGACCACCTGGAGATTGATATTGCTATGGATTCCCTCGACCAGGTGAGTCTTCTCGCTTTTCTGAAGTCAACCTTCGGGGTGGAACTCAGTGAAGAAAAATTGATGTCTCATCAGACGGTACGCCTGCTCAGCGAGTTTATCCAGGAAAAAAAGAAAAAAATAAGTGTTGAGCTGGTCAACTGGAAAGAGATCCTTAAGGAAAAAGTGGATCTGACACTGCCAAAGACCTGGATAATGGCCAATGTGTTGAGAAACTGCAGTAAGTTCTTCTTTAAGGGCTACTTCAGATTTACAGGGACTGGGCAGGAAAACCTGCCGAATACCCCTTGTATAATAGCTCCCAACCATCAGAGTTTCTATGATGGCTTATTCGTTGCTACCCAGCTAAAAGGTAAATTTTTTAAGAACACCTACTTTTATGCCAAACAAAAACACGTTAAAAATCCTCTGGTCCGGTTTTTTGCCGATAGAAATAATGTTATTGTCGTCGATTTGAATTCGGGACTTAAAGAGTCCATTCAGAAGTTGGCCGAAGTCCTGAAGAAGGGAAAGAATATCATGATATTTCCGGAAGGAACACGGAGCATGGATGGCAATATTGGGAATTTTAAGAAATTATTTGCCATTCTCAGTATGGAGCTCAATGTTCCCGTCGTTCCCGTTACCATAAATGGTGCTTACCAGGCTCTGCCCGTGGGGACTCTTATCCCCAGGCCTCTACGTTCTGTGTCGGTGAGCTTTCAGCAGCCGATTTTTCCAGAAGGACACACCTACGAGTCATTGACAGAAAAAGTGTATCAGCAGGTAAGGAGTGGGTTGCACCTCCTGGATAAATAGGAAACCCATCCTATTTGTCGGGCATTACCGTATAGAGAATGCTTAGAAAGGCAACGGGGTCAAGAAATCCCTTCCCCCAGATTTCGTCCAGGTCTGCATTGGGCTGGAGGTCAATGATTTCTTCAAGGCTCTTTCCCTGAGCGATGAGTTTTTGCATTCTATCCCTCACGGTGACCAGCATATCCCTGTATTGCTGCAGGGCCTGTTTGTCACCTAGCTTGCCATGGCCGGGGATGATTTTTGTCTGTTCATCTGCCAGGGTCAAGATAAGGTCCGCAGCTTTGATCATGCCACTTATGTTCCCTTGACTTGAGGCGTCGATAAACGGATACATGCCATTGAAAAAGGTATCTCCCGCATGGATGACGTTGGCAGATTGAAAGAGGACTATACTGTCGCCGTCCGTATGTGCATGTTCCTGATGAATTACCTTGATATCCAGTCCATTCAAATGAAAACTGATGCTGTCGTTAAAGGTAATAACAGGAAGGGCGACTTGAGGAGACGCGGGGAGTTTTTTATTAAAGGCCTTGATAAAGCCGTCTTTACTCATCCGTTTGCGAACATTATCATGGGCAACGATGATCACTTCTTCCTTACCAAAGTTTTCGTTACCACCCGTGTGATCGAAGTGGTAGTGGGTGTTAATGACAAAGCGAATTTCTTTGTCGGAGATCTTTGCCACTGCTGCTTTGATTTTTTCCGTTAGTGGAGCAAACTGGTCGTCAATCATAAAGACACCGTCTTCACCAACTGAAACACCAATATTGCCACCTTTTCCCATAAGCATGTAGATACCGTCGCCTACTTTAATCGTTTTGATAACGGTGTCGGTGTATTGGTCGTCTCCGGTTTTTGCCTGGAGAAGATGGCAGGAGAAAAATATAAGAAAGAGGGCCAGGGTCAGTTTTTTGAATGCGTTCATTCCAATCGTCCTTTTTGAAGTTGGTGAACAATGATGATACGATTAAAGTGTGTCTGTACATTGACAGTATGTATTCTCATATGACTTTGCAAGCTGATGGTGCAATTGAAAAACCCAATTAGCAGAGAATGTGGATGTAAATAATCGGAGTGTACGAAGTTATTAAGGAGAAAAATTATGCTTTCATTAGCTATTGATGAGGAACGGTGTATTCAGTGTGGAGAGTGCGTAACAGACTGCCCCTATGATGTGTTGTCGCTCGATGAAGGGTATCCCACCGTTGTCGCAGATCGTGAGGATAGATGTATCGCCTGCCAGCATTGTTTTGCCGTTTGCCCCACCGGGGCGCTCTCTATTTTTGGCCTGAATCCCGATGAGTCCATTGAATTGGATTGTGCACTACCTTCCCAGCAGCAGGTGGCGACCCTGATAAAGGGTAGACGTTCTGTTCGCCAGTATCTTGATGAACCGGTTGCCAGCAGGGTTATAGCTGATCTGCTCGAAGTGGTAGCAAATGGTCCCACCGGGGTAAATAACCGGCAGCTGCTGTTCACTGTTATAGAAGATCAGGATTCCATGGCAGCTTTACGCCATGATACCATTGAGGGGATTCGTCGAGTGGACGGACAGGGGGGGCTTCCTAAAGAACTCGATTTTTTTTCAGGTATCGTTGCAGCGGCTGACAATGGGGAGGATATCCTCTTTAGAAATGCTCCCCACTTGCTGATAGTATCCACTCCTGCCAGTGGCCCTTCGCCCGATCCGGACTGCCTGATTGCCCTAACTTATTTTGAGATTCTGGCAGCAGCAAGTGGTTTTGGGACGGTGTGGAATGGTCTATGTAAATGGGCCTTAACCAGAATCGTACCAGAAATTCTTGAGCGCATGAATGTGCCTGAAGATCATAGCATTGGATATATGATGTCCTTTGGGAAACCGGCGGTACAGTATTACCGGACGGTGCAGAGAGGCGGGGCCAGGATTAACAGAATATGACGGGGGTTTACCTTATAAGAAAGCGCAGTACCGTTCTCGACATTGTAGTGACGGCTGTTCTCCTCCTATTTATTGGATATATCACCTACCGTGTAAGCGTTGGCCTGAATTACCGCTGGAACTGGGGGGTGATTCCCAACTATCTGTTTCGCTGGGATGCTGAGAAAGGGCGCTGGGTGAGTAATATTTTACTTGAAGGTTTCTTCACCACCATTCGTCTCAGTCTCTGGGCAATTCTGTTTGCCACCGTGATTGGTGTGCTTATGGGAATACTCCGAACCCGGAAACGTCTTATCTTTCGTTTAATAGGACGCAGTTATGTGGAGTTGATCCGAAATATTCCGCCCCTTGTTCTGGTCTTTATTTTCTATTTTTTTGTTTCCGATCAGCTTATGCTACTCCTCGGAGTGGATGAATTTGTTCGTAGCAGAATGGGGCTGACCGCCGGGTGGCTCAGTTTTGCGGTGGCACCGCCTGAACTTTTTACAGCCTTTGTTTCAGGGGTTTTCACCGTGGCTCTGTTCCAGGGTGCTTATATTGCAGAGATTGTTCGGGCAGGGATACAGTCTATAGACAATGAACAGTGGGAGGCTTCGGCTGCACTTGGGCTCACCTGGCTGCAGCAGATGCGTTTTATTGTTCTGCCACAGGCCGTCAGACGTGTGCTGCCACCTCTTGCCAATGAGTTTATCAATACTATTAAATATTCGTCCATCGTCTCCATCATTTCCATTCAGGAACTCACCTTTCAGGGGATGCAGGTGATGTCCTCCACCCAACGGACCAATGAGGTGTGGCTGACTATTTCTCTTATGTATTTTCTGCTCTGCTTTGCAGTATCACTTGTTGCCCGCCGTCTCGAGCTTGCCATGGCAGAATCTACATTATAATCGGTGGTTCCCGGTGGGAAGATGCTAAAAGTTGTATTCCTTCTCCATACCTGCTACATTCTGCTCGAATTGGTTCACCCATTTCCACAATATCAGCGATATACAAATACTATGTTTTATTCAAAAGTCTGCCTTCACACATTTGCCTACGTGCTGCCGCCTCGTATCTTGAGTTCCGATGCTATAGAAGAGCGGTTGAGTCCACTATATGAAAGACTAAAACTTCCCGCCGGAAGACTGGAACTGATGAGCGGGATAAAAGAGAGGCGACTGTGGGAACCGGGAACTAGGCCCAGTCAGGGTGCAGCACTTGCCGGGCAGGCGGTACTAGATAAGGACGATATCGATCCTGCCACCATAGAATGTCTTATTTTTAGCTCGGTATCCAGGGATATGATGGAGCCGGCTACGGCTTCTTTTGTTCATAATCAACTGGGTTTATCGGAAGATTGTCTCCTTTTTGATCTCTCCAATGCTTGTCTGGGTTTTCTTGACGGCATGGTGATGCTTGCCAATATGATAGAGCTTGGTCATGTGCGTAATGGTCTGGTGGTGGCCGGGGAAACGGCAGAGGAACTTGTTGAATCAACAATTCAGGCACTACTTGACGATGAAAGCCTGACCCGCAAGAAGATAAAACCTGCCTTTGCCTCACTTACCATAGGGTCGGGATCCGTGGCACTTTATATGTGCAATCTGCTGCAGGGTATGAACAAACCGCGCTTGATGCGTGGGGCCTGGAAGGCCAATACCAGGCATTCTGATCTTTGTCAGGGGGCGCAGAGCGGGACTGAAACTACCCTTATGAATACCAACTCCGAGGAGTTGTTGATTCGTGGTATCGAGACAGCCCATGCAACCTGGCAGGACTTTGCGTCCATTCCCGGATGGAGTGAAAACGATATTGACAGGTTTTTCTGTCATCAGGTGGGAACCGCCCATGCGCGATTACTTTTTGAGACCCTGGGACTTGATTTGAAAAAGAATTTTGAAACCTTACAAATATTGGGTAACGTAGGGTCAGTGTCTGCGCCTATTACCATGGCCATGGCTATTGAACAGGATTGTTTTCGTCGTGGTGAAAAAGCGGCCATGTTGGGAATTGGCAGCGGAATTAACTGTCTAATGCTAGGAGTCGAATGGTAAATAATCGGCCACAGCGGCCCATCTGCACATGAGCCACTGTGATCAATTATTTCGGAATTGCTGTAACGTACTGATAACGCAATATTTGTACTGTCAAGTCAGCTTCATTACAGGCTAAGGGACTGATAATATTTGTAACTATTCACCGAAATTGAGTTTGAGTCGGAATTGCATAACGAATACG
>CAZIDU010000002.1:0-90710 GCA_964538055.1 uncultured Desulfocapsa sp. | reverse complement strand
AATTATAACACGTCACGTTACAAATGCGAAGTATTATGTTTTACATTGTACTAGTGCTGAATATGCTTCTGGTGAGCATGAAAAAGATCAATCGTGAAAGCGAAGTCTTTCAGGAATTTGAGGATGCAAGAAAAATCACGGAGGAAATGCCGGTACCTTTTTAACAGTTGCCATGGGACTGACAACGATCGTGAGTCCCATGGTTGGCAATATAATGTAACAATCCCTGTAGTTGTCTTAAAAAATCAGAAAAAAAGCGTCTGAATAATTTGCTAATCAACAAGTGGCCTTGAACTCCTCAGTGCTGTAAAAGAAATGCATCCCGCACTTCCCGTTGTCATGATAACAGCATTTGCCTCACCGGACGATGCTGTCTTTGCCATGAAGAACGGAGCCTTTGACTATATCAGTAAGCCTTTTAATGTTGATGAAATTAAATCAGTTATCTGTTCTGCAACGTCAAAGGGAAGACAGAGCGCCGAGGCAAAATCCATTTCTGCTGAGTTCCCCGAAATAATCGGTGAGAGCCGTGAAATGATCAAGATTTTTGAAATGATCAAGCGCATCGCCATCACCCCTGCCAATGTCCTTATTTATGGAGAGTCGGGTACAGGTAAAGAACTTGTTGCCCAGGCTATTCATCGGCATTCACATGTTGCAGAACAGGATTTTGTTCCTATCACCTGCAGTGCCATTCCGGAAGAATTGATGGAGAGCGAGCTCTTTGGCCATGTCAAGGGATCCTTTACCGGGGCCATCAATGACAAAAAAGGATTGTTTCAACTTGCCAATAATGGAACAGCATTTCTTGATGAGATAGGTGAACTCACTCCCATTATCCAGACAAAATTACTGCGGGTTCTGCAGGAGCGTGAAGTCAAGCCAGTCGGCAGTGTTCAGATTCAAAATGTTAATGTCAGAATCATTGCTGCAACCAACAAAATTCTTGAAGAAGAAATTATGGCTGGTCGCTTCAGGGAGGATCTCTTCTACAGACTTGCCGTGGTTCCACTCAGGGTTCCGCCTCTTCGCAATCGAAAAGGGGATGTTCCCCTTCTCGTTGACTTTTTTCTGAAGAAATATTCAACATTATTCAACAAAGAAATCCAGGAGATCTCGTCCTATGCCATGGAGGTTTTAATGAAATATGACTTCCCCGGCAATGTTCGAGAACTGGAAAACATCATTGAACGCGGTGTGGCACTCGAAACATCAAATATTATCCTCCCTGAAAGCTTAACCCTTTCCAGTTATCGTTTTGCAGGCAACAATGAAAACAACCAGACGCCATCCCCTTTTAAGGTAGTTGCAGATGAAGAGGAACTTTTCAGCCGTGGACTTGAAGAGGTAATGGCGGAAACTGAAAAAAATTTCCTCACAGCCGCTCTGGAAAAAAGTGATAATTCAAAAATGCGGGCAGCCGAGCTTCTTCGAATCAGCTTCAGATCTCTACGCTACAAAGTTAAAAAATATGATCTTGGATGATTAACACATGACTTCATTGCCACTTGAGGGAAACACCATTTCGCATCAGAGTACTGTTCAGCGACTACTCGTCAACCAGCTCCTCTGGATGCTTTTTCTCCGGGTTGTTCTTTACACTCTCCTTCTCGGGGTCAGTGCCTATCTGCAGTCAGGTAAGTTTAATGTGATTGTCCTGCCACCCACGCATCTATTCTTCTTTATACTATTTGTCTACACGACCACCATACTCTCCAGCCTGATTCTTCTAAAATCAAACGTCGATCCAAGACGATTTGGCCTCGAACAAATTCTGCTGGACACTTTCTGTATTTCCGTCCTTCTTTATTATACCGGAGCATCACAATCAATATTCTCCACCGTTTACTTCTTCCCCATCATTGCAGGTGGTCTCATTTTGCCACGCCTTGGAGGGCTCATCGCGGCAGGTGCCGCAACCCTTCAATTTGCCTTCGTGCTAAGCCTTGAATACTACAGGATTTTCCCAAACTTCCTCATGGTTCCTCTGTACGACAATGGTCCCGATGGACTTGCAAACCTCAATCTTTTTGCCGTTTACGGACTTACTTTTTTTCTGGCTGCAATCCTCAGCAGTCTCTTTGCTGGACGACTTCGTAAAACCGAGGATGCCCTGTCAGATTCTGTTCGTGACTTTGACAGACTCAGTCTTCTATACAAACAGATATTTGATGATATCAGTACAGGTATTATCACGACAAATGACCAGAACCGAATAACTTCTGTCAATAATGCGGCAGCCCAGATCATCGGCTACTCTCTTTCTGAACTTCTGGATAAGGCGTTCCATGATTTTTTTCCAAATATCTGTTTTACAGAGCAGGGCTCACGACATTCTGCTGAATTGCTGCGCAAGGATGGCGAACGAACCCGAATAGGCTACTCATACGCACGATTGCAGTACAAACAGTCTTCAAGAAAAAAACACCCTCAAGGCAGCGATACATTATGTGAAGATTGCAGAGTTATCACTATTCAGGACATCAGCGACGTTGAGCGACTGGAAAAGCAGATGCAACAGGCAGAGAAACTCGCTGCCATTGGGAGGATGAGCGCTGGAATTGCCCACGATTTCAGAAACCCGCTTACTGCTATTTCCGGATCCGCACAGGTTCTTGCCAACGAAATCAGCTTGACGCATTCCCCACAACAGGAGGCAAATTCAGAATTAATTACTATTATTTTGAGGGAATCCAACCGTCTCTCAAATACGGTTTCTGATTTCCTCAAATTTGCACGACCTGAAAGTGCTGAAAAAGACTGGTTTTCTCTGAAGCGCTCACTTGATGAAGTAATTGAAGTTGCCAGGATGGCCACCTCGTGGCCTGAAAAGTGTCAACTGGATATACAGATCGACACTATCGTTGACATATGGGCTGATCAGTACCAGCTTTTTACTATTCTGAACCATCTCCTTCAGAATGCACTGGCATTCACCCCTCTCGGGGATGAGAAAATACGAATCAAAGCCATGGAAATTAAAGCAGACAATGGTGAGGAAAACATTCAGATAACGGTGGAAGACAATGGACCTGGAATAACACCCGGTAAAGAGGAAAAAATATTTGAACCGTTTTATACACGGCGAATTGATGGAACCGGACTGGGACTAGCCATCGTTAAACAGATGATAGCAGAACATAGTGGAAGCATTGAGGTGGATAAATCTCCACTTGGTGGAGCAAAATTTACAGTCAGCTTTCCTCTTCCTTAAAAACTCAACTGCTTCAGTCTGCTTTTAATCATTCAGCTTCCTTCCATACCTTCGCTCCAACAGCCGTGAGCTTACCAACCAAATCCTCATACCCTCGTTCAAGGTGGTAAATTCTGGATATTTCAGTACGTCCCGCGGCTGCAAGCCCGGCAATAACCAACGATGAACTGGCCCGAAGATCCGTTGCCATAACCTGAGCTCCCGTGAGAGAAGCATCCCCTAAGCCCTTAACCATGGCCACTCGACCATCAATCTGAATATCCGCCCCCATGCGCTGTAATTCTGCCACATGCATGAATCTGTTTTCAAAAATGGTTTCATGAACAATACTGAGACCATGACTTCCGGTCATCAACGCCATGAACTGGGCCTGGAGATCCGTAGGGTATCCGGGGTAGGGCATGGTGGTGATATTAACAGGTGTAATAGGCTTTGCCTTATCTGCCGCTATACGAAGGAAATTGTCCCCCACCTCCACCTCGGCCCCAGCGAATCGCAATTTCTCAACAAGAGATGGTAAATGAGCGGGTTCACAATTTACAATAACGACTTCACCGCCAGTGGCAGCAACAGCTATGGCATATGTTCCGGCCTCAATCCTATCGGGAATAATGGTGCTTTCTGCAGCTGTTAATTTTTCAACACCGTGGATGGTCAGTCGTTCACTGTCTCGTCCTTCAATATCAGCCCCCATACCATTAAGCATATCAACAAGGTTACCAATCTCAGGTTCACGAGCAGCATTTTTAATAACAGTGGTTCCCTTGGCAAGAGCTGCTGCCATAAGCAGATTCTCGGTCCCGGTTACCGAAGGAATATCGAAGTAAACGGTTCCCCCCTGCATTCTTCCATCAATATGGGCATCAACATAGCCATGTGCCAAATCACAGTTGACCCCCAACTGTTCAAATCCCATAAGATGAAAATTAATGGGACGTGCCCCTATGGCACACCCACCTGGAAGCGAGACCTTCGCTCTTCCTAGTCTGGCAAGCAACGGCCCCAGAACAAGAACGGATGCCCTCATGGTTTTTACAAGTTCATAGGAAGCCTCTGAACACCGTAAACCAGTACCATCTATTTTCAATGTTGACCCTTGACGCTCCCAACTCAGTCCGAGAGATTCAAGAAGGCGAAGCATGGTCCTTGTATCACGTAGGTCGGGAACATTATGAAGAACATGAATTCCGGGTGCCAGGAGACTCGCGGCGATTAAGGGCAGGGCTGCATTTTTGGCGCCACTAATTTTCACTTCACCGTGTAGGGAGCGACCACCTTCTATAACTAATTTTTCCATCTATAAATCACCTGAACTATTTTGTATTAGCCAGCATCCGTCTAGGAGGCTGTCCGAGAATGCCCTTTCTCCTAAACTCTTCGTTATTTTAAAAAGATAATGCTCGGAATATTAACTATATACCTGTGCTTATTTTTTTAAAATGCCTCGATTTGAGAAGAAATGCCTATCTCGGGCAAGCTCCTAGTAACAGACATTCACTAAGCAACTTTAACTTTTCCATAAAAAATTCGATCATGATTACTGTAATCTTTTTCTACCTGAAGTTCCGTAAAGTTTTCTGCACCAGCACCTTTTGTTGAAAATAAAGAAAGCAGTTCATCTCCCTGTTCAGCACCTATTTCCATCAACAAATTAGCCCCTGGGAGAAGCTGTGGCATAATCTGAGCATGAATCCTTCTTATTATTTCAAGGCCCTTGTCGCCACCATCGAGTGCCAAATGCGGTTCATACAAATCAACTTCAGGTTGCAGGCCGTCCTCCAATTCCTGAGCACTCACATAGGGAGGATTAGAAAGAACAAGAGAAAAACGAGGTACAGGAGAAAAAGCTGAGAGGAGATCACTCTGAACAAAGGAAATAAGATGGGCTACACCATGGAGTTGGGCATTTTTTTTTGCTACCCGAAGGGCAGCCATGGAGAGATCAACTGCGATAACAGGTTGACCAAGTTCCCTGGCAAGAACAATTGCAATTGCCCCGCTACCAGTACAAAGATCTAGAATCAAACCTTCTGGTTCCGGCTTCTCTCTCCAGACAGCAATACCACGTTCAAGCAACAACTCGGTTTCCGGCCTTGGAATAAGAACATCGGGGCTGACCTGGAAATCCAGTGACCAGAACTCCTGGACTCCAAGAATATAGCCAAGAGGTTCCCTTTTTTGACGGCGCTCGAGTAGGTTGAGGAATTTCTTTTTTATTTCAGAGTCAAGTTCTTCCTGGGCATTCAAATATAGAGCAGTACGTGATTGACCCAGACAATGACCAAGCAGCAAACTGGCATCGAGCTCAGGATTTTCAACACCTGACTCACCAAGTACAGCACTGGCATTTTCTAGTACTTCATGAATCAGCACCCGCCCTCCCTCAAACCGAAAACCACGTTTCACTGAATCAATTTCAGTTTCTCTTCCTGATCATGGGTGATAAGCGGGGTAAGGACTTCTTCTAACTTACCGGCAATAATAGAATCAAGCTTATACAAGGTCAGATTGATACGATGATCGGTCAATCTCCCCTGTGGAAAGTTATAGGTCCGAATACGTTCACTGCGATCACCAGTTCCGACCTGACTTCGTCTGGCTTCAGAAATTTTATCATGGTGTTCCTGTTCCAGCTTATCAAGAAGACGTGCCCGGAGAACGGTAAGAGCCTTGGCTTTGTTCTTGTGCTGCGACTTCTCATCCTGACAGGTCACTACCAGTCCAGTGGGAAGATGAGTTATACGAACGGCGGAATCTGTAGTGTTAACGCACTGGCCACCTGGACCAGAGGCACGATACACATCAAATTTCAGCTCACTGGGATTAATATTGAGTTCCACCTCATCTGCTTCAGGTAAAATAGCCACGGTGACAGCCGAAGTATGAATACGTCCCTGGGTCTCTGTTTCAGGAACACGCTGAACACGGTGTACGCCACTCTCATATTTAAGCCTTGAAAAAACTGCATTTCCTGAAATAAGCGCAATAATTTCTTTAAACCCACCGATTCCAAGAGAATTGGAACTCATGACCTCAACCTTCCATCCCATGGACTCTGCATAACGCGAATACATACGAAAAAGATCTGCGACAAAAAGGGCTGCTTCATCACCACCAGTTCCAGCGCGGATCTCAAGAAAGGTATTGCGTTCGTCATTTGGATCTTTTGGCAGAAGCAGAAGAAGGATATCCTGTTCAAGAGTCTTTTCCCGAACAAGAAGTTCTTCCACTTCTTCCCTGGCAAGTTCGAGCAATTCAGGATCTTCATCTCCTTCATGAAGAAGCTCACGATTACCAGCTATATCGGCGACCACAGTGTCGAGTTCACCGTACATGGCCTGGAGTTTACTGAGATGAGAATGCTCCTGAGCAACCTTCTTGTATGCTTTCTGGTCAGAGATGAGCGAGGGATCAGAAAGTCTTCCTTCAAGGTGAGATATCTTTTCGTCAAGGTCAGTAAGTCTATCTATCATGAAGAAATACCAAGGGGAAAAAGGCGCGGGAATTAAAACAGAAAATCCACAACCTGCTTCACAGGCTGTGGATCAACAAAAAGCGAAAAAATGGAATTTAACGGTTTAGCAGTACATTCCGGTAAAGAAGGTGCCGATGAATCGTTAAAACTATTTTTTTTCTTCGAAATGCTTCGCGTAACGTTTCTTGTATTTTTCAATCCGTCCGGCAGTATCAATCAGTTTTTGCTTTCCGGTAAAGAAAGGATGACAAGCAGAACAAATTTCAACAACAATCTCAGACTTGACAGATCCCATTTCAACTTCGTTACCACAACCACAGGTAGCTGTCATTTTATGATATTCAGGGTGTATATCGCTTCTCATAATTAATGTTCCTTAAAAATAGGAGTGACCTTTCAGTACACGTTTGTTTTTCAAAATCTCAAAAGAATAAGAGGATAATAAAATCAGGTAAGAATTTCAACTAAAAACATTTATTACTACAATAAAAATAATATTCAGCAAATAGCTGTTAGTTGGTATAACACCGTACTGTACCTGTTTAGTAGCAGATCAGCTATTCATTGAATCTATGAATTCCGCATTGTTTTCGTGTTGTTTCAATTTATCAATAATAAATTCCATGCCACTGGCGGGATTCATGGAAGCAAGCAGCTTCCGCAATATCCAGACACGGTTTAAAAGGACAGGTTCCAGAAGTAAATCTTCCTTTCTGGTTCCGGATTTTTTCACATCTATGGCCGGATAAATACGCCTGTCTGACATTTTACGATCAAGGACAACTTCCATATTACCAGTTCCCTTGAACTCTTCAAAGATAACCTCGTCCATTCGACTACCGGTATCAATAAGAGCGGAGGCAATAATAGTCAAACTTCCGCCTTCTTCAATATTTCTGGCGGCACCGAAAAAGCGTTTTGGACGATGCAGAGCATTAGCCTCAACACCACCGGAAAGAATTTTACCGCTGGACGGAGTGACTGTATTGTAGGCCCTGGCTAAACGGGTAATACTATCGAGTAGAATAACAACATCTTTCTTATGTTCAACCAGTCGTTTTGCCTTTTCAATTACCATTTCGGCGACTTGAATATGACGCTGGGGCGGTTCATCAAAGGTGGAGCTGACAACCTCTGCTGTCAGCACAGTTCGTTTCATTTCCGTTACTTCTTCAGGGCGCTCATCAATCAGGAGAACAATAAGATATACTTCCTTATGATTTTTGGCAATGGCATTGGCAAGCTTCTGAATAAGAACAGTTTTTCCAGTTCGTGGAGGGGCTACAATCAAGCCACGCTGCCCTTTACCAATGGGACACATCATATCCATAAGGCGCATGGAATAGTTATTAGGTTCACCCTCAAGTTTAAATTTTTCCTCAGGATGGAGCGGGGTAAGATTCCCAAATAATGTCTTTTTCTTAGAGGCTTCCGGAGAATCAAAGTTGATAGCCTCAACTTTTAGAAGGGCAAAATAACGTTCACCGTCCTTTGGGGACCTGACGAGTCCTTCTATAGTATCTCCGGTACGAAGTCCGAGACGACGGATCTGGGACGGAGAGACGTAAATATCATCGGGCCCCGGAAGATAATTATAATCGGGTGCCCTCAAAAAACCAAACCCATCTGGAAGGATCTCCAAAACTCCGCTACCACGCATCTGCCCATCCATATCAGCCTGAGCCTGGAGGATGGCAAAAATTAGCTCCTGCTTACGCAGAGTATTCACACTTTCAACCTTGACCTTACGCCCAAGCTTGACAAGATCAGCGATTTTCATCAGTTTTAAGTCAGCCAGATTCATTAATTCAGGTCTCCAATATTGGGGCTGTTTGGCAGGGGGGCTAGTATGGTATTTTCTTTCATCGATCCCCTGCCACATGTAACAGAGAATTATTTTCGAGTAAGTAGTTAGTATTCAGTTTGTTATCAGGACTATCATACATACATTCAGTCTCACAATATCCAGGCATCAAAACACCTGTGCGTACAAAAATACCGAATCTATTAGTGAGTAAATAATGCGATAATGACAGATAGGATTATAAAGAAATGATTAAATAGTCGTGAATTGTGCAAGTAATGCATTGCACAGTTTTATTTGCATTGTGAATCAGTTTATTCAAACTGAAATGATTTTATCAATTATTTTCTGTGTTCTCTTTTAAGATCAAGATCTCAGGAAGGATTAACATTTGACTGAAAGCATAGTAAGGTTTCGGGAAATAGCTGTCAAGCCTTTTTCATCGTTATTTACGTTTTCCATAAAAAAGAGAGGGAGAGCTTGATATTTCATTAACTATCCCACTCAATGCCACACGGGTTTCAGCAAAAGATCCTGAATTATCAACAACCCAATCCCCACGTTTGCATTTTTCAGCAAGCGGCATCTGACTGAGTATGCCCTGAAGGGCATCCTCCTTTGCAACCAAGTCTCTCTGCACAATTCGGGCGACACAGATATCTCTATCAGCATAGACCACAAGCGAACCATCAAAATCTTCCTGCCATCCTTTCTCAAAAAGGAGAGGAACCTCAGTTATCAAATCAACTCCTTGTCTTTTTGCATTTACTCCGCAATCCAGCAGCTTCCGTCGAACAAGAGGATGGAGTATTGCGTCTAACCCTGCTCGCAGTTCACTGTCTGAAAAAATCGCTTCGCGCAAAACCGTTCTGTTTACTTGACCATTTGGACAAAAGAACTCATCCGAAAAACTTTTCCGCATCTGCAGATATCCTGCGTTGCCTATTTCAAGAAGTTCTCGACAAAGAATATCTGCACTGACACTGCTTGCACCAAGCTGTTCGGCAAGAGCTTGGGCCACAATGCTTTTTCCTGACCCAATGCCTCCGGTTACAGCTATATTCAAGAACTCACCCCAGGCTGTTCATACCCCTGGGCTCGAAGTGCATCAACTATTTCCTGAAAATCATGCCAAAGCGGTGCTGTAAATGACAGACTCTCACCGCTGATAGGGTGAACCAAGCTTAAACGGTGAGCATGAAGCATTTGCCGTGGATATATCCTGGTATTTCTGGCTCTTCCATAGAGCCTATCTCCAGCAACGGGATGTCCCAGTGAGGCCATATGAACGCGTATCTGATGCGTTCGCCCCGTTTCTATCTCTACGTGAACAAGACTACAGCCTTCCGGATATTCTTCAAGAACCCGCCAACTGCTAGCAGCATAGCGTCCTCTCCCCTCTTCACACACTGTCATTTTCTGACGCTGTGCAGGATGCCTGCTAATCGGAGCTACGATGCGTCCGGCTTTTTTTTGCAAAACGCCAAAAACAAGAGCAAGATATTCCTTCTCAACAGTTCGTTCCTTAAAGGCATCAACGAGGAGCCGATGACACTGATCGGTCTTGGCCACCACCATGATCCCTGAGGTATCTTTGTCGAGTCGGTGGACGAGACCAGGCCGGACATGGTCTCCAACTTCTGCTATCTCCCGACAGTGATAGAGCAATCCATTCACCAAAGTTCCATCAGGATTACCAACTGCTGGATGAACTACAATACCGGGTGGTTTTGAGATAACTAATAGAGATTTATCTTCAAAAAGAATATCAAAGGGAACTTCCTGAGGGGTAAGCGTCAGGGACTCTGGACGAGAAACAGTACCACTGATCTGTTCACCTACTTTCAGTTTGTAACTGCTTTTCTTTTTTTCCCCGTCAACAAGGAGGAGTCCCAGACGAATCGACTGAATAAGATTATTTCTTGAAGTTGCAGGGATGCATTCCACCAGGAAATGATCAAATCGACAACCTGCCTGTTCTGCTGAAATCTGAACTTCAAGTATTTCAGCAGAATTTACAGGTTGGGAGCTATCTGAACGTTGGAAAGTCATGACACGATGCCATGGATATGAGGATTACCTTGGAGCAAGAACACCGAGACAATGCTGTTAATTAAACATATCATCAATCATAGTTTCAGTTTTGGACTCATCAACTTTACGGGCAAGGGATATTTCAGTTACCAGTAAATTTTTTGCAGTATCCATCATTTTTCGCTCTCCATAGGAGAGATCCTTATCAACACTGAGCAGATACAGATCCCGAAGAACAGCAGCGACCTCATGGATTGAACCGGTTTTAATTTTCTCCATGTAATCCCTATAACGTCGATTCCATGTCTGAGAAGCTATCTCAGTGTCGCGATCACGCAGGATTTGGAGAACTGCTTCCACTTCTTTCTTTCCTATAATGGCACGCAGTCCGACATTATCGCTACTCGCAGTTGGGATCATAATCTTCATATCATTATCGAGTATCTTCATAATATAAAAATCCTGATCAACACCTGCCACGGTTTGACTTTCGATTGCTTCTATAACACCTACACCATGGGCCGGATAAACAGCCATATCACCTTGAATAAACAAAGTATCCTCCTGGGATAACGTCGGGATTGAGGCATACATTCTCAGGAATTGAGAATGTCGAACACCAAATCTTTCGATTTAAGAATAAAAATGCCAGCTACGACAGTAAACTACTACTACATCCTTGAACGGACCAAGAAACAATAGTAACAAGTACTAATCATACCACACTTTTCAAAAATACGCTTCAAAAAACCACTACTTATGCGAATAGACTAGGAGGCTGTCCGAGAATAGAAGCCGTGGCGAAAAGTTGGAAAATTGAGACCAGTTTTTCGATCATTTTCGGGCAATAGCAGCGCTATTAGACGAAAATTAGCGGAAAAATGGACCAATTTCTCCGGCTTTGCAGTCGGCTCTCTATTCTCGAGCAGCCTCCTTGAACTCAGTGGCGCACATTAAGAATGTTCATGGCTTGTTGACTGCCGGAGATTACAAACTCACGAACACCTTCAGTCAATGAACCCATTCTTTGTCCCAGCAATTCCTCCTCATCACTGCTAAAAGCAGCAAGCACAAAATGCTCCACTGGCATCTCAGCATGGATGCCATTCTGACCGGGCCTGCCGACACCATATTTGAGGCGAAAGAACTCTTTGGTTCCCAGACACTGAATAAGTGAACGAATGCCGTTATGCCCACCAGGACCACCACCAGAGACAAGCTTAATACGTCCTGGTTTCATATCGATATCATCATGGACAACAAGAATATGATCAGTGCTAATTTTATAAAAATCAACAAAACGGGCGACTGACTTTCCAGAAAGATTCATAAATGTCTGCGGTTCAACAAAAAACACCCGGGCCCCCCAAAGCGAAATGCGAAAGAACTTAGCATCCCATTTTTTTGACTCAAGATACGCATTTTCACTGCGGGCGAGGGCATCAACAATACGAAACCCCACATTATGCCTGGTATTCTCATACTGTGCACCGGGATTACCCAGGCCAACTATCAAGTATGTCTCTTCAGTCACTGTGTCCCTTAAAAGCCCATATTTTTCCAAAAGTGCTACCAGCCACTTTTTCATTGCACACCAATGGCATTCAACTGTTCTTTTCAAAAAAAAATCCGGAAAAGCCCTCAGGCGAGGTCTTTTCCGGATACACACAAAACACTTTCAGGCCTCTGTCTCACAATAAAGCCAAGAGAACCTCTGTCATTTCTGCAACAACTGGTACGTACGTCCTGTCTACAGAATTTATTCTTGCGGCTGCGGCGCCTCTTCATCAGTATCTGATACAACCAGTTCTGCTTGTGCTGTGGTAATTTCAACACAAAGAGCAGATCCATCACTAACCATTTTCACGCCATCAGGCAATTGAAGATCAGAGAGTTTAATGGAATCACCAATATTAAGGTCTGTAATATCTACACTCATGCTGTCAGGAACTTTCAGCGGAAGCCCTTCAACTTTGACAGAAGCATTGTGAACTGTAAGTGCGCCACCAAAGTCGAGCCCCTTGGCCTTACCAACAAGATCGATGGTAACTGCGAAACATCTTGGAGCAGCAAGGTCAATCTCGAAAAAATCTGCATGGATCAGGCTGTCATTAACAGGATCAGTCTGAATTTCTCTCATCATAACATGACGGGTATCGTCACCATTGATAGCAAGATTTACCACAGCATTTTTACGACTGATCTGAAACAACCTTTTCAAAAAAGGAGCAGTTTCCAGTTGCAGGGCTATGGATTCTTTATCATTTCCATACAGTACCGCAGGGGTATTACCACTTACCCGCAGGCGACGCATGGCACATTTACCAAAACTTTCTCTCTTTGAAGCAGACATGTCTACTTGAATCATATGTTCCTCCTTAGCCCTGGATTCGTCGTCACAAGGCGACTACCAGAATTTATTTCAATAATTTTGAATGTTATAGAGTGGTATAGAATGTTTTAATTTCTTACACAAATAATGAACTGATAGAACCTTCAGTATGAATACAATCGATGGCCTGTGCCAGAAGCTTGGACACGGACAAGACCTTGATTTTATCACATTGCAGCGCATCATCACGTAAAGGAATTGAATTTGTTACAACCAGTGAACTAATCACAGAATTTGTCAATCTTTCAACTGCAGGACCTGAAAGGACAGGATGAGAACAACAGGCATGTACTTCTTTAGCACCATGTTCCATCAGCGTGGCAGCACCGTTGCAAAGTGTCCCGGCAGTATCAACCATGTCATCAAGTAAAATCGCCGTCTTTCCCTTTACATCACCAATAACATGCATTGCCTGACATTCATTGGGACGATCTCGGCGTTTATCAATAATAGCAAGTCCTGCATCAAGACGCTTGGCAAAGGCGCGGGTTCTTTCCACACCGCCGGCATCAGGTGAAACCAGGACCACATCGGAGAATTTTTCTTTTATATAGTCAAGAATTACCGGGGCAGCATAGAGATGATCAACGGGAATATTAAAAAAGCCCTGAATCTGTCCGGCATGAAGATCCATACTCAGAACCCGGCGCACTCCCACTGCCATAAACATCTCAGCAACAACTTTTGCTGAAATCGGAACGCGTGGGGCTACTTTTCGGTCCTGACGGGCATACCCGTAATAGGGTACGACTGCAGTAATTCTTCTTGCCGATGCACGCCTTAAGGCATCAACCATGATAACCAGTTCCATCAAGTTATCGTTTACAGGGGTACAGGTTGGCTGAACAATAAAAACATCCGCACCACGAACATTCTCTTTTATTTCAACAAAAATCTCACCATCACTGAATTGCTTCACTTCTGCTGCGGAAAGCGGAATATTCAGATATTCAGTAATCTCCCGGGCCATCACAGGATTGGCATTTCCAGAAAAAACTTTAATAATGTTTGGCATAATTCTTGTTCTCGGTGAGATGGGATGAAACTTTCCGTTTTTTTTAATTACAACTAACTACTGTAATTATTGGGCAGCACGCTCAACTTCATTTATTTAAGACGTGACGCCATAGTGACCTATGCGACGAGCCTTAAATAAATGAAGTTGAATGCGCTGCACGATAATTGGCTGGGGCGGGAGGATTCGAACCTCCGCATGCCAGGATCAAAACCTGGTGCCTTAACCGCTTGGCTACGCCCCACTACAACTTACAAATCAATTAACAACAGGACGAGTAACAAAAACACCTCGCCCATATTTTTCTTTCATCTTTTTTGCACAAATACCCAGAGAATCACTTTCGCCAGCATCCGAATCAGGAAAAACACCAAAAACCGTCGACCCACTCCCTGACATAAGAGCACCCGAGGCTCCGTTTTCAAGCATAAAGCGTTTAATATCCGCGATCTCCGGATATTGTTCAATAGTTACTGCTTCCAGATCATTGTGCAAACAACAATAATATCCATCGACACTATCATTTTTACGAGAATCAAACAGATTAGAATCTTTATCTGCCCTTGTCAATGTATAATTTTCATAGACCCAGGTTGTAGAAACAAAAATACCAGGGTTAACCAGAAGGAGAGAACAGTTTTTAAGCGATTCCTGTTCTTTCATCCTGTCACCGATTCCGCTGGCCCGCACTGTTGCATACGGAACCACAAAGAAAGGAACATCAGCCCCAAGCGATTTAGCCAGGCGAAGCAATACGTCTTCGTTAAGTCCGGCTTGAAATAAACGATTCATTCCGGTGAGAACACAACCCGCATCACTACTGCCACCACCAAGCCCCGCAGCAATGGGTATTTTTTTTTCAAGGATAATTAATACGCCACATTTTTTTTCAAGCCCTGCTTCTTCCAAAAAAAGAGCTGCAGCCTTCCATACCAGATTAGATTCATCTTCGGGCACGATGGATCCGGGACAGGAAAGTTGCACCCCCGGATGTTCACATCTGAAAAGCGTCAAAGTATCAGCAAGATCAATTTTCTGCATCACAGAATCCAGATCATGATATCCATCGACTCGTTTTCCAAGAATATGGAGGGTCAGGTTAACCTTTGCAGGGGCCTGGATAACTAATTTACCACTGAATCGTCCCATGTGTTCCAAACAGACTTGAAAAAGTTACTGAGAGGCTCCCTGATCCTTTACCGTCTGGACAAAACGAATTTTCACATCATAAAGAACATTTTTCAGCATTTCTGCTTCATCATCATCCAGATTTCCTTTTGTCTTTTCCTGCAGCATTGCCAGAGTATCTACGGCATGACGGGCAAGGGAAAAATCGATAAGTTTTTTTCCGGTTGCAGGATCTGCAATTTCTCCAAGATGAAACAGTGCCGAAGTATTCAACGACATAACAAAGGCCATGAAAGTGACCTCGGGCATTACACACTTTCCTTCCCGATTTGGTACTTTTCCATCACCACAGGGACAGCCCTGCTCATATTCAGAAACCATAAAATCCTCTTGTAAAGAGAGTCTATTCAACAATACAAAAAACCGGGGTTCACAAAAGTGTCCCCGGAATTTTTGCTATCTAAACATATCATACAGTTACGGTCAGCTATACAAGTTCCAATGCCAGAGCATCGTCAATATTCTCGATTTGCTTCACGACCTCCAGCAATTCTTTGGAAATCACAGAATCAGTGCTGCACAGGATAATGTTTTGGCTCGACGCCTCTTCACGTCCCACGGTCATGCGCGAGATATTAACGCCATTACTGCCAAGTGTCGTTCCGAGTGCTCCTATAACACCGGGGACGTCATTATTATATACTAAAAGCATTGGACCTGCTGCCTGTGCTTCAAGACGAAAAGTATTCAGACGTACCAAACGTGGCTCGTTCTTTCCAAATACAGTCCCAACAAGTATGTTCTCACCCTCATTGGTTACAACTTTAATTCGAAGAACATTCACAAAGTCACTTGAGCTGTCACTCTTGGACTCAATCACTCGTATTCCACGATCTTTTGCAATCACAGGGGCATTTACATAGTTCACCGCATCCTTGAGGATCGGTGTGAACAAACCTTTCAGGAAGGCAACGGTAATAGGGCTGGTATTGAGCTCCGCAAGTTCTCCTGAATACTCGATGGAGACTTCTTCAACTCCACCCTTTGCAATCTGCATATGAAGAGAACCAAGCATTTCACCAAGATTAATATAGGGACCAACCTGCGCCAGCACATCATCACTGACAGATGGAACATTGACGGCATTGGTAACCACACCCTTGTTGAGATACTCTGCAACCTGCGCAGCAATAGCCGTTGCAACATTTTCCTGAGCTTCCGTTGTAGACGCTCCAAGATGAGGAGTACAAATGAAGTTTTTCAAACCAAGTAATGGGCAATTTTCCTTGGTAGTGGGCTCTTGAGCAAAAACATCGAGGGCAGCGCCTGCTATTTCACCATCGACCAATGCTTTATACAATGCCTCTTCATCACAGACTCCGCCACGGGCGCAATCAATAAACATAGCACCTTTTTTCATGTTCGTAAAAAACTCAGTGGAAAGCGCATTGGCAGTTTCTTTGGTAAGTGGCACATGAACGGTGATATAATCAGCACGTTTAGCAAGTTCTTCGACGCTTACCAGTTCCACACCAAGCTTATCAACCATTTCCTTGGGCATATGAGGATCATAAGCGATAACCTTCATTTTCAAGCCTTGGGCACGATTGGCTGCAATGGCACCGATTCGGCCAATTCCAAAAATACCAAAAGTTTTACCAGTGAGCTCACGCCCCATAAAACTCTTCTTCTCCCACTTTCCTTCCTTCATGGAAGCAGTTGCCTGGGGAATATTACGGGACAGGGACATCATCATGCCAATGGCGTGTTCTGCGGCGGTGGTTGCATTACCGTCCGGTGCATTCATAACCACGATGCCCTTCTGACTGGCAGCAGGAATATCCACATTATCGAGGCCGATTCCGGCACGACCGATAACCTTCAGGTTTTCAGCAGCATCGATTATTTCAGCAGTGGCTTTGGTGGCACTTCTAACAACAAGTCCATCATATTCGCCAATGATCTCTTTCAATTTATCCGGCGAAAGTCCGGTGTTCACATCAACTTCAAGCCCTGCATCGGTAAGGATTTCCTCCGCCAATGGAGACATGCTATCACTAATTAATATCTTCATTTTCACCCCTTCTCTCTATCCTGAAATTCTCTTTGAATATAAAGTCAACTTATGATAATTAATACTACCTTCATAGCGACAACAAACCTACCTGAAAAATAGCTAAAAAGAACGAACTATACCGAGTTTGAGCCAAGAGAACAACCAAAAATATTTCAATTTTACTCAAAAGTGCTACAGGTAAATCTCCATTTCAGCGGCAATAGCTATTGAACAAACTGTTTGAAAACGATATACATCAGGCGTATTCTATTTGTCTTGATTAATAAAAACAACTTTCCACAAATATACATAAGGTTTTTCCATGACTGAAACACGTTTACGTTTCCCCCCCAGCCCCACAGGGTACCTCCATATAGGTGGAGCAAGAACCGCACTCTACAACTGGCTCTATGCAAAAAAAACAGGTGGCAAGCTGATCCTTCGTATTGAAGATACCGACGCTGAACGTTCAACTCAGGAGTCCATCCAGGGAATTATCGATGGCATGAAATGGCTGGGCATAGACTGGGATGAGGGGCCCTACTTTCAGACTGAATTTGAAAGTGACCATAACGCTGCATCCAGGCAATTACTGGAGGCAGGAAAAGCCTACAAATGTTTCTGCACCAAGGAAGAACTCGACGTAAAACGTGAGGCTGCCCAAAAAAACAAGACCCAATATGGCTATGATGGAACCTGCAGAAGTTTAAGTGCTGAGGAAGTCTCCGAGAAAGAAGCGGCGGGCCTGCCCTTTGTTATTCGTTTTAAAGTTCCTGACCAGGATGGTGAGATTAGCTACGACGACAAAGTCCTTGGACGTATCAAGGCTCTGTATCGTGATATTGAAGACTTTGTAATTGTTCGCTCCACAGGCAAGCCGCTCTACCTGCTCTGCAATGTTGTTGATGATATCCGTGATAGAATTTCCCACATTATCCGTGGCTCGGACCATATGAGCAACACCATAAGGCAGGTTCTCCTGTATAATGCACTGGATGCTCCTGTTCCTGTATTTGCCCATATGCCACTGACACTTGACACCCAAAAAGCGAAGATTTCCAAACGCAAGCATGGCGAAATCGTTGCTGTCCAGTTTTATGAGGAAAAGGGATTTATCCCGTGGGCCTTATCAAATTTCCTGGTTCTCCTTGGTTGGTCGCCCGGCAATGACACTGAATTTTTTACTCAGGATGAATTGATTGAAGCCTTTAGTCTTGAGCGCATCAACAAGACCAATTCCATCTTCAACTACCAGAAAGACAATCCCAGATTTTTTACAGACCCCAAGGCTATTTCTTTTAACGAGCACTATCTGCGGACCATGCCCATTGAAGAAATTGCAGAGATGGCAAAACCCTTCCTTGAAAAAGAAGGTCTTTGGGACACGGCATATGAACAGGACAGAAAAGAGTGGTATTTGAGCACTCTTGATCTTATTCGTGACCGCTTCCAGATGCTTTCCGATTTTGGTGATCGTGGTCGTGCTTATTTTTCCGATGAGTTTAACATTGAACAAAAGCCCCTTAAAAAGAATGTTCTGAAACATGAGGGGTTAAAAGAGTGGCTGCCAATACTCGCTGATCGTTTTGAAGCCCTTACGGATTACAATATAGAGACCACTGAACAAACAGCCCGAGATCTTGCCACGGAACTTGATGTTAAACCGGGCGTAATTATTAATGGCATGCGCACTGTGGTTACCGGTCAGCTTGCCGGCCCTTCAATGTTTGACATTCTTGTTGCCATTGGTCGGGAACGTGTGGTCAAACGCCTAAACAATGTGGCAACGCTTTACGAGTCATAACTATCCAGTAGCACCTCATCTTCGTCCATTTGAGCCTGCTTGCATATAACCACATATGCGGCACAGCCTCAAATGAACGAATACGAGGCACTTCTGAATGGTTACTACGGGTCAAATTAATTGGTAAACTCAGAAAAAATAAACCTTTAGATATATCATGGATACTACAAACGAAACAAAAGAGAAGCCTCTGGATTTTATCAGACAAATTGTCACCGAGGATCTGAAAAGCGGCAAACATACCACTCCGGTCACCCGTTTTCCGCCTGAGCCAAACGGCTTTCTCCATATTGGTCATGCCAAATCCATCTGTTTAAACTTTGGTATTGCTGCCGAGTTTAATGGCCGTTGTCATCTGCGTTTTGATGATACTAATCCCAGCAAGGAAGAATCGGCATATGTAGAGTCCATTCAAAAAGATGTGAAATGGCTGGGTTTTGACTGGAAGGATGATCTGTTCTACGCTTCTGATTACTTCGATAAACTCTATGACTTTGCAGTGACTCTGATCAAAAAAGAAAAAGCCTATGTCTGTTGCCTCACCGCTGAGGAAATGAGAGACTATCGTGGAACCCTCACAGAACCAGGCAGGAACAGTCCCCATCGTGATCGAGCGGTGCAAGAAAATCTTGAACTTTTCCAGGAGATGAAGGAGGGTAAATTTGCTGCAGGCAGCCATGTTCTTCGCGCCAAAATCGATATGACCTCCCCGAACCTTCACATGCGCGATCCAATCATTTACAGGATTATGAATGTTATTCACCACCGGACCGGTGACAAGTGGTGTATCTACCCCATGTATGACTTCACCCACTGCCTTTCCGATGCCACGGAAGAGATTACCCATTCCCTATGCACTTTGGAATTTGCGGATAATCGTCCTTTATATGACTGGATGCTTGATACTCTCGAAACTCATGCCCATCCTCAGCAGATTGAATTTGCCCGTTTAAATCTCAGTTATACTGTAATGTCAAAACGTAAGCTGATGCAGCTCGTCAATGACGGCCATGTTACCGCCTGGGATGATCCGCGAATGCTTACGGTATCAGGTCTCAGACGCCGTGGCTATACCCCGACTTCCATCCGTAATTTCTGTGCGGAGATAGGGATTGGCAAAAGAGAGAGCTGGATCGATATGGGCGTACTCGAAAATGCGGTCCGCAATGATCTTAACACCATCGCTCCACGGGTGATGGGAGTACTTGACCCCTTAAAGGTTATTATTACCAACTACCCGGAGGATAGGGTCGAGGATGTTGAAGGCAAAAACCATCCCCAGAACCCTGAGATGGGAACCCGAAAATTGCCATTCTCCCGTGAACTCTATATCGAACGCTCCGATTTCCTTGAGAATGCTCCAAAAAAATTCTTCCGCCTTGATATTGGTCGTGAAGTTCGTTTGCGCTATGCCTATTTCATTACCTGCAATTCAGTGGTGAAAGATGAGGCAAGTGGCGAAGTGCTGGAACTGCACTGTAGCTATGACCCCGAAACCTATGGTGGCAATGCCCCAGATGGTCGCAAAGTGAAGGGTACCATCCACTGGGTTTCTGCAAGAGAGGCAGTACAATGTGAGGTTCGACTCTACGATAGACTCTTTAATGTTGAAAATCCGGATGCTGATAAGGATATGGATTTCAAGGAACACCTAAACCCGAACTCCCTGAACTCTTTACAAAATTGTTTTGTGGAACCATCACTTGCCGATGCAGCATCGGGTACATGTGTCCAGTTTGAAAGACAAGGCTACTTCTGTGTAGACTCCAAAGATTCACAACCCGGAAAACTGGTCTTTAACCGTACCGTTGGATTGCGAGATTCCTGGGCCAAGAAAAAGTAGAATGGATAAAAGACCAGGTATATAGACTGAAGGTGTTTAGGCTGCGGGCAGTGCCCGCTTTAGATACCAGTACTGTCCGGTTTAAACAGAGGAGGTCTCCTTTATTTGAACAGGAACCTTTCTCCGATAGTGATTCAGCATCATTATCACACAAACCAGTGTTACGGAAACCAATGCGAGTGCCACGTACACAGCACTCAGCCCAAAGTTTTCTTTAATGTTACTCACCATGGTTACGCTGAGTGCACCCACCCCAAAAGTAAGAACGAACTTCAGTCCAAAAGCAGAACTGTGAAGCTGTGGCGGACTAAGGCGGGCCACCAGCGTATTTTCCAATGGTTGCATCCCAAGCAGGAAGAAGGAATGAATCATGGCAAAGACAATAAGCGGCGTATTGGAGGTCACAGCCATGGCGAGAACTGCCGGAATTGTTATAAGATGAAATATCAGATACCCTTTGCCAAGATCAACCGACTGCCCCACCCTGCCGCCATAATACTGCCCGGCCATACCAACAAGATAAATGAATGATGTCACCAGTGTTGCAAAGACATTCGGTGAACCAAGTTGACCAAAAACTGCCAGGAAACTCTGATAAAGATTTTGATTCTGTAGTTCAAAATAGGCAGGTAGGGTTACGGTGGTTGCTCGATAGACAACACCACCCAGCATCATGGCCACCAAAAGAACCAGAAATGGCTTGAGGTTTCCCTGCCCCTGTGGCTTCGCTGTGACCTTCTCGTGTTTTACTGAATGACCATTACGGACAAAATAGAGAAGTATCAGGCCACTCATATTCACCGCCCCGAGTACCCCGTAAACAGCTTCTATTCCCCAGAAATAGTTCACAGATCCTGCAAGTATAGGAGCTGTGGCCAGCCCAAGATTACCGAACATACCGTTATAGGCCATGCCCTGACTGGTGTTCTCAATCTCCTTCGCTATCCAGCCAAGTCCCACCGGGTGATAGATACCGGAGAAGAGTCCAATCCCTGCAAGACAGAGACTGAAGACAAAGGGATTGGAAGCATTCATGGCCGCCATAAAACCACAAAAACCTGCTCCAAGATGAAAAAGAAGCAGCAGAGGTCGTGAGCCAAAGCGATCGGCCAGCAGTCCCCAGGGGAGTGCCGTCAATCCAAAAAGGAGGTACATCCAGAAAGAGAGGGCCAGGGTCGGGCCCATGTCCATACCGAGCTGGACCGCAAGAGGCAACAGTACAGCTGGAAAGACAAGCATATTAAAATGACTGATAAAATGACCAAAACAGGTCACAGTCAGAATGGAACGTTCTCTTGGAGACATTGTTTTGTTTTTTTAGTGTTTGTGGTGAGAGATTATTTAGTGATTCCTGTTGCCAAGCAGAGCAACAACTCTATCAAGAATCAGATCAGCGGTTTCTTCTTTACTGGTAAAAGGGAGATCTGTAAAGCCGCTTTTGTCCAATAAGGTTACCTGATTAGTATCTGTTTCAAATCCGGTATTTTTCCCGCCGATATCGTTGATCGCAATAAGATCGAGATTTTTTTTGATAAGCTTTTTCTCACCAGTAAGGCGATGTTCACGGCTCTCGGCTGCAAAGCCCACCAGCAGGTAACCTTCTTTATCTTTATTCTTTCCCAATTGCTTTAAAATATCAGGTGTTTGCTTAAGCGCCAATACAAACTGAGCATTATCTTTTTTTACCTTGTCAGATGCCACCGTCTCCGGGCAGAAATCACTGACTGCAGCAGATTTAATAATAACCGACGCCTCGGGAGAGGCCTCCATCACGCTATCATACATCTCTGTAGCACTCTCTATATCAAGGCGCTTCACCCCGTGAGGGGTGCTCAAGGCTGTAGGACCGCTAACCAGCAGGACTTCAGCCCCACGTCTTTTTGCAGCACGGGCAATGGCATATCCCATTTTACCCGATGAACGATTACTGAGAAATCTGGCAGGATCAAGAGCCTCACGGGTAGGGCCTGCCGTAATGAGAAAATTTTCCCCGTGCAAATCCTGCTCTGTTAAGGCGGCAAGCAACTGCTCTCGCACATCCACCCATTCGGGAAGACGGCCGGGCCCATCGCTTTTACAGGCCATTTTTCCAGAATCGGGTTCTATAATTCCATGTCCCAGTTCTTTCAGATTTTCAATATTACGCTGCGTTGCCGGGTTAGCAAGCATATGGCTATTCATGGCGGGAGCAATCAAAACAGGGCAGACAGCAGCAAGTACGGAGGTTGACAGAAGATCATCGGCCAAACCATGGGCGAGTTTGGCAATGGTATTTGCAGTGGCTGGAGCAATAAGGACAAGATCAGCTTCCTGGCCAAGCTGAATATGAGAAATAGCATGAGCCTCTTCGGCTGCAAACATATCAGTGAGCACCTGATTCCCGGATAAGGCCGCATAGGTGAGGGGCGCGACAAAACGGCAGGCTGATGGAGTCATAACAACCTTCACATCGGCACCTTCTTTGGCAAGCGCACTTACCCATCCGGCTACCTTAAATGCAGCAATGGACCCGGTCACTCCAACAACTATTTTCTTTCCTGAAAACACACTCTCCATAGCACTCACTTTCTTTGCTATTAAACCGAAAAAAAAAGAGCATGACCCACCGAAGTGGAGCATGCTCTTCATAAGTTACAAACGTTTTTTTTCCTAGTTTCTGCTGCCTCCGAAAAAACGCAGCAACATAAGGAAAAGATTGATAAAATCAAGGTACAGCGCAAGGGCACCCATTATAGTGCCCTTTTGGATGGCATCCTGACCCTGTTCCATAATACCCTGCTCACCCATTTTTTTTATTTTCTGAACATCATAGGCCGTAAGACCTACAAAGACAAAAACACCAATGAGCGAGATAGCCCAGTAGAGAGAGGAACTCTTTAAAAATATATTCACCACCGAGGCAATAATAATCCCAATTAACCCCATAAAAAGAAATGATCCCATTCCTGAAAGGTCACGTTTTGTCACCAGCCCGTATACCGCCATGGAACCGAACATTCCTGCGGTAATAAAAAACGTCGCCGCAATAGAAGAACCGGTATAGGCAAGAAAAACCATGGATAAGGTGACTCCATTCAGTCCTGCATAGCCGAGAAAAAGTCCCGTGGCGGTCCCCGCCTGGATCTTATTAATGCGAGCTGACAGATAAAAAACGAGCCCAAGTTCTGCAAAGATAAGTACCACAAAGAGAGGGCTGCCAACAAGCTGTGCCGCAAGACCACTCGAGGCCATAAACCAGGCGATGACACCGGTTAAACCAAGCCCTAGTGCCATCCAGTTAAAGACCTTTGCAAGAAATACTGTGGAGGCTTCCTGCTTTGCCTGGCTGAGGGTTATTTGTTGATTGCTCATATATTCCATATTAAAGCTCCTGTTTTAGTTTACGAAAAAAGACAAATACACTACATATCGCCTAAAGATATAACCATTTTGGATCAGCTTGCAAGAAAAAGCGGACTGCAGCAGAGGAAAAACACCTATGAAAATTGCAATCAGTGGAAAGGGCGGCGTCGGAAAAACTACCATCATGGCACTTCTGGCCGATGAGTTTAAACAATCCGGTAAGGATGTGCTGGTTATCGATGCCGACCCCAGTCCTCATATGGCTGAAACTCTTGGCGTTGCCCATCCTGAAGAGATCCGCCCCATCGCTGATATGACAAAACTTCTTGTTGAACGTTCAGGCAAGACCGAAGGCTCCCCCATGTACAATATGAACCCGGAGGTGAATGATCTCCTCATTGATTTTATGGTACAGCATAACGGAATGAAACTGATGGTACTCGGGGCCATTCAGACGGGGGATAAGGGCTGTGCCTGTCCTGAAAACAATGTTTTACGCAGGATGCTTACCAAGCTTCTTCTTGCAAAAGATCAGGTTGTCCTTCTCGACATGGAGGCTGGAGTGGAACATCTTGGACGGGGAACGATAGCTGGCATTGATCACCTTCTGATTGTGGTGATTCCATCAAAATCGTCCATCCGTACAGCACTCAAGGTAAAAAAGCTGGCAGAAGATGTAAAGATTCCTAAGATCAGTTTTGTTGGAAATCTGGTGACAGATGAGGAGGATAAAACGTTTTTAGAGGAGGGTCTGGCAATACGTCCCATAGCATTCTTTCCTGATTCACAAGCCATCAGAAAGGCGGAACGCCAGGAAGTCCCACTCAGTAGTCTTGATCATGCGGCAGGTGATGCCCCGCTACTGCTGATGAAAGCAATCATAGAATAACTGAGGTTGTTAGGCTGAAGGAACAGAAAGGCTGAAGGCCACGTGTTACGCTGTCTTTCCTTCAACCTGTATACCTTGTCGTAATAACGAAAGAATGCATATCCCTTTTATAAAACACCATACAAGACGGTAGTGAACTGAGTAAACTGAGTTCAGGAATACGATATTAAACAGCCCCGCGACCATCAAAAACGCGTTTGATGGTCTTAAAGATGATCTTGATATCAGTCCACAAAGAATAATTCAAGATATACCAGTCATCCATGCCCACACGTTCATCATAACTGGCAGTAGTGTCTGAGCGGCGCTCCACCTGCCATGGGCCGGTAATCCCGGGTTTCATCGAACAGTAGCGACCGGCACTCTCTTTGTAAAACTCAGTAAGTTCTTGATCGACGATGGGCCGTGCTCCAACAACACTCATCTCCCCCTTCAACACATTAAAAAACTGTGGCAACTCATCGAGGCTGGTTTTCCTCAGAAATTTTCCGAGTTTGGTTACACGTGGATCATCCTGAAGTTTAAAATTGGCATTCCATTCCCTACGCAGTTTCGGATCCTCACTCAACAACTGTTCCAGTTTGATATCTGCATTCTCAACCATTGAACGAAACTTGAGGCAATCAAATTCCTTCCCGGCCGAAGTAATCCTGCGATGCTTATAAAAAACCGGACCACCGTCCTGAAATTTAACAAGCCATGCAATAATAAACAGAAGTGGCGCTAAACAAGTGATAACAATGCTTGAAAAGATCACATCAAAACTTCGTTTCCATTCGGTATTGGGATTAAAGTTTAAAAGAAGCAGACTTCCAAGAGACTGTATTTCGGCGTGATGCAAACCATACACATAAAGATCAGGCACCAGATATATACGAGCTCCTAGGGAACGACATTCCCGAAGAATCTTAAAAATTTTCTTTTCGGCCCGCATGGGAAGGGCGATATAGACATAGTCAATATCATTACTTTCCAGATACCCGGGAAGAGTGGCAATATCGCCTAAAATAGTTTTCCCCATATCCTGCACCTGTTCGCTCTCCTCAACTTTATCATCAAAAAAACCGATTACGTCGATACCTGCCCAGGGAATGGTAGCAAGCTCCCTAGCAAGAGACACCCCAAGGTCACCAGCTCCGGCAACAACTGCATGTCGCACATTCCTACCCTGAGAACGAAAACGATGGAGTATTTTTCTCGCTACCACGTGCATTATAAAGAGGAGCAGGGGAGTAGCAAGGGACCACGTCAGGAAAACCACCCGTGAATAGGCGTGGGATATCTTAAAAACGAAAAAATAAAAGAGCAGAACCCCTACCACCGTTCCCCATGCTCGGAGAATAACGAGAAACTCCTTGAAAAACTTCCAACCTCGCCAAGACCGATACAGTTGAAAAGATTGAAAGGTGACAAGACAAAGCATGGCGGTAATAACCGCAAATCGCGTATAGTAGGGAGTCCATGGAACTCTGTACCAGAGTAGAAGTAGCCACATAAAACCAATGACAACCATGCAGTCAATGACATGCAGCAGCCTGGCCATAATGGAACTCTGTTCCTTGAGATTTGTGGAGAGCATATTCATATTTACTAACGTTCTGACTTACTATAATTAATTAATTTGTTTGGAAAAACTAATTTTTCTTTATCGAATACATGAGGCTGAAGCCTTTTAGGTTGAAGACTGAAGGTAAAGAAAAGGTATGATAAAGCCTTTAGCCTTTAGCCTTTCCATCTTTCGCCTTTCTCCACCAGTTAGGATTCATACTAAGATGTGGCACCAGCCTTTGAGGCAAGATACCATACTTGTTCCCTAATTTATAGCCAATGAATTTTGTCAAATTGCGACAAAAAAACAGTGGCAGCAGATGAATTTTCCTCCGTTCAAAAATCATGGCCAGTTCATATTTAATGTATCTAAACCCTTCCCCCTCTGCACGTCCATAGGTTTCAGGGAGCCAGTGTTCAACCCTATGAAGGACACCAATATCAAAGGAGCGACAGAAATCCTCCCTGAGAGTATAATTGTGGGAGTGGTAAACCTCTGCCTCGGCCACATAAGCAATTTTAAAATTTTTCTGCAATAACCTTCCGGCGGTGCAGGTATCTTCACCAAAAATTAAGCTCTCAGGAAAATAATGCACCTCTTCCAGACAGGATTTTCGATAGGCGGCACAAGAATTGGAGACAAAGGCTGTTTTCAGACCAAGCTGCTCTTTATCAGAAAATTGACGAACAACCGATTTATCGGGATAGTTAAACATTCGCAGAGCTGTTGCGGCAAGAGAAGCATCAGGATTTGGCAACTGCCGCCCATAACTGATGGCAATGCTTGCATCGCATAAAAAGGGATTGATTAAGGTCTGAATAAGATCAGTATTCAGCGGTACAGCGTCCTGAGTAAAGAACAGGAGTAGCTCACCACTTGCACGTCTCGCAACCATGCTCCTTGTGGCCCCATGATCAAACTCATCAGGGGAGATGGAAATAACCCTGGCTCCGAACTCCTCGGCAATGAGACAGGTTTCATCCTTGGAACTGGAATCCACAACCAGCAATTCATCAATAATGACACTTTGCCTGAAAAGCTGTCCGAGTAATTCACGAAAGAGTTCACCACCATTCAGGGTTGGGATAATAACAGATATGCGGGGTAAGTCACTGGGCACTTTTATTTAGACCTTTTTTAAAAACGAAAAACTGTTACCAGAATATATTTCAGGAGTGCAAAGACGATATAAGGAGAGGGGTGTTTCCTATAGAGCAAGAGTTCACTTTTTGCTGCAGTAAGACGCAGCTCATAGGACATTTTTTTTCTCTCCCCATCCCAGCCACGACAGTGATACGCCTGTAAAATGTGCGTATACAGAAGTTTCCAGCCATGTTTTTTTAAACGCAAGCCGAGTTCAATATCTTCTTTATAGAGAAAAAAGTCAGTATCAAAAACAGGACCTGGCAGGGTTCTCAAAGCTGTATTGTTACAAAAAAGAAGGGCACCACAAAGAGCAGGTACTAATGTAGGCTCATCATATTGTCCAGTATCACGTTCCCCCTGCCCCCGGTCATACCAGCGTCCATACCATTTTCTGAAGACACCTGTAGAATCAAGCCTTCCACTGGGTTTGTCACGTTCGAGATCATACCCGAGCAGCTTTCCGGATAGCATTGCAAGCGAGGTTGTTCTTTCAAATATATGAAGAGCCTGGGAAACAAAAGTAGATGGTAAAAAGAGATCCGGGTTAACAAAGAGGACAAAATCAATATCCGATGAGAGTGCTTCATAACCGAGATTATTGGCTTTGGAAAACCCGACATTCTCTGTTACCAGCAGTTGAACCGATTGCCTCCGTTGAGATAACTGTAAATATTCTTTATCAGTAGAACCGCTGTCAACCAGGAGTATGCTGTCAAGCGAATAATCCTGTGTCTCCAGTCCCTTGATGCAACGTTCCAGTGTCACCTCGGAATTATGAGTGACAACAATGGCAGCCACTTTTGTTACCATAGAGACAAAAACTCAGAGAAATAAACGCTGATACAGGGAAAAGAGTCCATTCCCCTTTCCGTTCTCTTCGCGTCTGCGCATAATTGATTGGATAGCTTCCAGCTCAGACCTGCACATAACAGCAGCGAGCTCATGAGTGTTAAGTGTTGCCATGCTCAGGTTACCCTTTCGTTTCCCGAGCATCACAGGCAATACCTGTATAAACTTCAGAAGCCCCTTGAAATAGGAGAGGATCTGATTTTTTTTAACCACAAAACAGAACCAAAAAAACTGATAGACACAGATAGCTGGAGCGAATCGCAGAAGCAGAGATAGAGGATAATTTTTCACCAGTATACAAAAATTATTTCTGGTGGAGAGACTCACCGTAAAATCGTTGATCTTTGATCCTGTTGTAGCACTGCCGATATGGTATACTCTGGCCTCGGAGACATACCAGCATTTTTCACCACGGCTGTTAGCCCGAAGATTCAGATCAACATCTTCAAGATAGGCAAAGAAATCTTCATCAAAGGCTCCAAGCTCTTTGAAAAAATCTCTTCGATACAAGGCAGCTCCTGCGCATGCCCCAAAGACCTGCCTGGAAATGTTATAATGATCCCTGTCGGACTCCATGGTACCCAATCTGTAACCAACACCACCTCGCAAAAACGCATCACCTGCCCCATCGAGATAATCTCGATCATGGTAATTCAGCATCTTGGTAGCAAAGAAATTATACTCCGGTTTTGACTGAGCAGCAGCAATAAGCATATCAAGACACTGCTTATCAAGCTCTGTATCGTTGTTTAGTAAGAAAACAAGTGGGCTCGCCCCTGCATCAATACCGGCATTAACAGCAGCACTAAAACCACGATTTTCAGGCCAGGCTATGACTTTTACTTCGGGATACTCCTCCCTAAGCAATGCAACAGAGCCATCATTTGAGCCATTATCAACAACAATAACCACAAAATCGGTACAACTCTGTTGCCGCAGCGAATCAAGGCAGTTTCGCAGAAAAACCTTTCCATTAAAATTCGGAATAACGATGTCTATCTGCATGCGTTACAATCAGGCCTGTTCGATATTTTTAGGATTATTGCCAATAACCCGACGTACATAATAGATCGGCTTCTTTTGTGATTCGTGATAGGTCCGTACCACAAGTTCAGCGAGCAGTCCCATAGTGATGAACTGGACCCCCATGAATATTAACAACACCGCAAGGAGCAGAAGTGGCCTATCGGACAGGCCAGTACCTGCAAAAAAACGTTGCAGCGTCATAATAAAGGCGATGATAAAGCCAATTCCTGCAGACATTACACCTACTGTCCCGAACACATGGAGGGGGCGGGTCGCATAACTTAAAATGAACTTCACTGTCATCAAGTCCAGGACTACCCTGATGGTACGAGAAATCCCATACTTGGAGGTTCCAAAACGACGCGCCCGGTGGTTAACCTTTACCTCAGTGAAAGAAATACCCATGCCACTGGCAATGGCTGGAATAAAACGATGCATCTCTCCATAGAGGCGAATATTTTCAGTAACCTCTCGACGAAAAGCCTTGAGGGTACAGCCGTAATCATGGAGGCCAACTCCGGTAATCCAGGAAATCAGCTTATTGGCCATCATAGACGGTAATTTACGGGAGATAAAAGGATCCTGACGATCATAACGCCACCCGGTCACCACATCATAGCCATCATTCAATTTGGCAACCATATCAGGTATATCATGGGGATCATTTTGTAGATCTCCGTCCATTGTGATAATAATATCACCACTGGCATGGTCAAAGCCTGCAGACATGGCAGCAGTCTGACCAAAATTACGCCTGAGAGCAACAACCAGAACCCTCTCATCCTTCTGACTTAATTGTTCAAGAACCTGAACAGAAGTATCACTGGACCCATCATCGATAAATATCATCTCATACTGATGGCTGGTGCCATCCAGCACCTCTTTAATCTCTGCATAGAGAAGAGGTATGTTTTCCTCTTCATTATATATGGGAATGACTAGTGAAAGATCCAATTTCAAGCTCCTTATTCGTTCTTAAAAATCTCTTTTTTTGAATAGCAACGATTGCAGGTGACACTATATACCTAATCTAAAAAAAACAAAACCTGGAAAAGGCTCTTTTCACGCTGACCTGAGTGCCTGAACCGGATCCATTCGCCCTGCCTTAATGGCAGGATATACACCTGAACAACCCCCTACCACAACTGAAGTCAATAAGGGAATAACAATGGTTAGAGGAGTGACGGCCACACTCCAACCCGCAAAACGGGCAATACTCAGAGAACAGATAAAGCCGACAAAGATACCTGCTACCCCACCACTGGTGGTGAGCAGCAGGGCCTCTGCCAAAAACTGGGCCACAATATCGTTGCGGGTGGCACCAACGGCACGACGAATACCTATCTCCCTGGTTCTTTCTGAAATCACAGCAAGAAGAACATTCATTATTCCGATACCGCCCACAATAAGTGAAATGCCACCAATGGCTGTCAGTATCAAATTAAAAATTCTTTGGGTCTTTCTTGCCTGATTCATCAGTTGCCAGGGGACAATTAACTGATAATCACGGACAGTTTGATGTGATATTTCAAGGGTTCTTTGAATGAGCGGGACAATTTTTCCAGCGTCCTGCTCTGAATGGGTTTTCACAATCACCTCATCCAGATCGCTATCTCCAGTGCTGATATTGCTCTGTTTCAGGTATTGATGGGCGCCAAAGGGAAGGAAAATCATCTGACCAATCTCACGCGCCAAAGCAACACCATTTTTCTCTTTAGAATGTGTTAACCGTGCAGATTTAACAATACCTGCAACAAGAAAGAGCTGCTCACCTATACGAAGCCACTCCCCCACATTTCCTTGGGAACCAAGTTCTCTCGCAATATCTTCACCAAGGATACAGATCATCTTTTTCTGACTTTCATCAGACCTGAGCATTAGCCGGCCTCGTAACACTCCAAGCCTTAGCATGGAGAGATATGAGGGGGAGCAGGCCACTACCTGGGGGGTCACTTCGCGACTCAGCCCTGAAACATCAGTCTGTATTTCCTTTAAATAGGCAAGGTTCACAATAGCAGGAGATGCCCCCTTAAGGAGTTCAATGTCAGTAAAATGCAGTCCTCTTGAACCATTAGCACCTGCTGCCCCACCCTGTGGCACAGCTATTTGAACACGACGAACAATTATATTATCCAGCCCCAGTTGACGAATACCGGCCAGTACCTCACGCTTGGCACCCTCTCCTATGGAGAGCGTGGCAAAGACTGCTGCCACACCGCATATTATCCCAAGAATACTTAAAAAAGAACGGAGGCGATGGCGCAATAATGAGCCTGAGGCGATACCATACAATCCACGCAGATAAGCTATTGCCAGGAGATGACTCATAGCACCTCACTCAGTAGACCATCTTTCATAGTCACATGCCGGGAGGCGGTTTTAGCAACATTATGATCATGGGTAACCAGGATGATTGTGGCACCACTCTCATGAAGGCGTGAAAAAAGAGTCAGTATCTCCTGGCTGGTAACAGAGTCAAGGTTTCCGGTTGGTTCATCTGCCAAAACAAGTTGTGGGTTACAGACAACAGCCCTGGCAATGGCAACACGTTGTCTTTCGCCCCCTGACAGGGCAGAAGGCCGATGATTGAGCCGATGACTCAGGCCAACTTCGGTCAATGCCGCTAAGACTTGTGGCTTCCATTTACTTGGATCAACCTTTGAATAGAGAAACGGTAAAGCAACATTTTCATAAACACTGCCATAGGGGAGCAGATTGAAATCCTGAAAAACAAAACCTATATAATTCTGACGCAACCCTGCCAGCTGCCTGTCTGTCAAATGACTGACGTCCTTTCCGGCGAGCATATATTTCCCTTCACTGGGACTGTCAAGACAGCCACAGATGTGAAGCAATGTTGATTTACCGGAACCAGAGGCGCCAGTGATGACAATAAACTCACCCGGATAGACGGAAAAATCGACATGGTGTAATACCCGTAGGATCCCTCCCTCAATGGGATAATCTTTAGCAACATTGAGAAGGCTGGCCAGAGGGTGAGGGCGCATATTGAGAATCCTAAACGTTTATTAGAGGAGTGACTGAGGTGCCACCAAACCTACTCGGTCGCCCTGTTTGAGCCCGGAGAGAACTTCAATCTGCATCTCATTTTCTCGTCCAAGTGTCAGAGATACTTTTCGTGGCTTTGCTCCAGGGGTTGGCACAAGATAACTAAAGGGCTGGCCATTAGTATTATAAAAAACCGCCTGTACCGGAAGAAGCAGGATATTTTCCGCTGTCTCCGCTTGAATCAAAACCCGAGCAGTCATTCCTGGCCTGAGCCGTAAATCCTGCCCCTCGATACCTAACATTACCTGAAAATATTTACCTCCCTTACTTCCAGACCTATCCCCTTCTGCCAGTGCTCCAACAAACTGTACCGATGCCTGAAACCTAAGGCTTGGATAGGCATCGATGAGAACCGAGGCCTGTTGCCCAACCTCCACCTTATGAAGATCCACTTCACGCACTTTCGTCCTTACGATAAGAGCGGTAATATCAGGAAGATAGAGTATTGGCTGATGCATAAGCACAGTGTCCCCTTCCCGCGGCTTACGCTTCTGGCCGTCCCTGAATGCCTCATAGAGAATGGCAATCCCTGAGAATGGTGCACGAAGAACAGTATTGGCTAGCTCGGTTCTAGCAAGAGCAAGGGATCCTTGCACCGTAGTCAGCTGTGCCTTTGCCTGATTCAAATCAGCTGCCGCATTGGCCACCTTAAAAACAGCCGCTTTTCCACTCTGCCCCATCACAAGCAGACTGTTTTCAACCTTAGCCTTTGCAGATTCTTCCATTGATGGTAGCACATACTCTTTGTAACTTATATAACGCCGTTTTGAGGCCTCGTATTTATCACCATAGGTCTGTGCGTTTTCTTTGGCACGAACCAACTCTGCTGGATTGTCAAACCCCTCCTGGTTCAGTTGTTCAATTTCCTTATAAAACGAGGAATACCGTTCATACTCTGCCTTTGCCTTACCCATTTCTTCGGCATATTGGGCCAGCTGTAAAGGGCCGTCACCTTTCACAAGACGTTGAAGATCAAGGCGGGCTACCTTTAAATCATACCCTCTGGATGCGATATTCTGACTCACTTGATTTTTTTCCCAGGCCAGCAACTGCTTAGAGGCATCAACTGCAGCCTCCAGACTCAGAACCTTTCCCTGTAAACGATGCACTTCCTTTTCAAACGGCGAAGAATCAAGGCGGACAAGGACATCACCCTTCTCAACCCAGCTTCCGTCAGGGACAAGAGATATTATTTTTCCAGTATTGCCACGAATATCCGATGAAAGCATATGGGATTTAGCGGCATCAATGACACCGACTGTATTGGTGGATACTTCCAAAGTACCTTGCTGTATAACAGTGGTTAGCAGCTCACCCTCTACTCCAGACAGGATCTTTTGACGAGAAAAGGCCAAGACAGAGACCACTGCGACTAAACCTAAAAAAGACAGCAGCAATATTTTCAGTTTCTCATTCATCGCGTAATCAATGTTCCTAGTGAAGCTCGCAGCCTGTATTGACCGACAATATAGTTTATTTTAGCACCCAACAAATTGGCCTTGGCCTGTTGTAATTCGGTATCCGCTTCTATAAAATCAAAATTACCGCCCATTCCATGGGAAAACTTTATAGCGGCCAGCCTCCTCTTTCCCATGGCCTGAACACTCTGTTCCTTGCGCAAACGAATACTTTGAGCCTCTTTTCCCAATGCATCCAATCGATTATTGACTTCAGTCCTTATCAAATCACGTTGGTTTTCCTGGTGCAGTTGCATCCGGCGCACCGACAACAGGCTCTGCTGAAAAGAGGCCTTTTCTGAACTTCTGGCAATATCTGTATCACTGGTAAGACCAACACTCCAATAATCGCCATAATAGGATTGCGTTGCATCCAACCCTTCGAGGAAGGTATTTTTTCGATAACTTGCAACAAAATTCAAATCAGGCAAAATTCTTTTTTCAGCAATCTGTGATTTCCGTCTGGTTTCAACCAAATCTGCCTCTGTCTGTTCAATTTCCATGCGGTTAGCCAGGGCAATCTCTTGGGCCTCCTGTTTCTCTATCTGCGTTGGATCATAGGAGAAAGAGATGTCGAGCTGTAACTGTGTATCAATGGGTAAGGCAAGAAGGACTTTTAAACGATTCAGAGATCTCTGAAACTGTTGCCTAGCAACAGCCAATTGATTCTGGACATCTTTTTGACGAATCTGGGCGCGGTAGGTGTCTATCTGACTGCCCAGTCCCGTTTTTTCTTTAAGCTCGATGGTGACTACATGGTGTTGCAGTCGAGCATCCTGCTCACTGTATATAGCGACAAGTGTCTGTTGTCTGATAACTTCATAGGCAAGACTCACTGTTTCTAGAATCTTCTCCACTTCTGCAAGATACACATTTCTGATGCTGGATTGGAGGGCATAGTCAGCTGCATAAATGGAATCATAATTGTATTCTTTTCCAAATCCGCGGAAAAGAGGAATTGACAAAGAGACTCCAACTCCTGAAGAGGTACCATCCTCACTGACATAGGCAACGGATGGAGAAAAAGTGGTCTTGACACCAAAACTGCTCTTCTTTGATATCTCTCCGGAAACGCCGGTGGCCTGGGCAGTTGAATTATCACTTTTAGACAGACCAAGATTGGCAACTAGACTAATTTTCCAGTCAAATTCAGACTCTGCACTTTGCAGAGAGTAACGACTATTTTGAACAAGCAATGCATTTTGGAGAAGATATCTGTTTGCATATCGTGCCCGCTCTATTACCTGATCAAGCTTAAAAACAAGTTCTGCATTATCTGTAACGACAGTTCCACCATTTGCTGCAAATGATACCTCAAAAAAAACAGATAGAGAACAAAATGCAAGCAGGACAACACACAAGGACTTCGGCGTTTCCCAAAATCCTCTCACTTGCAAGAATCCTTTTCTTCCGCAGAGCTATCACTGTCAGCAGATTTTCCGGATATGACCGGATAAAGCAGTCCTCCGACACCAGCGTCAAAAAATGACTTCAGACGCATGAGGAGAGCGGTGGACAGGGCAAGAGCACTGCTGTATCCGGAGATATCAAATATAAAAATAAATGCAAACTCCATAAGGCCTATACCGCCAATAGAAATAGGCAGATTCATAATGAACATAATAAGGGGGACCGCCACCAGAAGTTCACTGAATTGAACCTCGGCACTAAATGCCAAGGCCGTCACATACACATTAAGGACAGCGAGAAAGTAAAAAACAAAGGTATTGACGAGTGCCACAAAAAGGGCTAAGCGGTCATCCCTGTACTCGAGAACAGCAGCGTGTATCTTATCAACCTTGTGTAATATCTTATCAAGAAATCCTGTACGTTCTTTCAGTAGAGACGCGATAAAACGGTAGGGTCTCTCATCCACAATAATCCAAATAAGGGCAAGACTTGCGGTCACCGCAAACAACAGACTAATGGACATCCAGGCAACCGATAACAGCTGACGCTGCATAAACAGGGCAAAAATGGTGAGAAGAAAAAGAATCACCATTCCTGAAAACCTTTCTATGAAAACAGATGCTGCAGCCTCTGCACGTTTGCCTGTCATTTTGCCAAGTTCATGGATTCGTATCAAATCTCCCCCCATACTGGTGGGCAGAAACAGACTAAAAAAAATACCTACCATATACAGGCCCCATGCCCTTAAAAAACTTACATCCACCCCCCTTGATCGCAGCAGAAGGTACCATTTAAAACCACTTGACAGGTTGAGGAGGAGAGAGACGAAGAAAGAGAGGAGAAGGAGTGGGATACTGACTGAACGCAATAACACAAAAAGTTCAGCACGCTTTTCGCCATCAAAGAGACCTGCCTTTTGCAGGACATAGAACAAAAGGACTGCGGTGATTAGAAAACGCAAGATGTAGCTTATTCGTTTCATTCTCATTAATAAGAACCTGAGTTATACTGTCGGAGTAGTGTCATTATTCAGCCTAACAGTAAGAAATGTAGAATAAGCACAACATGTAACTGGTTACGGAGTAGTTAGCAAAAAAAAAAGCAAGGAGCAGCATCACCTGCCTCCTTGCTTTATCTTTCTACTCGGTATCTGTTTTTCTATCAAACCATACATTACACGGTGTTGCAGAATATGGTGTTCCCCACACCCATCCCAATCATATTCTATTGAGTGTCAAATTCCAGCCGGTATTAGCATTCATGTTAATAGTATTAATATTGCCGGGTACAAATGAACCGCTATATAAAGATCCGTGATCTGTATGAATATCCAACTGATATCCAGTAATTCTCCAGCTACCACTCCCCACTAAGTGTTCTCCCGAGCTCACCTGTAAATCATAACCGAGAGAACCGCCATCATATAAATGATAAGTACCTGTATATGTCCTACCACTTCCTGGCTGATTACCTGCAGCAGCCCAGGCATCAACTATCTGAGCTGCGGTTGGTGGCACTATGGGAGCTGGAGGCTCGTCGCCCCCTCCACCACCGCCTCCACCGACTGCAACGGCAACGCCTATCAAACCGGCAGCACCAACTCCAATTCCGATCCACATTCCCGTTGAAATTGATGACTCTTCGTCATCTTCAGACTTTTCAGCCTCATCAAAGGCGTCTTTAGACGTTCGGACTACCTTCTTTTTCTCGGTATTCCCATCCGCGAGACTTCCTCCAACGGGTAGTGAGACTACAGTCGACTCTGCAGCCTGACAAAGTGTTACCTGAACAGGCAGCAGAGCAAAAAGTACAGCAAGCAATGATACCAGTCCCCGAGACATTATCTTTTTCTTATTCATTTACAATTCTTCCCCAAAAAAAGTAATTGTAAGAAACAATACAACATTGCAGTTAATTAGCCCCTTACAGAATTTGTTATGTGGTTCGACAATAGTGCGATGTTATTTTTTTGCAATAGGTATTTTCCGCCAGCCGCCGCTTCCAGTGAGTTCTCTGGTACTGAGACACCAAATGACTATTTTTTTCTTTTGAAGAAACGAAATATCCTTTCGAGAACGCTGATAGAATTTAATTCTGCTGGCAGTGGCTCCTGAGCCGCGAACGCCTAATAAGTCCACCGCAAAACCAAGTTCTGCATTTAACTGATCGAAAAGGCCGGCTCCATTGGTATGCAAATCACCCCCAACGGAAAAAACCAGTGTATGACTATCTCCAAGTAACAATACAGGGCTTACTGCATCAGGTAGTTCTGCCTTTCCGGTTGCACTATCTGTGACGAACTCTAAAGAAATATCTTCTCTGGAATCTGATTTTTGCATTACTGCAAGATCGCCATGTATTGAAACAGTTCTTTCCTGCTCTGAATAGTTTTTTTTCTCCGTACTCTTAAACCAATCTTTATTCTTTATCATTCGGCTGAATTCTTCAGCAACCAGAGCAAGTCCAGCCCCTGAAAAGTGCGTATCTGTTTTACAATAGAGTTGTTTATTTTCCCTGGCAGCCAGAAAATCTGGGATTAAATCCAGGACATTCACCCCCTGTGCAGAAAGCAATGCATAGAATTCCCTGTAGGGCCGTTCAAGTTCTGTTGCACTCTCTGGACTGAAATCGCCTGGAAGCTTATTGGAATAGATCAATCCCTTTGGAGGAATCGGTGCAAATACAAGCTCAATACCAAGTGCTTTCAGTTGATTATTAAAATCTATAATTGCGGGAAGCGGATCAGCAAATTCCTTTTTTGCTGTCTTTGTCGATTTAAGGACTTCCGGTCCATAAAAGGCCTTACTTCCAAGATGTTCAAGCTCATCTCTTAAGAAAAGCCAGCCATCTTTTCCCTGTACAACACCATTTTCATCGGCTGTCTTAGCAAGAGCTGCAATCTGTTGCTGTGACGATGCGGCGACGCCATGTGACGCCATTGTAAATATCAAGACTAAAACAAACATCATCGAAAATATTTTCATGGTAGTATCTCCCCCCATACGGGCAGCTCTAGTTCAATCATTTCATCATCAAGTGTAGATCGGCGATAGGATGAGTATTTGCCCTGAACCATATCCCAATCAGTAAGCTTCACAGTAATGCTTTCACCTATCCGTATCTTTGCAAAAGGCATCAGCACATTTTCCTGCATCCCCCAGCCATATACCAGGGCCTGTCCAAAATTTTCTCCCGTAACGATATCACGAATATCATCAAGAAGCAGAGTTACAATATTATCCTTATAGGGAACAGATCCGGGTAGAGGCGATCGTGAAAGTGCAATAACGGTGGCTGTAACATTTTTTGTCTCACCAGGCCCTGGACAATAAAAATCACTCTGTGGTTTCTCTTTCAGCTCCATTGCAATCTTCTTCCAATCTCCCGATGAAAGTTCACGACTTGCAAATTGCCATATAACTACTTTTTTTCCAGCAAGTCTGTCTCTGCCGCGAGCAAGTTCCCTTGAGAGCAACTCACGGGTTGCAAAGGAACCTGAATCATTTTGGAGTATGCTGTCAAGGGGGCGTTGTAGAAAATAACTGAGCTGTTCGCCAAACCCGGATCCTTCCCCCCAACCCATTCCACCAAGGGAATAGATATTTGAAAATGAATCACCGAGCAAAAGAATTTCAGCATCCGTTGTTGCCTGCCACATTTCATTTCCAGTTGTTACAACGGAATGAATTACCATTTCTTCTTCAGGATAGACGTCTCTCTCTTCGGGAAGCATGAGCATGACATCTATATCACCCCTATTCATCACACTTTTCTGGTGGCGTTTGAAGGAAATTGTGTCCGTAGACAACAATATCTTTGCCTGGATATAATTACTTAACTGTTCGGCAACATATTCCATGGCGTGGGCAGTCCAGTGAGTGTCCGTTTGTAAATAAGCGGATGTGGCTTTATTTCTCTGGTAGGTAACAAGGAACGTGGCCGGATCAAAAAGCAAAATCCCGGCTTCTTCCATTGCAACAACAAACTCACTCCAAGATCTATTCTGCAGAGGTAGCCGATATGCACCTGAGCTGAACAATTCAGGTTGAATACTGGCCTTAATTGGGGTTGGCATAAGAATCAGCTGAATACCACGCTGGGAAAGCTGCCTGTAAAAATCGATTATGGCAACGACCGGATCGGGCTGTATCGGATTTTCCCAGAGTTTCCCACCGGCACGCCTCTGCTCAAGACGATCTGCATCAAGAAAAGGGGGACCCATTAGATAATCCATATCTGGCCTGTAAAATAACCATGACTCTTTCCCTGGATACACCTTCTCATTGCCATATCCAAGACTAAGTAATGTTTGCTGCCCAGGTGCCAGTAGTTTATCCCGTAAAAAACTATTTTCCTCAAGCTGCCTTTCAAAATCCTCCATGCCTTTGAGTAACTGAGTATTGTTTTGTCTAATCGTGGCGACTGCTGACAATTCCCCATCTAGTGTAGAAGTATTTCCATTAAACAGTGTCCTTAGAAAAGTAGGTACTGACTGCTGATCCGGATTTCTGTAATCGAGAAACAACTGCAACATGGGAACCAGGCTGATAAGAATAAGAAAACAGAACACTATAATGCGGGCCAGCGACTGGGATACCGTGGTATGTCCGACCTCAAGAGCAGCTAGTTCTTCTCTGTTGAGTTTACTCTTCATCATTAGAAATTAAAGTAGATAAAAGGATTATAGGACTGCAGGGTTAAAAGAATAATTGAAAAAAGCATCAGTATTGCAATAAGAATTGATTTACCCAGGCTGAGTTCTCTCGTCCAGTCCCAGCTTTGAGGAGCCCGCCACACCACAAGTGAAGCAATCACCATAACAAGAAGGAAGTATGGCTGATATATTATTCCCCCGAGTAGCAGCGAAGTTTCAGGTACCAGGGCAAGTCCAAACATTGATCCGAGGTAGCTCAGAGCTCCAGGTAGAGTTTCTGCACGGAAAAATACCCAGGCCAGAACAACAAGGACAAAAGTCATGGCAATACGTAGAGGCCTTCGCAATTTAAAATAGAGAGAACGTCGCTCTCGACTCCTCTCAAACCCCAGCAAACCACCATGCAAAAGCCCCCATATTATGAAATTCCACGACGCACCATGCCAGAGCCCGCCAAGAAACATGACAATCAGGAGATTGAGTGCAGTTCGCACACGTCCATTTCTGTTGCCGCCCAGAGGAATGTAAAGATATTCACGGAGCCAGGTGGAAAGGGAAATATGCCAGCGACGCCAGAACTCTGTAATAGAAGCTGATTTATAGGGTGAACTGAAGTTCTTAGGAAAAACAAATCCAAACATTAATCCAAGGCCGATTGCCATATCGGAATAGCCGCTAAAGTCAAAATAAATCTGAAAAGCGTAGGCCACAGCCCCATACCAGGCATCAATCCAGTGCATTGAACCCGCGGCAAAAGTAACATCGGCTATTTTTCCACAACCATTGGCAAGCAAAACTTTTTTGGCCATGCCAAGACAAAAGAACGCCACACCACGAGAAAATTTCTCCATGGTATGGGTACGTACTGCCAGCTGATTAGCAACTTCCTGAAAGCGAATAATAGGGCCGGCCACCAGCTGAGGAAACATGGAAACGTAGCAGGCAAAATCAATAAAGTTCTTCTGATATTTAGCTTCGCCACGATACACATCAATAGAATAACTCATTGACTGGAAGGTATAGAAACTTATTCCCAAAGGCAGAATAAAACGAAAACCATTTTCTATCCCTAACCCTTCAAGCCCTGAAGTTGTGAGTAACAGGTTATAATTTTCCAGCGCAAAATGACTGTATTTAAAAATTCCGAGGAGTGAGAGATTAGTGACGATGGAAATACAAAGAGCAATTTTTCTCTTTGTCAGATTGCTAACAGGCCTGGTTCCACCAATAACCCAGCCACAGATGTAATCCACAACGGTGGAAAAAAACATCAGCAGAGTAAAGAGTGGATTGGACCAGCCGTAGAAAAGATAACTGAGCAGAGTAAGCAGCAGATTTCTGCCGCGAATCGGCATCAGATAATAGAGGCCAAGACTTAAAGGTAAAAAATAAAAAAGAAACAGGTGAGAAGAGAAAACCATCAGTCAGCAGGCCGCAGGTAGAGGGGGGGAATCAGGAACTGACCTGATAATAAAGTTCAAGATCTGGATCAAACATATCCATCATCAAGCGTTCCCCTTCAAGCTCCGGATGTTGATCAAATTTTTCCACTCTTATTTCCATACTTTTTTCGACTTGAAATTCTTTTGTCTCAGGAAGAATCGTACGGTCAAGTACTGCCCATTGGGCAACAAGGATTTCCTTTTCAGAATACTCCCCTTTTTCTACCGTATCGACATGATACCGATTCACCACCAGTGCACGCCGATATGCCCCAAGAGAGTCAGGAGCCGGAACCGCAGACACCTCCAGGAGTTCACCTTTAAATTGAACAGTTTTCACTTCTTTTCGTGCCTCAATATCTCCAGTCACCATATGGGCTCTCCTGGCGACGTCAGAGCTTGAGCTGGATCCTGCATATACTGCGACATGGGAAAGAGCCCCATTCAGAGCAGAGTCAGTTGTATCGGGATTGCCAAAGAGAAGAGCTATATCCTGTAATGATGAAAGTGGCTGGTCTTTGAGGGCTATCTCTTTTTGGAGTTTTCCATTGGAATACAGTTTCAACTGTTTGCCCTGCATATCTATAAAAAAATGTTCAGGACGGTGCTGTTGAAGGGCATCAGATATTTCAATACTTCCAATAACCTTATCACGTACAAAGAGTTCGAGATACAAGCTCCTTTCCCTCTGAGAAACGGTTAAAAAGTCATTCTTTCCATTATCTTGCAGACGGAGTACTTGGCCACTGTCCTCTGGGCTTGTGGCAAAAGGTGTATACAAAAATTCAATTCCAACACCATCTTTCTTTTGTAATGCTGCAAGAACTTTCTTTCCGGGTAAGGAGGCGACAAACCCCGCACCATTCAAATCCATTTCAAGAAAGCGATTAAAACGGGCGCGATGCTTAGGGACGACTCCAAATTGACTAAACCCGAGCAGACTCTCATCACCCAGTTTATTTTCAGCCATAACATCCTGCCACAGAAAGACCAGCTGGTCTGGAATTCCAGGCCAGTCAGTGTTCTGCCCTTCTGCGACCATTGGTATCTCTTTGGTCTGGCCTACTCCAAAATTACTTTCACTGCCATTTGCAATCCATACATCGGGATAAAAATCGGCTCGATCATTATGAGTCACCTGAAACCAGGCTTCCACGGATTTCAGATCTGGGCTGAACCTGCCCACGTGAACTTCAACTTTTTGTCCACCACCATTTATCTTGTTTCCGCCTTCTCCCTCAACATAGGGGCCGGTCATGGTCAAATAGCGAACATGGTTACTCCAGCGAGGATGGTACACCTCAAAACCACCTATTCCTACAGCATTATTGATATTAGTAGTCCAGAATTTTGCAGTGAATGGGTTAACGAAATTTAAATTGCGATGTAACCCATCAAAGACCCAGAGAATTGCACTGTTATCCGGACTGAGTGCAGTCCAGCAACCCTTTCCATACTTTTTCCAGGTATCCTGTTCAAAAAGCAGGATACCAGCATGCGGCCACGGAAAGAGCCCACCTGCAAATTTACCGTCCCTTGACATATCAAAGTTGCTCCAGGAAAGGTGTGTTTTATTCCAAACCAGCTCGCGTTTTTTGGGTTTCTTCAGAGGGAAGCGGATCAGAGGATGAGTGGTGAAATACTTATTCTCAGGGCCATCCCCGGCAAGAGCATAGACCCATGTTGTTCCAGTTGCAGGGTCTTGCCATACATCCACAGCAACACCTTTGCCCATTGGTTTTATTTTTCCACTTTTAAAATCAACGAGATGAATTTCATGGCGACTGCGGCTGGATACAACAACTTCTTTGCCATCAGGGGTGATAATAGGTTTGAAAAAATTCTGAGTTTCCTCAAGCAACGCCCGCTCTTTTTGGCCATCACGGGAATCGTAGCCCATGAGTTTAAAATTTTCACCAAAGCCAAAGGTATCTGCACCAGCCCCCTGTTCCTGTACCCAGACGACACGGGTGTGGGATTCTGTAAAGTGCTCCAGTGGATCAGCATCGCTGTTGGGAGGATTATTGCAGGCAGTGATAAAAAAAACACAAGCCAGAACCAAGAATCTGTTTACCCATTGAATTGAGAATGCACATTTCATAAAGTTTTTTTTAAGTAACAGCCTTACAGGCTCTTTATTTTGTTAAATACCAGTGTTGCAATTTCCTGTGCACCACGAGTATTGGGATGAACACCATCAGTAAAAAAGGATGGCTCCTGGGACAAAGGGGTGTAAATATCGAGAAAATCCGCTCCACTTGTAAGCATAGCCTCTTTCAAAAGATCATTGATTTCCAGGTCTCGTTTTGCTGTAAGGCCATTAGGATAATCTATAAAAATGGGAGGAATTGAACAGGCAATAACGTGGGGATGAGAAGACAATCCCTGTAACTTTTGCACCAGAGCAACATAATCAGCGACAAATTCATTCGCGTAGCGCCAATTGGTATCTTTACTATCATTGGTGCCTAGCATAAGTACCACGACATCCTGTCGAGAAACAATGGCACGCTGATAGACATTCTGGGAAATTATGGGAATATCGCCCTTCTGCAGGACGGTTGCACCATTTACGCCACAATTGAGGACTTCCCAACTTCCACGGGCCTGGACACTCAACCTGGCAGGATAACTTTGGCTTAGCGGATCTTGCAACCTATGACCATAGGTGGTTGAATCGCCAAGACAAACAATTCTTAAAGACTTTAGACTAACCGTCTTATCAACATAGAACAGAAAACCAAGCAGCAGTATTGGTACCACACAAAGAATTTTCACAAATCGCATCCGGTGCACAACATTATCTCCATTGCAATAGATAATTACGATATATCCACCTGTAAAGCAGCAAATCGTTTTATTCCCTACCTCTTATTACCCTGGCAGGCACCCCCACAGCCACACTGTAAGCCGGGATATCAGCAGTCACCAGAGAGCCGGCACCAATCACACAGCCCTTGCCAATAGTGACGCCATCAAGAATAGTTGCAGAGGCACCAATCCAGCTCCCCTCGCCTATGGAAACAGGTCCTCGAGAATAAATCCCCTGATCCATGATGGGAATATTTAGATCTTCAAGGTGATATCTGGCTCCACCTATATAGCAATTACCTGCAATGAGAACAGAAGGAGCCAGAGTAATACCACTAATACTGGAAATAACCGTATGTGCACCGATATCACAATGAACTCCAATATCGAGGGGACCGGTTTTAGCCTGAATAACACACCCTTTGCTGATAATTGTATTATCACCTATCCGTATAGCAGTCCCCCCCTCGCAGCAGCCGTCGAGCATGACATAGTCATCAATGGCCACATTATCACCAATCTCAATATACCCAGGTTTACGTAACACAATGCCTTTACCAAGGATAAGACTTTTTCCGCACTTCTGAAACAATGGCGCCAGTATTTTTTTTCTGACAAGGTAACCAAGCCCACCGCCAAGATTCTGACAAAACAAAGCTGCCAGCTCCAACCGAAGCAATTGCAGAAAGCCTGCACGACTACCAAGAACTTTGCCACGATAGGCACCAAGAGCACCGCCGGATTTACGGTGTAACTCCTGGCTGAGATTCTCTTTATCAATGTTCTTAGAGCCAGTCATGATCCCTGTACCAGTTAGCTGATTCGACAATCCCCGCTTCATTTTCATAGAGGGGCTGATAACCAAGGACTTCCTGCATTTTTCTAGTGCTGAAATTCCGATCTTTGGAATAAAAAGCTACCCTGCGTCTATAAATAGGTGGTTCGATCTTAAAGGGTTTACAGAGGAATTCACACAGATCGCCCATGAGAAAAAATGGACCTATAGGAAGGCGAAGGACCCGCAATTTGTTTTTATAGACTCTTGCAATGATAGCGGCCATATCTTCAAGTTGAATGGGTTCACTTGATCCGATGATAAAGGCTTCACCCAGGGCTTTTTCTTCAACGGCCGCTAGCATCATTCCTCCCACAAGATCTTCCACATGGACAAGATGATACCAGCACTTTCCTTTACCAAGGATCGGAAAGTACGATTTATTAGCCATCTTAAAGAGTTTCAGTAAACGTTTTTCCCCTGGCCCGTAGATGGCACAGGGCCTTATGATGGTGAAGGGAAGATTGTTTTTCGGGCCAAATTCAGCAATCCATTTATCAGCCTCAGCCTTGGTCCGTTGGTACCCGTCACCAGGGGCAAAGGGAGAGTTTTCATCACCTGGAGGATTGACGATATGTCCATGCACTCCCATGGTGGAAACATGAACAAAACGTTTAAAATCGGGTTGCTTTAGGGCTTCATCACAGAGGAGCTGAGTGCTTCCCACATGGACATTCCAGTAATCCTGCTCTGTACTTTTAGCTTCCCGAAATGCGGCCGCCACGTGAAAAACATACTGGATACCATCCATGGCTTTATGAATGGTCTCTTTATCAAAGATTTCTCCGCGAATCCACTCCACATCCATCTCCTTAAAAGGAGAAAGATCAGAGCTTGCTCTGGCAATGGCCCGTACTTTTGCACCAGCTTCCAGGAGCCGTTTCACCAGGACTATGCCGGTATAACCAGTTGCTCCGGTAACCAAAACACGACTCCTAGCAGATATTTTTTTCTCTGTCATAACAATTTACGTCCTTAATCTATTTTTGAGTACATCTCAGATGTTTATATAATATCAGAGAGTTAAATACAAAGAATGCAGCTTATCTGAAACACCCCCAAGAGAATATTCATTTTTCGCTTTTATCTTCCCTTTCTCTGCAAAAACAACGGCATCGTTTTTTTCATCAATACCCTTTTCTATCATATTGGCCAGGTCACTTGCTGTGATAGATGGGGCAAAAAATGCATTTTCATCAAGATATTTATGATTATTGACAGTATCAAAACAAACCACGGGTAACCCGCTTGCCATATAATGTAATATCTTGCCGCTTGCCTCGCCCGAATCTTCCCCTTTAGGATCAACTGCCAACTGTGCAACCGAGAGCCAGGAGGGAAGGTCATCATAGGAAACTTCTCCAGCGACCAAACAACAGTCTTCTAAACTGGATCTCTGAATGTACTGTTCTACCGTTTCCTTGGGGTATCCGACCAGAATAAAAAACAGATCATTCCTTTTCGACAATACCATTCCCATTGCCTCCAGCAAGAAATCAATACCTTTTCCCTGCAAGAGCGAACCTGTATAGATGACAATATGTTTATCAGCAGGAATACTATATTTCTTTCTCAAATCTGTGGTATTGCTCTCCTGGAAAAAAATATCAGGCACGACATCGACCAGAACCAATCCCTTTTCCTTTGCTATTCCGCATTTTGTAACAAGAAAATTCAGGCAGTTTTTTGAAGAACAAAGAATGACCGCAGGAAAGGAACAAATTATCTTTTCCAAAAAAAAGAAAAACCGAAGAACAAAGGGGAACGATTGAAAGACACCATACGCTCCTAACTCGCCAGACAAACTTCCCTGCATATCCATGAGCAAAGAGATTTTTCGCCAAAACAAAATCATCTTCACTGCCCAGCCAATCAGCGCTCCCTCGTGGAGATGTCCGTGTAATATATCAGGTTTTTCTTTCCACACAGTTTTGAGGACAAGAAAAAAAAGAAAGATATCGGCAATAAATTTAAAAGGAGAAAAACCTGCCTTGGTCTGGTTGTAGCCTGGAATAGAAACAATGCGCCGTATATCAATTCCCTTAACATCATGACCCAATCCATAGGTACAGAGAATGACCTGGTTCCCTTTCCGAGTGAGACCATCGATTTCATTGCGTATACGGATGTGACAGCCGCGGTTGGCAAAAAATGGAGTGGGAGCTATATGAATTATTTTCACAGTTCAAAGAGTGATTAAAAGGGGGTAACAAACAACAACACCTATTTGCCAGGTACTCATATGTACAATTTGAAGCAGACCCAATCGTTCATAATAACCACCATAGCAAATTTCCTACACATTCACTAGATAGCTATATTGTGCTTCAACACTCTCAATTTCAGCTTCCATTTTTTCAGTACTCCAATCAAGCCTTTCAGCCATGATCTGAGCCACTCTCAAAAGAATGTCTGCCCCGGGGGGACCAATGGTTCCCAGCCCGGTTCTCGCAAAAACCACATCAGAAAGAGTAAAAGCCATCTCCTCATCCATGGCATAATATATTTCACCTACTAATGTTTCCCGATCAACAGTGAGCTTGTTTAAAAATGATTCTTCCCGTAAAAGATACTTAATGACTGTATCTATCTCACTTCCATGGACATTGACTAAATATTCAACACTACCAGCAGCCACTATACCATCATATTGTTGTTTTTTGGCAGCAATAAAACCATGCAAATCATCGACTCTTCCCTCAAGAAGCCTAGTGACTGCAGTTTGACATATTTCCTGCTGCTTTCCCAGCTTTTTCAATACAATATCTATGGCCTTCTCTGCAACTATACGACCGGTAGTGTACTTGGCACCAAGGACAGATATCACCCCTTCTACCCCATCCACCTGACAATGATCAACAATTTGATAGGTACCGGTCCCCTGGTAAGTATCCGTCTTAATCTCTTCACTTACCAATGGATACAGACCGGTAAAGGCATAATACAAATCCTCATCGTGTAGTTGAATCTCAGGTAAAAGAGCGTTAATATCAGCGAGAAAATCCTTAACATCCTTTTGGGTGACCGACAAATCATCAAGATTTCCTTCATATGGCACATTGGTGGTCCCTATAAGGGATCTATCACGCCACGGGATCACAAAAAAATGACGACCTCCTCTGGTTACCAATCCTTCTGTTTTCTTGGTACTGCCTATCGCCAGGGCAAAATCTTTACAGATCTGTTTTGTTACTATGTGGATACCTTTAGAATATCCTGTGGTATTCTTATTCAGCTGCAGATTTTGCATGGACTGATTGAGTTGAGGGATAAACGGGCCTGCAGCATTGGCAACAAGGGTTCCCTGTATTTCAAACTCTTTCCCATTCAACTCATCTCGGCCAACAACTCCAACAATACTGTTGTTATCCTTCAAGAAACGAATAACTTTTACATGATTGGCAATTTGCGCCCCATTGGAAACAGCAGTCTTCATAAAGGCCAAAGTCATCCTTTCCGAGCTGTACATATGCGACTCAAAGAGGGTATGAGCGCCACTCATCCCTTCAATACCAGCAAGTAGTGGAACCAAGGCCACAGCTTCATTTTTCGTATAGAATTTTCCTTTGGGTACACGTTTCCCGCTATCGGAAATCATCTTGTTAAGACCGCTACAAATCAGGTTATACAGAAACATTCCACCTTTCATGGCAGAAGCTCCTTTCATAAAACTCCCTTGAACAGTTGGCACCATAAAAGGAATATACTGTGTCAGATGCGGTGCAATAACCTGAAAGATACAACGCTCCCTGGCCGACTCTCTGACTTTGCCAAATTGAAATTGTTGCAAGTACCGTATGCCACCATGGAGTAACTTGGAAGAGGCCGCTGAAGTGGACATACCAAAATCTGCTTTCTCTAATAAAGCCACGCGCAAACCACGTAGCGAAGCATCATGGGCAAGACATGCTCCGGTAATGCCTCCCCCCACAATAATCACATCAAATTGAGTATGGGCCAATAGGCTTAAATCACGTTTCATTCACACATCCTGTTATGTTTCATTCATGACACCAAATACCTTTGTAATCTAGGGATTGAAAATATGATAGTTGGAACAAACAATATTTTATTCTTTACCTTTTACCGATTCAATACCCGTCAGGATTATGCGAATGCCAGTTCCATGCAGTCTGCAAAATTGTTTCAAGGGTATTAAATTCAGGATTCCGACATAATTCACGAGTTATCTTTTCTACAGAATCTACAAACACCGCTGGATTTCCAAGCCTTCGATCTGCAAATGTGTACTTAATATCCTTTCCATTAACCTTACTGGCAGTTTGGATGACGTCCAATATGGAGTAGCCATTGCCGTTTCCAATGTTATTTTTTTGCTGATACCGCCATCCATTAGATGCAGCAGTGCCAGAGAATGCGCCTGAGCCAGTTCATTAATATGAATATAATCCCTCATACAGGTTCCATCTTCAGTGGGATAGTCCTTGCCAAATACCGTAAGTCCTTTTATTGGGCCAAGAGCCGCATACAGCACCAGAGGGATAAGATGGGTTTCCGGATCATGATCTTTATCAAGTTCCCCTTCCGGATTTGCTCCTGCAGCTTTAAAATATCTGAGACAGACTGATTTTAGACCATTGGCATGATCAAGATCATCCAAAATGTTTTCCATCATCAGTTTTGTTCGGCCATAGGGATTGATGGGGCTATTGAGACTGCCCTTCACTAATTGACAAACTCTCGGGCTCACCATAGGTTGCACAGGAGGATGAAAAAATTATTTTATCAATGCCATGATCCAAAATTGATGAGAGAAGCCCTAGTGTGGCTGCGATATTGTTCTGGTAATATTTCAGTGGTTCAACAAGGGATTCTCCAACATAGCAAAAACCTGCAAAATGCATGACAGCCTTAATATCGTGGCGGGAAAAAATATCAGAAAGTATTTTCGGGTCATCAAGTTCCCCGACATAGAGCGGTCCCCATTTCACCGATTCTTTATGGCCAAGACTCAGGTTGTCCAGTACAATGGGTTTCAAGCCTTTTCCATATAGATACTTGACATATGCGACCCTATATATCCAGCACCACCCACAACCAATATTTCTGACACTTACCACTACTCCATTTCAGTTTACGGTTTTCTTGTGTCACAAAACAATCATACTCATCCAGTAACTTGCTTCACTTCTTCAATTTCCTGTGCGAGATCTACAGGTGACCACTTCAGTAGTAAAGCCATCTCTGAAGCAATTATATTGAGATCGTGTTCACTTAGCATTCCCGCCATATCAGAGAATAATCGACGTTGAATCAAGTCAGCAAGACATATTACCATTTCTTCTTCAATAAAAAAACGACTTAAGCCTTTTAAAACAGTATCATGTTAAAGAGAGAATGATTTTTTAGAAGAGGCGCTCACCAAGGTGAGATTGCTGAGCGCATGTAAGCGAGGCACGAGACTCCAAGAAGATGATTAACGCAGTCACGCCTTATCCATCAGTCGCCAAACTCAACTGATCGGTATAAGTAGGGGCAGTGTTTATTATCAACCTAAACCAGTCAATACTGTTGACCTAGAGGTCATGCGTCATATTGATGAACTACTCGTTGTCATTTGAAGGAATAATGCGTTTCATCTAATTTATTGAGCGGCAGAGGAGGAACCAGGTAAGCGGTTACGAAGATTAATACGTAACTGATCACTCACAAATTGCAGAGAGCCAATCCGACGACCAAAGGATTCCAATTTTATTTTTTCTGACGCTGTCCTAACTAATAGTTGTTTGAGGGATGAAGCTGGGCTGTCCATGGATATTTCGCCATGACGGAGAAACGATCCGAACGATGCCGGACGTCTGCCATGGGATGACAGCGGTAAGGGATCACTCCCGGACAAAAGAGGAATTCCGGAGTCACATGCTCGACGCAGCAACTCAGGTTCTGGCCAAAATAGAGGGCGATTTCCGTTATCCCCACAAAGCAGGGGAAAATCGACACTGGAGTCCAAAAGATCAGCCACCACTTTCTCTCGTGTTCCAAACCACTTTCCTACACCCCATGGGACAACAGCTAACCCTTTATTGTCGGTAATCCTTTGCGCCAAATCCCTGAGAGGTAGGGTCCGGTCTGCAATGTTAACAAGACTAAAAAGAGAAAGCAGCTCAATATTTTCTTTGCTTACCAGCTGTCTCCCTGCAATAAGGACAATTGTCTGATTTCCCTTGCTGACAAGAAGACTTTCAGGTTCTGCTGTCTTTTGAAGATGAAAAGAATCGTTCAGGGAAAGGTCTTTCTGATACAAGAGGGAGAAGACATTGGACGCTCCCCCTTCTGTCAGGGCGAGAACATATTGCGAATGAGCAGAAACACCCTGTTTGGCAGCAGCACTAGAAAAGTTTTCAAATGCAGCTGCAAAGAATTGATCCAGAAAAAACTCGGAATAAAGGTGGACGTGACCATCAATAAATATCGCCATAAAAAGAGCACCTGCATTGTTGATTATTTGGGTGGAAGTACGCTACTCTTTTTGTCCTGCGAGCAAATCATCAAAATAATCCACGGTATGCCGAAGTCCTTCCTTAAGCTGTGTTGTAGGTTCCCAGCCAAGTTTATTTTGTGCAATTGAGATATCGGCACAACGCTGTTTAGGATCATCGGCAGGCAGATCCTTAAAAACAATCTCAGATGATGATCCTATTATTTCAGTCACATGTTCTGCAAGTTCAAGAATTGTGAACTCATTGGGGTTGCCCATATTCATGGGTCCAGTCAGATCATCATCACTTTCCATAAACAGCACCATCAATCGGATCAGGTCATCAACATAGCAGAAGGATCGTGTTTGAGAGCCATCACCATAAATGGTAATGGGAATCCCCTGCAACGCCTGAACAATAAAGTTAGAGACAACTCTTCCATCATTGGGATGCATACGGGGGCCATAGGTATTAAAAAGCCGCCCTACTTTAATTCGAAGATCATGCTGCCTGTGATAATCAAAAAACAGTGCTTCTGCACAGCGCTTCCCCTCGTCATAGCAGGATCGTATACCAATAGGATTCACATTTCCCCAATAGCTCTCCACCTGAGGATGGACCTCTGGATCACCATACACTTCACTGGTTGAAGCCTGAAATATTTTAGCACCTACACGTTTAGCAAGACCTAGCATGTTTATGGCGCCATGCACTGATGTTTTTGTGGTCTGCACGGGATCATGCTGATAGTGAATGGGTGATGCCGGACAGGCAAGATTATAAATTTCATCAACTTCAACGTAGAGTGGAAAGGTCACATCATGACGAAGCAGTTCAAACAATGGATTGCCCAAAAGCTTTTTAATATTATTCTTTGTCCCGGTGAAATAGTTGTCAAGACAAAGAACTTCAGCGCCCTGATCAAGTAAAGTTTCACAAAGATGAGAGCCAAGAAACCCTGCTCCTCCGGTAATCAACACCTTTTTTTGAATATTATAATTTTCCATATCTATTTCCTACTCCACCAGTCCCAGAGTCTTTTGCTGACAATATCCTATTGCCCGTATATCCTATACCCTGAAGAATCAGGGCAATAAGATTCCAGCAATTATATAAATTGCAAAAGCTATCATCAAAGTATTAAAGAAACCTGCATAAATTGCAAGAACAATACTACACACGCCGCCAAGAACTGCAAACAGACCATTTATTGCCCAGGCCCATCCAACGGCACCCTTTCCTTTTTGTATGGGAACCGACAATTCCAATAGCAAAAGGCATACCCATAAATAATCCCAGTGGGCCAATCAGTACAAAAGCAGCAACCATCCGCATCATAGCTGGCCATTGTAAGAAATAATCAAGTAATGGCTCTTAGAAAAACAACAAGATCATACCATAAACATGTATCTGATTACCACTAAAGCTCAGGTTGATTTTGAGTCGGTACGACAACATCCCGACTTTATACATTATAAATGTCTCTGCACTACGTGCGGCTTCTGTTTACCTGAGACTTGCTATTAGCAATATTTTCAGCAATTGTGAATAATTTCGCTAAGCATTTACCTGAGTTTGATTGCTAATCGGGTAAATATTATGCGTATACGCTTATCTCTATAAATTTTCTAATTCTTTCGCTATGGCACTCTGTAATAGTATCGAGCCATTGTGGTTTAAATGGTTATCGTCAAAATACAATACCCTATCTTTTTTATCAAATATGCTCGAGATGTATGGTGTGGGATCAAAATAGTAAACATTTCCAGAAGTAGTGGCTAGTCGTTGAAACATATCTCTGCCATTTTTAAGAAATTTATTACTGTATTCATTGTCAATGTCACATGGTGTGTCTTGGCTTCTGTACAATAATGAAACAAGTGTAGTAGTCTGGCCCAGGCAGGATCTTGGATTCTCTTTCAATAAAGGGACTTCGCCTAGTATGATAATGGTTTTCCCTGTGTTTGCTAGTGTGTTCACTGTGCTAATGCAGGAATTTTCAAACAGATCCTGCTGTGCAAGTCTTGCGAGCCCAACCTCATTATACAATAACCGTGAATTTCTAAAATAGAAGTCTTGTCGCATGGCCAGGAAGATATATTTAATATTTGGATTGGCCAATATTTTAGTAATCTTTTTTTTATAACGGTCAGAGCAGCGAAGATAGCGTCCTGATAAAAGATTCTTCTCCTCAAAAAGCAGTGGAGGGCAAGCTGCTATTGCAAAGACCTCAAATGACAATCCTCTTTCTTTGCTCCAAGAACTTACAGGCAAAGCATAATGACCAGCATGGGAATCGCCTATCAGGATAACATCCGGTTGCTCAGGTTTAGGAAAAGTGGCTCTGTTTGTTCTGGGGGTTTGTAATTGCCATAGGTCATGTAATCCAACATCTACAAAACGCCATTTTGAGTGATTTGAATATTGAAGTCTAAAAGAGAAAATGAGTGTGATAAAAATACAAGTGATTCCAACAACCAGAGTATTCTTGCTGTTATTCGGATGTGTTAGTAGACGAGGGCCAAAACTGACGAATATCATTATGAAGAAAAACAATACGAACAAGACCTCTTTGTCATAATAGCCATCTATTGTATCTCTGAACAGAATAAAATAGGGGTCTGTTTTTATGCTTTCAACAACAAGAGTGTTCTGAGTGAATGAAGTGTTGACATTAACAAAAACACTTCCAATACTATCTTTTATAGCTCTCATATCGGGATGATAGGTACTATTAAATAAGCCTCCTGTAAAACTGACATTTACAATTTCCACTACTCCAGTTTCAAGAAGTGGATCAAGCCTGATAATACTAAGTTGCTGTAAGATTGGTAGAACGAATTCAAACCGATACAAATTGTCTTCCACTTGGTTTTCTAGACTATATGCTAAGGTTGATGAGTCTTTCTCAGAAAACACCCCACCCTTGTAAGCCCAATATACTTTGATTTCCTCTTTGTCAGGGCTATGGCTACTAGCCACCAAATGAACTTCTATTGTCATAGTTGTTGCTTGTGCGTTTGTTTCATTAAAGGTTGACGGTAAAAATAGCCAGGTAAGCAACGTCGGAACACCAATGAATAAACACAGATAGTAGCAGCTCTTGGTAACAATGGATTTTTGTAACGATTTCCGTATGGAGGCGAGGAAAACAAACTTCGGAAAACTTCCATATCTGCATGGTCTTTCAATGAAATAATAGGAGAGGATTGAGAGTAGGAAGGTAAACGAAAGCAATCCAATTCCGGCAGAGAGGGTTATTTTATTTCCTGTAATAGTTTTATAAAAAATAATGACAGGCCAGTGCCATAGATACAGAGAATATGACAATGCACCTATGAAAACAAATGGCCGCCATGATAATATTTTGAATATTAAGGTGTTTTGCGATGTTCCTGTGTAGATGAGTAAAGCAGTTCCGAAAACAGGCAAGAGTGCATTTTTACCTGGGAAAGCGGATGTGTCATTTAGTGCAAAAAATGAGAGTAGCAGAAAAATACCACCGATGAATGACAAATTGTTTTTTATTGATTTAGAATTAATCTGAGGGATATAGCCGCTAGCCAGAATACCTCCTACACCTAGTTCCCAAGCCCTTGAATGCAGCATGTAAAATGCTTGTTGTGGAGATGATGAGACCAAATATTCGCTGCAGATAAAAGAGAGAACAGAAATTAGTGACAGGATGAGACCGAGTCTTTTTTTAGCAAACTTGAAAATAGCCAAGATGAGAATGGGCCAAATGAGATAGAACTGTTCCTCAACCCCCAGAGACCAGGTGTGAAGGAGAGGGGATGTTTCTGTTGAAGCATCAAAGTAGCCGAGTTCTTGTGAAAACAAAAAATTCGATATTTGGAGTATTGCAAACCGTAACTCGTTAAAAAACCTCTGATACATCTCAGGTTCAAAGGCTACTACCGCAAAGAGTGAAGAAGATAAAAGGACGCTAAATAATGCGGGAAAAATACGGCGTATCCGGCGTGCATAAAAGCGAGGCATATCAAATGCATTAGTACGGGCTCCATCGATAATTATTCCAGTGATAAGAAATCCAGAAATAACGAAGAACATATCTACTCCGGTGAATCCGCCTGGGAGTATGTTTTTTATTGAGATGAAAAAAAATTACACTTATTACGGCAAAGCATCTTATGCCGTCAATGTCTGAACGATATTTCACGAAATTATTTCTCCAATATTGTTAAGACCTGAATTTGTATAACAAGTGCATAACCTCTGTAGATAGCTGCCCATTAAACACCTTTGAGAAAAACAAGACTTAGGTGTATTTTGTAAAGTGGAATGGTCAAGTACAAGTAGACAGTTTTTTATACTATCATCTTTTGTTCTTGCCAGATTTTCATAAATTCTCTTGGACTTTTGTTACCCAAAAACCACCTCCAAAAATGAAAAGGAGCCAACGAGTAAAGACTAAAACCCAAAACTTCCTGGTACGATCAGGTGATTTTGAGGATTCCATTCTCGCATTCTTCCATGATATCGATGTGCCCTTTACCAACAATCTTGCCGAACAAGATAGCAGGTTGCTTACGTACCGTTCATGGCGCGGAGCATTTTGCCCGTATCAGATCATATCTCTCGACCACAAGAAAACAAGAGTGGAATATCCTTGTTTCTTTTACCGCTTCCATTAAGGGTACTCCTTTCCAACCTGTTGGACTTTTTTCAGTCTAAAATCGACCTGAACAGTTACAGACATTCTATTATTTCCAGAAAGTCCCGACATTCAATTCTCCGAGCCCTATTGAATCTTCATTAAATATATAATCCATACAACACCCCCCAGAAACTCCAGTGGTCCTTGTATGCTCCGATCTTCGCAAGTACTCTATGATATTTTAGGTAATTGAAGCAAACCGATAAAAACAAATGAATAGACAGACAATAAAAACATGGCTGTCAGCAAAACCTTATACACTGCCCCCTGCATGAGATGACGAGTATGATACAGCAGCACACAAGCCATAGGAACAATAGGGAAAAGATATCTCCCTTGAGTTTGATAATCAGCTGTCCATGAATGATATAACGATACTCCGACAAGTGCCGAGGAACAGGTAAGAAAAACAACAAACAGCAAACTTCTAGTTTTTCCGCCCCGGAAGAACACCGCAAAAGAGAGTAATGTAAAAAGAGCCACACCCGCTAAACGAACAGTATTATAGTATGCATCATCTGCAACGGCAGTAAAATATCCATACATTCCAAAGGCGCTGCGATACGTTTTTTCAAACCAACGGTCAGCAACTACAAGTGTCTCCAATGATTCGCCCCGTGCTTTCCTATTTAAAAAAGAATGCTGTTTTTCAAGGGAAGTGGATGGTTTATAGAGAGGAGTAGCTAGCTCCTCACGAATCTGCTCCATTCTTGCTGTTCTGTCCAAGCCATTCACTGCATAATCAGCACCTATCCGCAGCCCCGTTACAGTCACCCCCAATAAGAGAATGGCAGTAAGTCGTTTCAGGTACTGTTTGCTTTTCTCCTTTTCGACCAGGAACAGCACCCGCCAAAGTACATACGCTCCTATAAAAACAATGAAAAACAGATAATTTTTTTTAAGCAAAAATAATAAAGAGCATAAAATCCCCAATAAAATGAAAGAAGCTAGCTTCTTTTTTTCAATTTCACCCAGGAGATATGAATTCAACAGAGAATGGGGCAACACAAGCTGACAAGCGACAATAAAAGAGATGGCAATGGCAAAGGCATCGGAATTACAGTAACTGAAAACGTACCAAATCTGGGGAGAGATCAGGAGCGGTGCCGCCATAAAGCGTATTCCTGGAGTTTTCAGGAGATAAAGCAGCATAAGTCCCATGAGCAGTACATTGAACATGCGAAGACTTATAAGTTTTGTCACTCTGAAGGACGAAACCAGCTCGGCCACTTTGCCGGTAAACAGGTATGATACTTCACGACTATTCAAACGGGAAACCCCGTAAACACTGTAGGTGTGATTAATCTCAGGATCGTCAACCACAGGCGGCAGCCAATTGGTTTTATAGTATTCACCAGCATCAAGATGTACATATTCATCCGGGTGCACATTTTCCTTGGTGATAGCTGCCATAACAAGAACAAGAGCAAATACTACGGCAAAAAACACAGGCACAAACTTCTCTTCCGTACGGAAATTTTCGGTGAGGAAAAAGAAAAGAAAGACAACTGAAAGGATGGCAACAATATGGGTAAAGAGTATCCAGCTTCTTGAAGACCCGTCTTGAAGATTTAGCATCAACTCAAGTTGTGGATCATTTCCTGATGAATTCACCCGTAATCCATTTGTTTCTATGAGAGTGGAATTGATATGAAAGATTGGTTGCAAAAGAGAAAAATCATCTTTTGTTGTAAACTGTAAAGGCTGAACCCCATTCTGAGTTATCAGCAATGTATGTAGAAGCACTTCCCCCTGGTATTGATGGGTATCTATACGCAACTTACCAACCTTGCGCAGGTCTGTTAAAAAAAATCGATACTGTCTCTGCTCAGGGGTCACCAGAACTCTTGCTCTTTTCCACTGACTGTATCCTTGATCCGCATCAGCCCAATAAATATTAAACCAGGTCTTCTCGGAAACATTGATATCAAGATCAACAACAGCCCTATTCTCAAAAAAATGTAGATACAGCACGGAAAGCACAATCCCAAGAAACAACGGGAACTTCCATTTCATACATAGATCGATAAATTTCATTTTTTGTCCCTGATTTTTAACAGAGAAAAGCCTTGAGTGAGGTTACTTGGAAAAAATGTAACTATTCAGCGTAACAGTAAAAAACGCAGAAAAAAAACACGAAATGTAACGGCTCAGGGTGCGTTATGTTCGGTCATCCAGCCCTTTCCATAAGAGTTACGCTCTATGAAAAGGGCTGAATGATCAAAGATGACGTGCCCTGAATAGTTACGAAAAAATCCTAGCCCGAACCCGATATAGTCTCGCCATCTGCGGTTCAAAACGGGTTAAAAAGCAGAAAATTGGCCGTCCCAAACAATGGGTAACGGACAGTACGACAAGACACTTGAGTCCAGCCCCCCCGTGATAAAACCCCATGGGAATAAAGCGACTGCATAGATAATGCCTGAACACCCGATGCATAGGGCTGGAGACAAGATCATAACCGTTGTTCATTATCTTTTTTGCCATTACAGATATATCCTATTCATTCAGCCTTTCTTTCATGTGGCGGAGAAAAAGCCTGAGTCTTAGCAATGGACTCAACTGTAGCGCAACAGACGAAAGAGTCCACAGGCTTTTAGGGACCTTTGCGTGCACTTTTGTCACTTTCTTTTCTCCATGAAAATCATCAAGATGGTGTTTATGCCTGATATTACAAATTTCTTTTGTTTTCGGAAAGGCCAGTTTACTGACTAAGAGATAATTAATCCAAGGTTTATAATCATTGAGGGAGTAGCCAAGCAGGGCAGAAGCTGCCGCATAGGATCTGGCTGAATCAAAAACACCTTGTTGCAAAGGGGCATAATTTTCGTCCTGTTCTTTTTCTGCGCGTCCAATATCGTCATCCGTATGACGGAAAATCAAATCATATCCACCATCTTTTTTGAGCCCATACCCATTGAGTGTAGGGTGTGGCGCCCGACACGCCTCTTCAAAAAGATCCCTGGCATAAAGAAGAGATGATGCTGCGAAGTCAAACCTATGCTTATCGTAAATAACACCCTCAATGGAATTTTCAGATGTTGTGGGAAAGGGAATACCACGGGTCGCACCAAAGAGCATTCCATGACATTTCGGGGCATCCGAGCGATGGGCAATGGCCTCATAAAAAAACCGCTGAATAGTTCCCAGCCAGCCAATATCCACCAATGCGATATCGGAGTGATCAAAAAACCCCACATCTTCCAGGTAAAGTTGTAGGGCATCATTGGCAGGGCGGGTCTGACGTTTAACCTCTGCCTGAAATGCATCGTCCTCTATCAACTCAGAAAAATGAATTCTGTTAGATGGAAGATAGCCCTCGTGTAAATGACTAAGGACAGTCTTGTCTGTTAGTTGATGGCGGGATAAATGGGAAGCAAAAGGAATGGGGTCAAGAGAAAAAATCCGACAAACATCACGAAAGTCAGCATTTCCAGAGGGAAGGAACACAATATCCGCACTGGTTTGGCTAAGGCCTCTGTAGGCGCAACTCGCTCCCGCCAGAGCCATACGACTTACATACAGATACTCTGTATCGGGTAACCTTCTACCTGGAAAGATACTGGGAATACTTTGTTCCCAATATTTCTTAAATGTCCAGCCTTCCCGGGAAAGGAAAAATACCTTACCTATTGCAAGTTTTCTGCTTTGTTCAGCAATGTGTTGGACAAAAGCCCCAATCATCGGCCCTAAAAAGCTATAGCCTTCCACATACAGATCATCCCGTTCAATATTTTCGTATTCAAGGGGTTGCATCAGCTGCTGCAAGGCTCTGCCGCGCCAGAACGGTCGACCATCGCTATAGTTCACCAGGCGTCGAATAACGGATTTACGCCGTTTTTCAGAGGCATCGTGCAACACCAATGCCTGAAGCCCAAACTCGAGAGGCCGCAATCCATCAGAAACAGGATTGTCCCCCACATGTAACCACCGTGTGGGATCCAGGTCATACTGTTTCTGTAACAGTGGGAAAGCCTTTCCAGAGGCCTTAGCAAGAAAGGTGTCGGCAGAAGAGATCACATCATCCACCAGACCCAGAAATCCTGCATATGCTACAAATTTCTTCAAATATATTGCGGGCAAATAAATATCTGAGACAATGAATATTTTCTTTCCTTGTTGCCGAAGCTCACGTAGCCAGTCAATCAATTCGCCACGGGGAACCAGCATGGAGTTTTCCATGGCCACTTCATAGGCCGCAACTCTATCAAAAATCGCCTCGTCTCCCTCTTCACCAAAAATTCCAGAGAGCATCTCCTGCATGTAGTTCGGATAACAGGCCTCATGATCATCGAACTTCCCACCCGTTTCCTGTCGTTGCCGTTGTTCGATAGTATCCCGCAGCTTCTGCACTCGTTGCTGGCTCCAGTCCAAGCCCTTTTCCTGGGCCATATCAGCTATAAAACGAGCCACCGGGAGTTTTACCAGATCCGGATCATGAATACGGCGGATAAGGAGGGTATCAAAGAGATCAAAAGTCACCGTATCAACGGTTGACGCTATTTTTTTTCCTTTGCGAATGAGAGACGGCAGGGAATAATATTTCGGTATATTCATGAGCTCAGTTTCTTTCCAATCTTATATTTCAATGCAGAAAGAAATCCAGCTCCAAACTCTCTAACACTTGGCTCTCTACCACCTGCCAAGGTTAAGCGTACATCATTTAATTCCTGCTGCAACTCTAGCAGTCGATCAGAGCCGGCATCAACATATTTTCTATACTCTTCAGAGACCTTTGCAAGCATATACTTACGAATCACGTCCTGATCCTGTTCTCTCCCGGTAATAGCGGCTTCCCCAAGAGTATTGCCATCGTGGATACGATAATACAGGAGTTGCTCCGAATCCAGATAGTGTACCTGATCTGGAAAGGCCAACATCATTCGAAAGATAAAATCATAATCATGGAGATAACGAAGGGAACAGAATTTTCCAACCTTTTCCGCAGCAACACGTGTCATAAAGAGATTGGAAGTTGTAACCATGAAATTGCCCTTTAAAAACGCGCAGTAAAGATCCCCCGACTTCTTGAAAAAATCACGATTTTTTTGATGCCAGACATTCCAACCAAAATCCGGTTCAACAAACTGTTCACCACTATCCGAAATAGGAATCACATCACTAAAAAGACACTGGGCTCCCGTTCGTTTTTGTACTTCAAGCAGACGTTGGAGACGATCGAGACTATAGATATCATCTGAATTCAGAATGGATATAAACTCACCAGTGGCCAGCCCCATCCCTCGATTGATAGTATTAAAGGCATCCTGGTTTTCCTGATAGAAATAGTGGATTCTGTCATCAGCATAGCTTTGAATCACGTCGGCTGTATTGTCGGTGGATCCATCATCAACGATGACCAGTTCAAAGTCCTGGAAACTTTGATTCAAGACACTGTCAATGGCAGGACCTATGAATTTTTCGTGATTATACGCAGGGATAACGACAGAAACTTTCATACACAACCAATGGGGTTAAATGGTTAATCAACCAAGATAATGACAAAAAAGACACCATACTGCAATGAAGGCGAATCCACAAGTTTTCCTTATTAGACCACATCTCCAGCGTACCATTTCAAGAAAGCGCCCTGACTGATACCACTCTGATCAAGTGCTCCGTAATTATAATAGGGGTCGCCTCCTCGCAACACCTCCTGCCATTTTTTCTGAAAAAATATCTTTTCGGCCCGTGTTAATAAGTTTGAAATGGAAACCTGTTTTTCCTCATCCATAAGCCACTGGCCAAGAGCAAAAGGGGTATAGACGTTTTCATAACCACTAGCCCGTAGCCTGAGACAGAGGTCACTATCGGCAAAGAGTTGGCCAAGGGATACTTCGGCAAATCCATTATTGTCAAGAAAACAGTCACGCCTAACCATGGCCAGATCCCATGAAAGGCTAAGGACATTCTGGACGCACTGCAGTCCATTCATATGCTGCGAACAGCGCTGCAGAAATCGGGCATAATAGACATCAGACTGCCGACTGATGTCTGGCACAGTTGAAACAAGGTCATCCCCCTGAAACGGTAAGATCCTGCCCCCAACAACACCACTGTTTTCCTCCATGGCATGTCCAAGCATAACTTCCAGCCAATCACTGGTTTGGATCTGCACCCAAGAGTCGAGAAAGACGATGTACTGTCCGGAACTTTTCCGTACTGCACTGTTATAGCGGGCTGCGGGTGTATCATCAGTAGAGCTTAGTAGCAAAGAGAGTTTCCGGCCAGGATCATTCCCCAACGGTTCAAGTGCCAAAAGCTGTTGTTCACTCTCGGCGATAACAACAAATTCAGTATTCGAATAGTTGGTGCGAGAAATCAGTTCATGAAACCAGTTCACAAAGGCATCCCCTACTCTATAAAAAATAATAATGGAGACCAGGGGAAAACCCATCAATTCTTTATGGATTCGGTAAAAAAATTTCCAGTCGGTCAATCCAACCTCACCAGCTATCCCCCGCCGTGCCAAAGCACCCTCAACAGCCCTTCTGCCAGCATCGTCGGCATATTGTTTCTGGTCATGATTAATGGATGTAGATGACTCCGAAGCCCGCCAGTGATATAGAATTTCAGGGATATGGACGATCTTCCTGGCCTGTTCTGACAGTTTCAAAAACAGATCAAAGTCCTGCGCTCCATCGAAATCTCTGTCAAAACCACCCACTTTGTCATACAAAGGTTTTGCGCTCACCACAAAATGGGTCACATAGTTATGAGAGAGCAGTAATTCTTTATTAAAGTCTGGTTTACTAAAGGCACTGAATTGTGTTCCATCCTCACCTATCAGATCCTCATCACTGTAATACAGGTCTGCCTCTTCACTATTTATTTTCTGCACGACTTTGAATAGACATTCATTGGTCAGTTCATCATCATTATCTAAAAATCCGAGATACGTCCCGGTGGCAAGGGCAGCTGCAGCATTGGTCGCACCAGATATCCCCTGGTTTTCCTGAAGAAAAGTTACCTGTATCCTGTTGTCACGCGCGGCCCACTGTTCAAGGAGCGGTCGAACCTCCTCCCTGGTGCTGCAATCATCGGCCAAACAGAGTTCCCAATGCGGATACGACTGATACAATATGGAGCGTATACAGTTATTTAAATGGACAGAAGATACGTTATACACGGGGACGAGGAGTGAAATAATAGGTTTATTGGGGAGATCGGCCACTTCTCTGTTGGGATACAAACCACCATGCACACCAATGGAGAGATAATGGGCTAAGGGGGTGACAGAATCATTGTTTGATTCCGGATAATTTTGTCTATAGAAAGCAGGATCAAACCAACTACAGGGCAGATGATCAACAGGGATACCATACTGCAGATAATGTAAAAAGGGATCTTGCACCTCGGCTAAAAGATAGTTTTTTGTATAATACCCCGGATCAAAAAGAGGAGAGGGGCTTTTTTTCTCTTGTATGCCGAATTTAAAATAATGGGTAAGTGGATCCATCTCTCCTTCCCATAAAACTGGGGTTTTATCAAGATACCATGCTGTATCAAAATAGATGCTGGGCCGTCTTTTTTCCTGTGTCCCGATTAAAAGGTAGTGTACCAGAGGATGGTCTGCACTCGCAGCAACATCTGGATATGTATTTTTATAATAGGTGATATCAAAATACGGAGAAGGAGAAACCCCTTTCTTCTCCTGTAGGAGAAAATGCGTGAGAGGGTTTAGGTGAGAAAAATCTATATCTGAGTACTGCTGAGCATAAAAAAGAGGATCGAAAAGAATATTTGGTTTATTCCCTTCCTGCCATCCTCCATTTATAAAATGAAGTAAAGGATCCTGACCATTCTCCTTTATCGCTGGTACCTGGATCCCATAATACAGACTATCAAATAACGGACCTGGGGATCTTAGTTCCCTGAATCCGCGAGTCATGTAGTGCAGTAAAGGGTCGACTCCTGTCACCGCAAGATCTGGATTCATTTTCCGGTAGTAATCCGGATCAAAATACACGGAACTCTTTATTTGTCTGTAATTTCTATTAAAGAGATAGTAGCAGACAGATATAAGGATATTTTTCAGCGCCTGTATCATTCTGTCCTTGAGCGAATATCTGAAATTACTGTTTGAGGTGTTGCCGAACTGGTCAGGAGAGATTGAGCTGCCGCTTGATATATTGCAGTCGTCCCTCACCTTTGCGTTGCTGGAGAGCTTGACCAACTGCTTTCATAATCCCTAAAGATTCATATCTTCGTATGGTGGAAGATACAGTTTGCAGTTTATCTTGCTGGAGTTTCACAATCTGCTGTAAGGCGTCATCAGCAAGCGCTTTAAAACTCAGCTTTACAGTAAGGGTATCTAAACTCTCGAGCTCACTTTGGGGCAAAGCAATAAAACATTGAGGATCATCAGTCTCGAAATATCGATCTCCTTTGATTTGAAGAATCGAATTATCTGTATAGTCGAAGAATTCCCTTCTCTCCCCTTGCTTACTCGTAACGATAATAGTGAATATTTCTACTATCGCAGGCGTATCGATTGGATCAAAACGAATTGCTTGAATACCTTTGTAGTCCACAAGAGAAAACTGAATTTCCGAGGTGCCAAGTTCTACCTTACGACTTATGCATTCAGCTTCACTCACTCCACCACCAGTATCCACGTACAGTTTACTACAACAATAGGGTTCCCGGACCTCTAGCAGAGCATTAATCCACACCTCTATGTTATCAGCAAATAATTGTTTGTGCCGTTCAAAAATCCGTTTAAACATGGAAACTTTCTGCCATTTCTCTTTACTGCGAACCATGGAATCTGATGCTACGCGATACGAAAAAAGGATTTGAGGGATTTGATATACTTCGCGGCCTTGCTCTATCAGGGAAAGCCAGAAGTCATAATCTTCCCAGCCATAAATCATTCCGGAATCATAGCCACCGACATCTTTCCAGTCTGATTTCCGAAACATGGCTGAGCAAAAAATCACATTATCGAGAAGCATTTCCGAAAGCGAATATGGAGGCAATAGCCATTCAGTGTCTACTGCACCAAAGAGTTTGGCACGACAATAGACGATACCAACATTTTCCCTTTGCTCAAGAACACAGACGGCTTCTTTAAGGTATTCGAGCTCAATAAGGTCATCAGCATCTAAAGGCAGTATATACTTGCCAACAGCTACCGCTATCCCATTGTTTCTCGCCGCCGCTAACCCTTTATTTTCAGTATGAAGAACACGAACATTGGGAAAATTTAAGTTTGACAGGAGATCAGCGGTATATTGATCACTTGAGCCATCATTTACAATGACAACTTCAAAATCTGGATAAGTTTGCTTTAATGCAGAAGCCAATGCTTCTTCAACATAATTTCCCTGATTATAGCAGGGTATAATAATACTTACCTTACACATAAGGACATAAGGGAACAATACGTTTAATCCATTGCACACCAGAACGAAATGGAGCAGTAAGGCGCCATGATCCACTTTGACTATGGTTGACACATTTTTCTGAGTATGACAATAACAGGGTGTTACGTGTGTTAACCATATCAGTACCAAACACTTTTAAAAAACCCGGCATAAATGGAACTCTTTCAAGTATTTAATTACTGGGGGGCTAACATTTCTACTAAATCCAAAATTAACTTTAAGCAAAACAAGCAACCATACTGACGTAGCCAAGAGAATAATTCCACCGGTAACAAAAAAGCTATTATTCATTGCCAAAAGTTCTGGCCATTTCCACAAAAAATAATTATGCCCTAAATAAATGACATAAGAGTTTCTTCCAATTGTACAGATGACATCCATCCCTTTCAACGAAGATATTTTTTTCAGGGTTAAGAGAGTCAAAACAAAAACAACGCAACCTATTGTTGCTTTCAGTAAATCGTATGCATCAAAAAAACAATACACATAATTCAATAAAAGAAATAATGAATATATCCTCTTTCGATCTCTACAAATAAAAAGACCAAGTGAAAGACCAAGTGAAAATGAAGCGATATAATCAGAAAACAAAAAACGCTCATAAACCTGAAAGCACACCATCTGAAAAACAACTGTAGACAGGAGAAATACAAGGCATTGCCATACCCTTGTTTGTACCAACATCATCAAAAAAGACAACAGATAAACAACTAGTAAAACTGAAAAGAAATGAGATGCTGAATAAATTTCATTTTGGCTATTACAGAAAACCTGTACCCATAAAAGATTGCTGACAAGATCCTTACCTCCAATATCTTCATGAAAGACAAAAATACTGACAAGGTAATAAAAAAACATGGCAAACGCATATAACGGCCAGAGCTTAACGAGGCGTTTCACAAAAAAGCATACAGGTCTTTGAGGCGAATTTAAATATGTAAGGCTAACGCCAATTCCTGATACAATTAGAAATATTTCAACTCCTAGCTGACTCACCAATCTTTTTATAGGAACATACACTTCAGCAAATGGTAGAAACCCTGGAACACAATGCCCAAGCAGCACCAAAAAGATAGCAACCCCTTTAAGTTGCATTGTTTCTTCTTTAGAGAATGAAAGCAAATTTCACCCCCATTAAGCTAACAGTCGAATATACAATCTTTCATAATTAGCTGTCATTTGTTTGTCTGTGAATTGGTTTGTTATCCTCTTGCAACCTGCTATACCCATTTTAACAGCTAGTTTCGGGTTACTTAATAAACAATCCACATAACCTACCAACTGTCCTGAATCATTGCCAGAAACCAAGTATCCGGTTTTGCCATGTTTAACAAGTTCACAATTACCACCCATATCGGTTGCAATCACCGGCTTTTCAAGTGCCATATATTCCATGATCGCATTCGATAATCCCTCTCCTTGAGGGCTCAACAATATCCCGATATCGCATGCCTTAATAATTGATTCAGGGCTGTTACAATCGGTAACAAAACTTACAGACTGTAGTAAACCTAAAGAAGCCACCTGTTGTTTCAAAAGAGATATTCTTTCACCACGTCCAACGAGTACAAGTTGTAATGCTGGAAACTTAATATGTAGCTTCGGAAGAACTTCAATTAGTTGACTATGATTTTTCTTGGCTGTAAAGTTTCCTACCATACAAATACTAGGTTTTTCATCATAGCGACCAGAAACAACCTCGCTAAAGCGAGAAAGGTCAACACCATTGTAAATAACGCTCGAATTTTCCTGCTGATCTACACCAAATGCCTTTATTCCTGCATGAGAATTAGCGACAATCCAATCCGCAAAATGCATGCAAAAACGACTGATACGATCTCGCTTAGATAATCTATACCGTGCACTGCGTATGGATCCATTAATAGTGGGAATACCATTACAGCGTCCAGCAACAACACCTGCAAAATCGCTCACACAGCCAAAGGTATGAATAAGATCTATTTTATATTTTTTTACAAGACTAATCAAAGAAAATGCAAGTGTGAAATCATACTGAGATTTCTGAGAGATTGGTAAGGTCAGATCTGCATACGTTTTTGCATCTATCTCCCTCTCACCACCCTTTAATAAAACACCAAAAGCAGTTTCAATACTATTATACGAACGCAACCCCTTCAGCAATTCAACAATTTGCCTTTCTGTGCCTCCAGCTGCCATACCATCAGCAAGAATCAATATGCGTTTCATCCAAAACCCTTAAGCTGAATAAGGGTCATAAAGATACTATTCCCTCCAACGCTAACAGTATCGGCATGAACAATATTCCATTGAACGTTGTTTGTTAATGGTTCATTTTTTCCTACAATTAGAAGGAATTTGATTTTCCATCTTTCAAGAATCAATTGATATTTTTGAAAATTATCCGCAGCAATAAATGCAACTGTAGTATTTATTGAATCAGGGAATTTAGGACTAGATGTCATCAATGTTTCTATATTCAAGATGTCAAAACGACAAAATGAGTGATAATAAAGATATTTTCTAATTAAACAACTATCTTTTGAAGAACGCACACCATAACACCATCCACATGCTTCAGCCAGAGCCTCTACCATTAGCAACTCATCAGACATACCTACGTCCACACAAGTGGTTTGAGGCAAATCGATATCACAGACATTGAGAAAATCTTTCAATCTGATACCTGCACCACCTTTCTTGCTGTGTACAGAAGAGAGATCATTTGTTCGTTTGGCTGTATCAGTTAACAATTGCTTCCCAAAATATGTAGAAGATAGGACAAAATTTTGTATATCTACATAATACGTACCTGTTGAATCTGAACGGATATTATGCCTAAACTCAGGAGGCCGCAAATCACAATGCTCTTGAATAGATATTGTTTTCATTCCAAATCGTTTCAAAGCATTTTTGAACTGAATAATAAACTTTTCCCCTTCCCTGCCCGTCACAACTTCACCTTTAATAGGTTGCACTACATAGGCATATCGCCAACTACCATCTCCAGATTCAAGTCGAATAATATCATATACCTTAGGAGCAACTCCTTGCCCATTCAACAAATTACTTACAACAGCTTGTTCGAGCATACTTCCAACTGCATACATACTAAACCATGTTGATGCTGGTGCCAATTTATAGGACGTATAATAGGGCGTTTTATCGGAAGATAATTCAAGACTTTTGATTAGTTTCAATCCTATTGGATAAGGATAATGGGCAACAAGATTAGAATTAATTTTGTTTATATCTTCGACAGTTTCTATATAAAGACTATGCCTACCGGATTTATAGTTTATACCTGCTTCAGAAATATGAGCCTCCAAAGTCAATCCTGGATAATGTCCTAAATTCACATCAGAAAAAAACATTGAAATAGATTGGGGTGGGAAACTACGATAACTAGCAATTCTTCTAAAAACAAATCGCTTTAAAGCAAGATACATATAAAGCGTATAAATCACATAACGATCAAAAAAACGTAAGAAAGGCCAAAACACATCAGGAATGACTAATTTAAGATACCCTCTTAACCCAATTCTCATATCATTCTAGTAGCTTGTCTGAAAATAGCAATTTTTTATCAGATCGAGGCATTTGGAAAATTTTGCCACAGGCATATAGTTGACATTCCAAGGATAACATTTTACAAATAACGAAGAGTTGGGGAAAAAGGGCATTCTCGGTCAGCCTCCTAGCATACAAGCAATATATTGATTCAATTTTCATCATATTGCGTGGTGTTGACAATACTTTTGAAATAATAGTCACTCAAAGCAGTTTAACGAATAGTACTGTGTTCAATCACGAAACATGCACCCTTTGTTTTGTTTACCTGAATATTTTCGAACTTATTTGTTACTGTCTGAAATCGTTTAACTATATCCTGAATTTCCCTATCATCAATTCCTGGAAATTTCTGTTTGTCATAAATGTCAGCTTTTTGATAGGTGAGAAAAGCACCAGAAACATATTCTTTAATAATCCTTAACTTATCCTCAATTTTCTGATAATTTCGTAAAATTATTTTTGCTAAAACAGATTCACCCGTGGTGAAATCAATTTTTTTCAATCTTTCCACAATAAAATCTGAGGATAACATTTCATCAGTGTTACTGATATAGTTTGCAGCAATTTTTTGGATTCCTTCATTATGAATATAATTTTGTGAATGACCATTACTTAAAATATCCTCCATTAACGTCTGGAATTCCTTACTGGTATAGACACAAGAACTCATAGCATTAGGCAAATACGTTTCGTAAATTTCAGACAATACTGGCCGATAGGCGACAGATGGCACCCCTAACAAATATGCTTCTATACCAGTTGTGCAGTTTGAATGAATGACAACATCCGACGCAGCTATCCACTCGAGTACATTCCCACTCTTTAGAACCTTAACATTAGGTGCCGTTGCTGCAAGACTATGCCATCTTACTTCGTCCTCAGAAGGATGTGGTCGTATAATAATAGTATGATCTGAAAAGGTCTCACTTAGCCAAGGGATTACGTCTACAAAATGTTTAAAAAGCTCTTCTTGGAAAACGATCCAGTCATCAATAAATTCTTCATTAGTATGGGAAGAACTATTCATAAAGAGTCGGCGTGCCTCTTTTACACCTTTGAGATGATTATAAAAACCAAAATTAGTATTTACTAGAATAATTGGGCCATGCTCTTCATTCAACAGAGTTGCAGATTTGGCATAAAAACCCTTCAATTCAGGACGTAGCATATCAAATCGCGGATTTCCTGCCAACAGAACCTTATCCTTCTCCCCAGGTAACTTATCAATAATAATATCCTTTTGAAAATTTCCCCAAGCGAAAAAAAAGTCTACTAAATCAAATGCTTTTTGAGAAAAACGACTTTTCAGATATTGGTGTTCATGAATCACCAATCCTTCTTCATCCCAAGCCACAATCCTGTTCCCAAGTCGATGGAATCTTTCAAACCAGCGCTCTTTTGAGACAGCCACACTTTTATCCATATAAATCCCTGGAGGGAATGTGTGCAGTTGATTACGCAGAGCTTTCTGCCCTCCTATAATCACACGAAATCCTGCTTCAGCAGCGACTAAAGCAAAAAGGATCTTCCCGTGAAATTCACGCACTTTAATCTCAATGGGGAGATATATGTTTATTTTATCTGTGTTAATACTACTCATGCACCACCAACTTACACCCCATTTGCAAATATTTTTTTCTGGAATTCTATTATTTTTGCATCAAACCTAAATTTATCCATTGCCAAAATGGGAAACTATTATCTCTTCCATTTTCACGAAATGTTTTCCAGGCAGTACGAACTTTATCCTTTTCAAACCATTGCTCTCCCCACCCGTAAAGACCTTTCTCTATACAATCTTCAGCCCATGGTGCCAGTTCACGCTGTAACCATTCGCGTTGCGGGGTCTGTACTGGTCGCTTAGGAGCCTCACGCACATCATTTGGCAATAATTCTTTAGCAATTTCTCTAAGAAGCCATTTTCCTTTGCCATCAGCAATCTTCCACTCTTTAGGTTGTTGAAAACCTTTTTCAACCAGACGATGACATAAGAAGGGTTCACGTAATTCACAGGACTCCATCATGGATGCCCGATCATTAAACCTCAATGCACGAGGAATTTTCGAATAAAACATATCACGGTATTGCAGGTTACGAAGTTGATCCTTAAATAAATGTGGAACTTGCTTTGCAACAACACGATCTTTAAAATCACGATCTAAACAATCCGGAAGTGTTACAGATGTGGTGGATCCCTGAACTGGACCAGTATTCATAGAAATATTCTTATCCACTTGATAATAATCATACCCAGCTAATTGTTCGTCCATGCCTTGACCATCTAAAAGAACTTTTACTCCTTGTTGTCGAGCTTCCTTGAACAATTTCACGTATGCCAGGGTAGGGAAGCCACCAAATGGCTCATCCTGACTCGCTGACACATTTTCTGCAATAACTGGTATTTCCGATGGCTGGAGTAAACATGTAAATATAGGATAACTACTTCCCGCAAGTATCTTGTTAACCCATGGCAATTCATCGTAGTATGAGTCTCCTGTTATAAAGGTGAACACCTTTATATCTCCTGAATCCCCATGAATATTTTGAACCAAACGAAAAAGAACAGCAGAATCAAGGCCTCCACTTAAATTAATACCAACAGGAACATCCGACCTAAATCGTAACCGAACACTCTCTTCGAGCAAGGCGGTATAGTCTTTTTTTACCACCTCCAAGCTACTATTGTCGACGGAATCACCAACCCTCTCATAGAGATCATACCATCGTTTTATTTTCACATCTCCATTAGACCATGTCATTGAGCATCCAGGGAGCAGTTTCAAAACATTAGCCCAGAATGTCTGACTACTATGGTCATAAATACCGTTTGTTAAATAAGAAGCCCAAACTGATTCATTTGGGATTCGTGGAATACCTGCTGCATGCAGTGCTTTTATCTCACTCGCAACGTACAAAACAGAATCTTGAGATATCGCATAATAAAATGGCTTTACCCCAAAACGATCACGGGCAGCAAAAAGAGTTTTTGTTTTTGTGTCCCATATAATAAAAGCGAACATACCTATAAATCTATCCAGACACGCTTCCCCCCATTTGAGGTAGGCCGCCAAGAGAACTTCAGAGTCCGTTTTGCTGCGAAAATGATAGAAAGACCTCAATTCTTCACGTAACTCTAAATAATTATAAATTTCTCCATTATAAATGAGAACATACCGACCTGTCTCGTCACTTAAGGGCTGGTTACCTGCCTCTGTAAGATCAATAATACTCAATCTCCGATGGCCCAACCCAGCAATTCTTGTAGGATCTATAAACACTCCTTCAGCATCCGGCCCACGATGCTGAAGCGAATTAACCATTTTTGAAAGCTGGGACTCGTCCCAACCACTACCGAAGACACCTGCAATTCCGCACATAAGCCTATTCCCCAGTTAACCCGATAGTGCGAAAAAGTTTTTCAACCATGAACATCTCTGTTTTTTCCATCGATTCACTTGTACAACCGGCTATATGTGGCGTTATAAGCAAGTTTTCTTGTTTTTTTGAATAGGATAAAAGAGCATTCTCTCTAGTTTCCAAAATATGTTCATTACAGAGAACATCTAGAGCAGCACCAGCAAGTTTTCCATTTTTAAGAACATGTAGCAAAGCGCTTTCATCTACAAGCTCTCCACGGGAAGTGTTGATAAAATAAGATCCAGTCTTCATAAGGGAAAAGTATTCTTGGCCAAAGATATTAGTTGTTTTTTCTGTAAGATCTACATGCAATGAAACGATATCAGAATTCTGCAGCAAAAAGTCAAGTTCAACAAATGTCACATATGGCATACCCTGCACAGATTTCACGTTTGGATCTGTTGTCAAAATAGTGCAATTAAATGCGTTCAGATACTGAGCAACCAGCCTGCCAATTCGACCAAACCCCACAATGCCAACTGTTTTTTCATGCAGCTCACTACCCTTGTAAGGGTCTCTTTGCCAGAATCCATTCCGGACACTTGAAAAGGAAGCTGGGATATTTCTTAACAATGACAATATTAAAGCTAGAGTATGCTCTGATGAAGCTCTAATAGATCTTAAGAACTCTACCTCATTGCGTAATGAAAGGACTGAAATACCTTTTTGTACAGCAAAGTCGACATCAATATGATTCAACCCGGTTGTTGGGGTAACTATATATTTCAACTTCGGTGCAGCTTGGATTATCTTTTTAGTTATTTGATTTCTAAGTCGAATCCACAAAATATCCACGTCTAAGACAGCACTCAAAATCTCATCTTTGCCGAGGTCTTCAAGATAAACATCACCCAAATTGGACAATTGTTTCACAGCTGTGGAAGAGAAATCCAGACTTTCAGCTATTAAAATTTTTAATTTATCGTCCACTCTGCCCTCTTAGCATCTTTTCTGCCAACTTCCAGTCTTTTACTGTATCAATATTCAGACTTTTTTCAGGGACAACAGGACAACCAAGAACCTTTTGTCCATATAAACTGTTCTGCTCCATCAAAACATCTCTTTTTATAACATAGACAGATCCTTCACGTAGGTATGCAGGTTGCACATCTTGACGCCGTACACTGATCGTATCCTCCCCCATACAATAATGAAGCAGTCCATCATTGTTTTCAAAATACATAAAATAGGGATTATACTTTTCAGGAACAGGCAAAATGGTAACAACTGAATCTGCATCATTTTCAACAAACAACTTAAGGCATTTTTCAATCATCCCAGAATCACGAAATGGTGATGTAGGTTGCAATAGACAAATTGCGTCAATGGGGCTTTCCGTCGTTTCTAAGGTACGGATCGCATGTTGAATAACAGGAAGCGTCGGACTTCTATCCAACGCCAACTCGGGAGGCCTTAAAAAAGGAACATCCAATCCACATTCCGCACCAACTCGTGCAATCTCCTTGTCTTCAGTCGACAATATCACTCTATACAGACCAGGAGAACTTAGTGCAACCTTAGCAGTATACCAAAGCAGAGGCTTCCCATCTAACAACTTAATATTCTTACGAGGCACCCCTTTTGATCCACCTCTAGCTGGAATTAACCCAAGAATATTCATCAATAACTCAATCTTTTTTCAATGCTCAAGTTTTCTCTATAGAGTGCATTCGCAATATTCTGACCAGCATTACCATCACCATATGTTTTTTCACACTCGTAGAGTCCGTGACATGACTGAGTATCTATTGCCTGAGTAATCTCCTGGCAATCATAGCCTACATCAGCAATGTTTTTTCCCCGCTCCCTGCCCTGCTGACGAGGCCCAATATTAACAACGGGAATCCCTAAGTATGAACTTTCACGAACACCGACACTTGAATTTCCTACTAAACATTTAGAATTGTATATCAATCGTAAAAAGTCGAGGGGAGCCATATTCTTAAAAAAATGAATGTGATCAGACCGCTCCTCTTCTCTAAACCTACGAATACTTTTAGACGTTCCATCAGAACCTGCATCCACGTTTGGCCAGAACCACAATGTTGGAATTCCAATATCCTTGATAGCATATAACGTTTCTCTTATTTGTCTGCCAGCATCATCATATTCTGTTGTCACAGGGTGTTGCATAACAACAAGATACCCGGAAGATATGTCTACAATGTTGCCAACACCGGCATATTTCTCCAATGGGTTGAAGTCTAAATCGGAGTTTGATAAAATTTGTTTTGCTAAATCTATTGATGGACACCCTGTAACTATAACCTTGTCGGCATCTTCACCCATACGCACAACTCTCTCATAAGACTTTTTAGTTGCAACAAGATGTAAATCTGCAAGCTTTGTTATGGAATGCCGCACTTTCTCATCAATTGATCCAGTAACTTCCCCTCCTTGGATATGAACTAATGGAATATTGAGGTAAGCTGCAGCTACAGCAGTAGCCAATGTTTCATAACGGTCTGCAACTGTCACAACCATATCAGGTTGAAGATTATCGAAAACTGTCGCCAATTCCATCAATCCAAGACCTGTTGTCTTTGCCATGGAGACAGGACTTTCCCCCTCCAGAACCATATAAACTTTACGGTCTATTTCAAACCCATCCTTAAGAATTTCATTTACAACCATCCCATATCTATCCAGGAGAGCAGAAGCAGCAACTACCAATTGTAATTGAAGGTTTTTATGCTCACGAATTGCTATCAACGCAGTTTTAATTCTGCTGTAGCTTGGCCGTGCTGTAATAACAACACATACTTTTCGTTTCATTTTCTCTCCCAATTAATATCTTTTTCTACAATTATCCTGTCTTTTGGGATATCATTGTACAAACTACAACCAATCAGGTCGAATAGTTTTTCAGCAGGAATGCCAATTCCCGGTTTTTTAACAGTTAAGTGTCTGCGTTGTAAAATCGTTCCCACCTGCAAATCAACAGCAGCAACGACACTTTTAGTAAATAGATCTCTCATCGGTTCCAAATCTTCTGCCAGTTTTTCTTTATCAACTGGATTTTTCAGCATTTTCTCAATAAAACGAACTCCCTCAACAAGACTTCCCAGTTCATCAATTGTCACAGAAGAAGGCACATCAGGGCCAAACATATGCCTGCTGAATGTTACATGTATTTCAAGCAACTCAGCCCCAAGAGTTGTCGCTGAAAGAGATGGATATATTGTACCTGAATGATCTGACAAGCCAACAGGACAGCCATATCTTTCTCGAAAAAAATCGATCATATTCAGTCCAATTTTTTCAGGTGGGCAAGGATAATAAGAGCTGCACTGAAAAACAGCAAATGGAATGGAACTCTCCTGCAAAACACTTGTAGCCCGATCTACTTCCACAATCGAACTCATCCCTGAAGACAAAAGAACAGGTAACCCAGTCTCACATATTCGATCCAGCAGGATACCATTCCCAACTTCTCCAGAAGCAATCTTCCATGCACTAACACCAATTTCACTTAACAAATCAACGGCTTCCACAGAAAATGGAGAGCTCAAAAAAGTAATGCCTCTTTCCTCTGCATGTTGAAAAAGCCCCAGCCATTGTGCAGTAGTAAACTCCATTCGTTGCCAATATTCGTATCTAGTCTTATCTTGTTTGCTAAATTTCACACGCCAGGGTTCACCATAAGTGCTCTCAGCTGAAGCGATATGAGTTTGAAACTTAATTGCATCAACGCCGGCATCAGCTACAGCATCAATAAATGCATGAGCAGTACCTAGACTTCCATCATGTGCCTGAGCTACTTCTGCAATAATAAAAACACGTTGACCAGCACCCACTTCCTTGTTTTTGATTGTCAGCTGTTTCATTGTCATGGTTTTTTTCATTGTAATACAAAGACTTTAGTGGACATAGTTGCTCGAGCTACGTGGAATTAAAACATCACGGATAACTCACCAATTTCACATCAATAAACAATATATTTCTTTGGGGTATTGAACAATAGTTATGAAGAAACTCTTACGTTGTTCCACCACTCAGTTGCATCACAAATACTCATCATAGGCATTCATCAATGGGTAGAACTGTTTTCGACTCTTGTTATACAAGTTTCTCACACTGAATTCACAGTCACAATCCATTTGTGAAACATACGCACGAAGAAAAATATATACTTCTCGTACATTAGGCATATCAATATAAAGAACAAATCTAACAAGAATATTAGCCAATATTTTACTTACCTGTTCAAGAGTAGGATTCTCACCGGATAATCTTCCTCGCTCCCTGTCAATCACAACTAATTTGAATATTGTAGAACGGTCGTCATCAGCAACCGTACAGATAATATCTGTAACCCTAACAATTGACGAAAGAAGCCCCTTAGAATGCAGTTCTCCAACCAATCTGCCATAAGCTTTTATTAATTGAATTCTTTGCTGACTATTACTATTTTTTACAAGATCAACAAATTCCAGGCCTTTTACTTCCTCTTGAATGAGTAACCCTCGTACGGGAAAACAAAGAAACTTTATCTCTCCCCAAGCTACAGCACGTACAATATCCACTTTCTGTGATTCATAAAAATTAATGAGGTCTAACTCATGCCTTGTTGACAATTTCATTAATTTACCAAATCTTAAAATATACTTAACAGTATCTATAAACGTCACATGCTGTTTTTTCAGATAAAACCCAATCTCTTCTTCACCTCTGATTAAGGAAAAAAATTTGACACTTTTTCTCCGTTCACCTCGAACTAATGTCCCAAAATCACAGTTGTAAATGACAGGAAATTGATCAATTTCCTTATCTCTAAACACTGACAGGAAATCTTTATGTATCCATAATTTAGAAGTGACAAAAAGCATGTTTTCTCGATTAACTTTTGTGACGCCCTAAGGCCATTTCAAAATATTTAAAGTAATTTGCCAATTCTTGTCGTCCATCACGTTGCAAACAAAAAAACATCAAATAAGTAATGAATCCAACAGAAGTAATCATTAAAAGCATCAGTATATCACTTAAGTCAATGAACGTAATCTTTAGGACATAACAAAGGCCACCAGCAAACAAACTCGCGAACAATGCTCTCCCAACTGCACGATTAAAATCTGTCACTTTGAATGTTGTATCACGCAAACAATAAAACAATGATGGGTATAACAACAAATAATTAATTAGCGTAAATGCAATAGCGACACCAAACCCTCCCCATGGCAATCCAACACAAATTGAGGCCATAGTAAGAATTGAATTCACAATCCCCCATCGACGTAATTTAGTACTCGCACCAGTCGTTACCAAGACTGTATTTCTAATTGTTACAACTGATTGTATTAGTGACAGCACTGCAAAAACCTGAAATATTATTATTGCATCTACCCATTGAGGTCCCATAACGACGACTACAACATTGTCTGCACAAATGAACATTAATACAGCGATTGGCATAGCAATAAAGGCCAATATTGACAAATAATTAGAACAGTATTTTTTATATCGTACAGGATTGTGCTGAAGATGGCTTAAAGCTGCTATAGCAATAGTATCAAGTGGTGCGCAAATATTCCGGTTAATTAATGACAGCAAATGATATGCCCTACTGTAAAATCCCAAGGAATCACTTCCAAAAAATCGTCCGATCAGAGCATTATCCAAATTTTTTGAAAAATATTCACACGTCGTAAACACCGCATAATTGGTACCGAACTTAATCATCGATTTGACTTCCTCGCTCCATTTAAATGGACCTGGAACCCATAAAGTCACTATCCACAACCCAATGACTTTGCTAACTGACGTAACAAGAACACTATAAACCAGAGCCCAATAAGAAAACCCCATATACGCGAAACCGACTGCACTCATTACTCCCATGCCTGTAGATATAATCCTAACCAGCGACAACGCTTTAAACCGCATTTGTCTCATAATCAGCGCATTGTGTTGAATAGTCAATCCTTTAACGAAAAAATTAAGCGCAAGCACAATCATAACAAGCTTTAACTCTGGTACCTTATAAAACCATACCGCCACTGGAGCCAATGCCATCACAAGAACCATAAACACGATGCCCAAGGCAAAATTAATCCAAAAACAGGCGCTTAACTGTTCGTAAGTGATATTTTTCTGTTGGATGGTAGCAATTGACAATCCAAAGCTACTGTATATTTTCGCAAAACCAATAAAAACTGCAACCATGGCAACAATACCAAAATCATTAGGAGTCAACAAACGTGCCAAAATCATAGTTGAACCAATCTGCATAAAAAACTGAATTAATTTTGTCAGTAGATTAACGGCACCTCCCTGAATCGATTTTTTTTTTACATCTCTACCAAAATGTTTTGAATCAAGAAATTCAGACATGCGCTAGTTACAAATCCTATGATAAAGTTCAACATATCTTGAGGAGATCGTTTCAAATGAAAACTGTGCCAACATATGTTGTCTGGCATTCTCCCCTATGCTTAACGACTGCTCTTTCATAGAAAAGACGCCAAGACATTTCTCGGCTAAACTGGCACTGTTTTCCGCCTCAAAAAGAAGGCCATTCACTCCATCTGTAATTAAATCCTCAACACCTCCAACCAAGGAAGCAACACAAGCTAATTTAGATGCCATAGCTTCCATTAAAGCATTTGGGAATCCTTCTTTACGTGAAGGAAACACAAAACAGTCCGCAATTGACAAGAAAATCTCAGGCGTATCTGTTTCCCCAACAAATATTACATGGCTAATTTTTTCAGCAAGTACTCGCTCTTTTATTTCATCTTCAACAGAATCCTGTTGACCGATACCGCTACCAATGACAAGGAGATATGCATCCGGAATATTTTGTAAAATGCTTGGCCACGCTTCGATTAGGATGTCCAATCCTTTCCTAAAAACAAGCCTGCTTGAGAATACTACCACAGGAGAATTCTGCTCAACTCCATATTCTTTCTTTAACCTGAGACGTTGCTCAGATGTCCCGGAAATAAACCGGTTACAATCAACACCATTAGTAATAGTAACTACTTTCTGCAAAGAAGTGCCCGCCTTCAACAATTCTTCATCAATCTCTGCTGTCATACTAATGATAGCAGAGGATCGATTAAAGAAATAAATCAGCAAACGACCTGTAATGGTATTCAACAATTTAGGAATATGTCCAGCAGTCGCAATTTTTGCAACATTCTTTTTCCTGCACATTGCGGCTACAAACCAGCAGATGACCCCCATTTTAACAGCACCGTGAGAATGGTATACATCTGTTTTACGACTGGCTCTGAAAAGAAAAAGAAGTAGCATAACGATAAAAACTATCTTTGCAGAAAGTGATGCCCCGGGCATCCCGATTCTATGCACTAATACACCATCAACAAATTCCTTTTCCGCCAGATCATAATGCCAACGTCTTGTTACAATTTCAACCTTGCAACCTGCAGAAATCAAATGGGGACAAAGTTGACGTAACTGATTCTCGGCTCCCCCCCATATAGGAATGTACCTTTCTGTAACCATTAAAATATTCATAATTCTACTTTCTGGTCACATCAGAAAAGAAAAGCAACAATTCTTTACCTATTGTTTTAGGTTGAATCCTATTCAATATTTCTTGAGGATAGCAAACCGTAGTCCATCCAGAAGTTGTCAATAAAGATTGAATAGTATCTGCAAGTTTACGGGGATTACCTGGAGGCACTAAAAACACATTTTCCATATCATGGTGAAATAACTCTCTGATGGCAGGAGAATCGATGGTTACAACAGGTTTTCCTGCAGTAATTACCTGGTACAATTTATTGGGTATCACCCTTGATGCCTTACCTGAAACTCCAAATATACCAAGACAAATATCTGCGTCACGAATCCAATCAATCAATTCTTCGTATTGTACCCACTCAATCAATGTCACAGCAGGCAATGGACATTCGTCTAACATTGCCTGAATCTTAGCATCCTCCTGGCCCTGACCAATAATTAGCCATTTAACAGGTTTTTCTTTTAGGAGACGTGCCGCTTCGATGATTGTTCCTATACCATGCAGAGGAATAAACTGTCCATAAAACAATACTGAAAGTTGATCTGAGGTCGATAACGGTCGTAATGAACATCCAGCTACTTTCTTCCTGTTAAAGCATTCAGGTTCGCAGCCAACAAAGACAGACCCTATATCCTTATTTTTAAGATGAAATAATTGCCTCACATATTCACCGTGAGTCCTGGTATCCAAGAGTAATGCAGAAGCTGATCGAGCAGCAATCCATTCAAAACAATAAAGCATTTTACTCAGAGGATTGGCAGGAGAAAATATTTTCCTATCATTCACTACAGTATCATATAGCGATAGAAAAACATCCCAGACCACAGGTACACCACGTAATCTGGCAAAAAATGAAATTACAAGCACATCAAACAGTCCAAGATACCCGACAAAGACAAGATCATGGGGGGGGATTTTTAAATATTTGTAAATTAAGACAGGGTAAGCCACAATTAAACGTAGAAAAAGAATGAATTTGGGCCAAATACCTTTAACCTGGCTCTTATCTTCCACACCTTCCCAGATATCCTTATGACATTCATAAACTACAGCATGATTTTCACGGAGACCACGTAGTAAAATTCTGTTCCTGGGTTTTCCAAGGTCATACGTACCCCAGTAAACTACCCTCAATGGCGTTTTCATAGACTACCGAGACTTACCTGTATTCCTTTTTTTTCAATCTGTATTGGACATCTTCCAGTAGCCTTCTGTTTACAGATTGTAAATCAGACAAAAAAGCGACCAAGATAACCTGGAACCCTGTTCCAATCAGAATAGAAGTAAGAATTAAAGATTGAATATGTCCTTCTCCTGACCCGGATAAGTAAAATCCAAGAAATCGTATACCCAATAGAACCCCGGCAAGCAGTATGCTAAAACCGATGGTCATGAAAAATCTAAATGGTTTATAAACCACAAGAATTCTGACAATTGTTACTACTGATTTACGGATGTAGGAGGGTATACTACTCATCAGCCTGGACGGTCGAAGATATGGGTTGGTACGTATTGGAACTGAAACAACAGCCATATTTTTCTGCCCGGCCTGAATAATGGTTTCAAGAGTATAGGTGTATTCATTAAAAACATTTAAACGCATGGCAGCATCACGACTTATCGCTCTAAATCCACTGGTGACATCTTCTACTTTTGTGTTACTGACCATCCGAACTACTTTACTTCCAAGTTTCTGAAGATTTTTTTTCATAAAACTAAAATGCTCTATCCCGTCAATTGGTCTTGCCCCCACTACGAGCTCAGCTTTTCCACATAAAATAGGATTAACAAGTAAAGGAATATCGTCAGCCTTATATTGATTATCGGCATCAGTATTCACTATAACATCTGCCCCAAGCTCTAAGCAGGCCTGTAACCCAGCCATATATCCTTTGGCAAGACCTTTGTTCTTTTTGAAATGAACAAAATGATCGACACCATGTTTCCTTGCAACTTCGACTGTTCTATCTTTACATCCATCATCTATTACAAGCCATTCCACAACATCAAAACCTTCAACTTCTCGTGGAAGATCTGCCAATGCAAGTGGCAATGTTTCTTCTTCATTGAAACAGGGAATTTGAATAATCAGTTTTTTCATATGATTTCTTTAACAGGGCAGCCAATAATAATAGATTTTTTTCTAACCGTAAGGTCAAGAGAGATTACAAAAAACAGGTACATACCGCCGAGATAAAGAAAATACAAATAACGCCACCTAGGCCAAACAACAAAAAACATTCCACCAGCCTGAATCAAAAAAAAGAATGAATAAAGGGCCGAAATAGGGAACCATTTATATAGCCCAAAGGCAACCATCAGTGCTATCAAGCCAAATGTACTATTCCAGTGTATAAAACGACCACCAGTAACCCCCTGAAAACTTCTGGTCTTTAGTGCCAAATTTTTATAGTGGGCAAGAGTATTGCTCTTGGCACTAACAATCCATTCTGCCGGAACCTCATCAACACTAAACCAACGTTGGGGGGGGGTATGCATATCGTTATACCATGTCGTTGCTTTTGGAGATGCGCCTAATGTGGCAACGAATTTTTCCACACGCTTAGAAAGGTAATTCTCAACATAGTACTCCTGGTCGTTATCAGAAATCTCTGATATCTGTTGCAAATTTCTATCAATAACAACCTTAGCAAAATCATTTTTATGAGGTTTATCATATAAAATATATCCTGGTAAAACCTGATACACCATTAACAACATAAACCCACTGAGAACAATAAACCCGGCTAACCATCTTCGACTTACTGTAGAACAAAAAAACAACAGCAGAGGAATAATTGGCAAATAAATCAATCCATTATGTCTGAAAGTACACAGAAACACGAAAGCAACACTCAACAACATCAACTGTACTTTAGAAAGCCTATACAATTGGCCACATCTTTTCTTATAATAACAAACCGTTAAAAACAGAGCCCAAAACAGCACCAACGTATTGTATGGAATGTCCTTCCAGAGAGTAATATTAAATAAATTTATTGGGATAGACAAAAAAGTCAGCGAATATATCGGAAGAATCACATACCAGCGAACGCCATTACGAAAAATAAAAAATAACCACCAGGCAACAACAGCATGAAAACTCAGCAATTGAAACAACACAGCGCTCAAAGGTGAATCATAAATATTGTGCAGACCCAACATGTACAATGTGTACAGATATGGATGATGATTAGTTATTTTCAGAGTATTCAGCTCAACATTCACATGTACAGAATCAGGCGTCATACACCCAGGCCACTCAGCTAAAAGCCATAACATGTTTGACACTATTCCAGACAAAAAAACCAGCCAGAAAAGCCACCTTCCTTTATTGATGAAGATCGTTTTCAGCAGATGCTTAGTATTTTTCACATCTGAAACCAGAGGGAGCGACAACAAATAATGAAGGAACAGAGCGATAAAAGCCGCAGTGAAAAGTTGAACAGACAAAAGAAGTCGTGAGAACCTGGTCTGTGCGACATTGCTAAGATCGGTAAACAAAAACTCTGCATCTGATGATATAGCAGGGTTGAGGTGGTGTGTGTTTCCATTCACATCAATGACATCCATTGATGTAATATTGATTAATTCCTTCTCAACCTGAGACTGTTTAAACTTCAAACCTACTATTTTACGATGAGGTAATTCAAGGCTCTCCTTAAACCTTCCCCGATAGGGATCCAGTATGTAATTTATGCTTCCGGCTGAAGATTGATAAAAGCTAAACCAGCTCACATCCCATCGTACATTTCTTCCATAAGCATCATACAATTGAGTTTCGCCTGTGTTACTGGTTATCTGGGCAATCCCCGAATCGGGCGTTTTGAAAAACTTAACAGTATAAGTACTTGAGGAATTTTCAAAAACTATTTTAGATCCGGGATATAGTGCCAGCTGCCGCCCCCTGTGATCTTTTTTTATTTCAATCCAATGCCCCCAGTGATGACGACCTTCTATAACAAAATCAGGATTTTGATAGTCATGTTCTGTAATGACCAACCAAACCATTTCCCCCCTGGCATTAATGTTTTTTTGACCTGACGCCTCAATCGTTATATTACCAAGATTTTTATCACCAATAGTGTTATCCGCTGACAACAGAAGTTCAATCGAGTTTTGCTCAAGAAAGCCATTGCCATAATCCCAATATAAGGTTCCATGAACATCTCTGGGTAAATCCCCTTGAAAAGCAACCGATAATCCGGGATTAAAATGATACGACAGAACAAAATAGCTCAGTAGAACCAGGAATGCTGCTAGGCTTATTGTTGATGATTTACTAAAAATATTCATTTAGAAAAACGTAACATTCTTTGAAGTTTCTTTTTTGCCTTTTCTACACATGATAAATTCTTCAGCCTCTCATCTTCCAATAATAGGCTTACTTTATGGAGTTCCACTTCTTTCTCGGCAAGTGCTTCTTTATAATGATCATGCATAAATATTTTGTTGCTCAAATATTTGTAAGAAAGGAATACATCGGAGTTCAGGTTCGTATTTTTAACTAATGTAATTATCCCATCTTTAAATGTGTCATCCTGAAGCAACTGTAGTAATTCCCTATCATCAGCAACCAAACCTTCTTGCAAATACGAAAGAAATAATGACACAGCCACAGCAACATAACTTTCATTTCTTACGAGTAAACTTAGATATATATTATTAAACTCTTCAACAGAAGGATTATTTTGGGAGATACGATAAAGGTAGCAGGAAAAATTATACGAATCCTCAAAAAGATGATTCCAGACAGCACTTTCCAGGAGCGTATTTGAATCATGTACTCTGTAATCGACCAACACTTCATCAAGCCAGATATAATCAAACTTTGTACTGTAGCGTAAAATCCAATTCCAGTCATGGGTGTAGCGAAGACCGTAGAATTCCCCAACACATTCAAATGCTTTCCGACTGAAAAAAAAGTTCGATGTTGTGAAGGCTGGATTTGCGACAAGAAACACATTCCCGGTAACTCCTCTACATTCAGTGCAAAGTTCGCGATAATGATCAAACCGCCACCCACGGTATTGACTGGAACTGGCATCTATCATTTCAACGTTAGAAAAACAGAAATGAATTTCAGAATGCTGAAGAACCTGAAGTATTCTCCTAAACCGATCAAAAGAATACCTGTCATCGGAATTCAATATCGTAAGGAACTCACCAGTAGCAACACTAAGTCCACGGTTAATAGCATTATGAGCCCCCTTGTTCGACTGTTCGATTATTATAATACGTTCATCAGAGTAACTCTTAATAACCTCTAGCGAGTTGTCCACAGATCCATCATCGACAACAATCAATTCTAAATTAGTATGACTCTGTTGCAAAACGCTTTCGATTGCTTCGCCGATAAAAGAAGCATGATTATAGGAAGGAAGTATGACAGATACTAATGGAGACATAGCGTACGTTACATACCAACGCGTAAAAAGCTGGCAATTTTTTTTAATGAGCGTTTAACAGGATTCTCAGAAAGAACTCGCAATGCGCTGCACACTCCCTCTTCAAAAAGTTCAATTTTCAACTCAATCCTATCACCAGAAATGATAAATGTACCGGGAAAATGAATCTGTGGATCTTCACCGTAAGCGAAGATTTTTAGTGTCTTTTTGTTTTCAATTTGCTGGCACGTACCATGCAGTTGAAGTGTTTCAAAACCTGTCTGAGAGTCCCAGCATTCCAATACGTTACCGGTGGTTACATTAAGCAGTCGTAACGACCTGATGGTTACCACCCCAATACGTACCGATGGATCTAGACGAATAGTCACAGGACGTTTATCATCGGGCAAGATTACAGAACAGACACGCCACCCACTATCATGGTAAGAATCCCACAGTATTGCCTCATTTCCATAACCTTCTCCGTAATGATAGTACACCTGAACAAAGTTTTGATGTTCGCTGCATATTCCGCATTTACTCTCACGATCATGCTGACGATCATATTCTCGTGATTTGAAAAAATTATCTCTGGCGGTACCGGCTTTAGCTGTATATCGAGCAATAGTTTCTTGACAAATCGTAGTAGTTACAGCGATATGCTTTATTTGTTTAGAAAATAGTGTCGCCTGCTCCTGCCAATCCGGCCAATCACTGGCAGTTCTTAAAGCTTCATGACACAGTGAACCGAGAAGTGTGGTATCAGTTTTTAACCGATTTATCCACTCAACAACAGCGGCCTCATCATCTTTTTCAATGACTACGGCATTTTCTTTATGCTTAATATATTCATCGTGACCAGTTACATCGTAGACAATTGCAGTACCACCACAATGAAACATTTCAAGCGGAGGACCAAACATTCCTTCAACATAACTTAATTTCACCAAAACGTCACAGGATCTGTAAATCTCCGGTGTTTTCTCAATTGCAACTCTTGAAAAACATTTATCCACCCCAGGATATTCTGAGATTTCAGTTGATGTCAAAAGCCATATTTCATCGGCATCAGATTGCAAACACAGCTCTATAGTCTTCTCAACATTTTTGAAAAACACATTGAGTGGTCCTTCAACCAGAACCCTCAATCTGCCTGTTTCTTTTTTAGCGAGGCGCTTTCCCTCCCTGCTATAAATGTCCTTCCTAATTCCATTCCGAACCAAGGCAGTATTTCGACCGAATTCATTACTTAAATAATCACAAATCCACTGTGCTTCCGTTATTACAGGTAAGGGAAAGGTGTATGTGTCCTCACACCATCCTCTTAATACATTTATATCACGGTTAAGCAGGTTATCCTTTTTTTGATGAGGGAAGAAACGAGACTCTATGGATTGAACAAAGTAGCAGTAGGACATAGCCTTCAATTGTTCTAACAGATAAACTGATTGCCACCATGTCGCCAACACAATGTCAAAAGAAACCGACCTGGCTTCGTCAAAAATTATCCAATTGACACTACCAGCCGCCTTATGCCAAAACAGTTGTTTGTTATCTACAGGAGTGAGAGTAATAAGAAAGACATCATCACCCTGTTTTTGCAGACGACTCGCGTACTCCAATATAACATTGGTCCCTCCGGAAATTCCAGATGACCCTAAAAGGAAAGCAATGCGCACCACAACCTCCTGAGACCAAATATACGTTTATAACGTTTCCACCCGTCAACAATCCTATACGGTCCAATACCAAGATGGCACAAAATTACTGGTGGCCAAAACCCAATTTCTAATAATAGCGGATCAGTAACAACTGCTTTTAAGTTAAATATTTTTTGTATTACAGACAACTTTTCCCCTGCATTAAACGTTGTAAACTCAAAGACTCCAAAATTTTCTAAATGATAAAGCGATTCAAAAAAGTCTACCTCTGTCTTTTTAGGAAGAAAAACCATTCTGGCATGTTGAGCAGCAAACCAGTCCACAGGTGGTATCTGTTGAAAATTACAAAGAAAGCTCTTTCCAATCAGATAAAACGAATTTTCTAAACATTTTTGAACAGGTTCAATAACATTTGAATACAATTCTGCTTCTTCAGGAGCCTCTGAAACTGCAACATGGATATCTGCATATTTACCATAAAAACACCCACAATCTCTTTTATTCACCTCATCATGAGAAAGGAAATAGCCTTCAGCGCTACCATGAGACGCACCAAGCATTATCTCAAACAAGGAACGATTATTATTGTACACAGGGAAAAATTGTTCTTGTGTTGATAAATCTGAAAAAAGAATCCCTTTCTTTTTAAGCGAAGGTGACAAGTTTTCCCCCCCCAGAAGCCCAATGTAGTACCCAGAAATTTTAATATGTTTGCCAAGTATGCTAGAAATATTATCCTGCATAGATCCCTTCCAGCCAACATCTACCAAATATAACCCATCCGTACTAAGGTCAACACCAAATGACCTTATATAACTCTTGAAATTTTCTCGTTGTCCTACTCGTATGCGTTCATATAATTCCAGAAACAATGGACTTTTACGAAGTGTCTTATATTCTACACTCTGGGAAAAATCATGTAGCCTGGTGGTGAAATTAATATTAATACCATCGCATATATGTTGACTCTGAACTTCTGTAAAATTTAGGCTTAAAAGAAAATCTCTTGGAGAAATCTCCTTATATTGTGAAAAAAGTTTGGCAAATTCCTCATCTTCAATAGGTGCCAAAGATGCAATATATGTAGATTTTCGAGAAGCGAGCAAATAATGGGAACATATTATTTGCTGCCCAAAAAATTGTTTCTGGTAGCTATCAAAAAGCTTCTTTAAGAACTCCCCCTCACGAGACAAGAAAAAGACATCATTTATGTGCTCATGACGAAGCTGATCAAATAGTTTTTTAGTGAAATACCATAACGTTAATGACATCTCAGGAAATTGCTCCAATTTTTCAGACCTTATGGTTTCCAGGAGAACATGTTGAATATTGAAGGGCTTAAGTTGCTTTACCTCCCACTGCTTATAACGCACCTGATAACTCTTTCGGTCCAGCAATAAAGACTTTATCCCAACCTGTTCGGCCATATTTTGATCGGCATGGGGATTATCACCAATCATTAACATACGTTTTTTGTCTATTTTTTGATTTTTAACTATTAAATCATATAAACGACCAGAACCTTTGGTGCGTAAATAATCACAAGAAATAAATATGTTATCAAAGTATTTATTAAGTCCATGATGACTAAGGAGTTCAGCAAATTCTGTTGCAGGAAGATAGAAGTCAGATATCAGCAGAGTCTTAACCTGCTTAGCCTTCAACCATTTGAGGATAGACAGCATATCCTCACATGGTTGTTGTACCTGTTTTTCTACTGCCAACTCAATACTCAACACTATTTTGATAAAATCATCTTTACGTACAAATGCGGTGTTGAGTATTTCTTTATCGAGTAGATAATCATAAAGATATTTCGCTAACTCTCCGAGGTGAAATTCCTGATCTTCTCCAGCGCTGAGATTTTCTGCGCATAGTTTACTTTCCAGATTATGGCGTTTTTCATACAGATCTATTCCGGAAATTTTGTTCTGTAGTAAGTTACTCAACTGCTCTGCAGCTATTTTCTTGGTGTACTCCGGCATCACCCTGCGGGTTACCAGAGTATCAAAAAAATCGAAACAAATTACAGGTTCTTCAACAGTACCAACGAATCCATGGATATTGTTCACAATTTCCTGCATATCACACATCATTCAAGACACCACTTTTTACAGATTCAAAAACACTTACGATACATTTTGAAATGCAGCAGGTTAACTCTGGCATAACCTTCCCTGACAACATTGATTTTATTCTTGTTAAAGAAGTATATCTATTATAGATTATTGTTTTTTGGAAATATTATGAGTAAAGGGTTGTAAAATTAAGAATTAACACCCTCTTCACAGAAAGTTAACAACTCCACACTATATCTTTTTTCACTGGATGATATACCATGACAGTAAAAGCAATTCACCGAAAAATTGTACTTTTTTTACCATTGTTGCTTCTTTGCACTACTACTTCTTGCAGTAGAGTGCCGCAGGCTACTTCCTATGCTTTTTCAACTCAACATAAGATGCAATCAGTTGATCACTGGAATATTCTAGCGCAGGATACTGCAAACCAACTCAATCAAAATTTAATTACAAAAATGCCGGATAACGTTTCTTGTGTTTATATAAAGCCAGTAGATTCAACCTTTGGGAAAGCGTTCGGAAATCTACTCAAATCTAATCTCCTTGAAATCAGCAGTGATCCATCTGAGCAGCAAACGCCTGTCTATACCATCGCAGACCACACCGATACAGGATGCATTCAGGTAGATTTTTCTACCCAGGTAATAAAACACCGAGAGGATCGAACGGGTCGATTATTTCCGGGAACATTGACTTTTCTTACCACGTCTATAGCTGTCATGAGAGACTTTGAATGGTACGCAATGCTCATTGGAGCTGGTATTGTTGGAGATATTATAGGTGGTACTGCCAACTCCACCCCTCACAATGAAGTGCTCATAACAACAAAAATAACCTCTGACAATAACCTTCTTTCTATGCGAACGGACATGTATTACATCAATGACGTCGACGCCTGGCATTACGAAAAACAGAAACCCATGTCTGCAAGACAATTTGAAATGGTAGGAAGTGATGCGAATGAACTATAGAAAACTGGCTACTGTTCTTCTCCTAACTTTGGTCATGTCTGGCTGTGTTAAATGGCAGGGTGCAATAGGTATAGATGCAAACTTACGAAAAGAAGTGTTTATGGCAGTTGATAATCTTATTCAAAACAACCAAACACAACTACCTGCCGAAACTACATTTTTAGTCGCAAGTCTGGTCAACATTAACTCTTTACAGCAATCCTCAACTTTTGGTCGTACTTTAGCAGAATACATAAACAGTCGACTTGTCTGGCATGGTTTCACAACCTCTGAGATCAAACTTCGCCAGACCCTTTACATTGAGGAAGAAAGCGGAGAGTTCCTCCTCTCAAGAAACATTAATGAGCTAAGTAGCAAATACAATGCTGAAGCTGTAGTTGTTGGATCCTACAGTATAGGTA
>CAZIDU010000001.1:0-158252 GCA_964538055.1 uncultured Desulfocapsa sp. | reverse complement strand
CCCAATTCAAAAGACAAAGACGAATTGGGTCATGTCCCCAGTTTCCTACCAGCGTTTTCGTTATGCAATTCCGACTCAAACTCAATCTCGGTGAATAGTTACGTTTGATTTTTGATTAAGCGTTGTATTCCCATAGTTCATTGGTATCTCCAGCTTCAAAACCCTATCAACCTTTCGGACACAAATCTAAATTGTCTGCCGATCGCTCTATCACGTCTTCTCATTAGCAATCAGTAACTCCTTATACCTTCCCCCCCATTCTCTCTGTTTCATAGCCTTGCAGACATCTAGACAACTTAACAAAAACCTAAATGTTCTTGTAACAATCTCTTAACCCCACATTAACAAGCATGAATAATAATAGGGAGGTCTACAACAAAGGAGTGATTTACGATGAATAATACCATTGATAAAAGCATTGGCAGCGGTGTGCTTGGTAAGTTCTTTGCCGATGAGATCGAAAATCCCCCCACCGGGGTCCAGGATGCCTTGCAGACCAGTGAAACCGGCAAGTTAAAGGTCTTGCGTTTTGCCGTTCTCCCCCAGCTATTGCCTCAGTATGTTGCCTATATCCAGTATATTTTTGAACGGAACATCCGTACTACTACGGTGCTGGGCATTGTTGGTGCGGGTGGAATTGGCATGGAGTTGAAGGGACGCTGGGATCTGTCTGGTTATGACCACGTTGCCACCATTCTCCTCATTATATTTATAACCGTGCTGCTGCTGGAGCTCTTCTCTCAGAAGCTGCGGGCACGATTCATGTAGGAAAAAATTATGTCAAACACAACAGAAAAAAATACACACATACCGGATCGGTCGCAATGGATGCGGCTACTCAGCGGGCTGGATGCAGAGAAGTTGGTCAGTGAGGTGGGTGTGCTGAGCAGTGGATGGCAGATCAGCCCCAAGGCCTTGCCACAGTCAGGACTTGCCATGCTCAAACTTCCGGACAGTGCCTATGGTGAGCTCTTTTATCTTGGTGAAATCCCTCTTGCTACTGCTTGGCTGGAGATCCTGACCCCGGATGGCAATAAAGCTGAGGGTTCGGCCAGGGTAATGACTGACAACCTTGATCTAGCCAAGGCTTTGGCTGTTTGCGACGCTATTCTGGCCAACCGGTTGCCGGGATATGAACGTATTGCCAAGCTTATCCATCAGGGTCGCAAAATTTGCGAGCAAGAAGGGCAGCGGCGCAACAGTATGCTGGCCAAGACCAGGGTGGATTTTTCTCTGCTCGATGCGGTGGGAGATGATGATGAAAATTGAAGCCATATGGCAGCCTGAAAATCAGCAATGTATCTTTCGCGCCCTGATGGAGGCAATGGCCAGACCTGGCAGTCTACACCCGCTTGGTCATTGGCTTGATGGAGCACAGGCTTATCGCGGCGTTCTGGCCTGTCTGCTTGACATCAGAAACACACTGGCCGATTGTCACGGCCTCCTTGACCCAAGTGATTGGCCTCTTTTGCAGGCCCGTCAGGAAGTGGTAGAAAAAGCGGATTATCTGCTCTGCAAGGGTATCTCAGAGCCCACTGGAATGCCCAAAGTCGGGACTCTGAATTGTCCAGACCAGTCTGCCACTCTGCTTGTCACGGTTGACACACTTGGTCGTGGCAGCAGGTCGCTCAAGCTGCATGGGCCAGGCATTGAATCCAGTTGTATACTCCTGGTGGAAGGGTTTGGAGCAGCCTGGCTTGAACAGCGTGACCAGTCTCTTTTCTTTCCGCTTGGTATTGACATGATCCTGCTCGATCAGGACACTGTGACTGCCATCCCGAGAACAACCAAACTGGAGATGGTTTCATGAGTTATGTGGCGATAAAGGGAGGCGGTCTGGCTATCCAGGGAGCCGAGTCCCTGCTTGAATATCTGCGTACAGAGCAGGGAGAAGGTGGCCTGCCTCTGGATCTTCAGACCATCCAGACCCAGCTTCGCTTTCTCCATAGCCGGGTCATGTCCGAGGGCGGTCTCTACCATCCTGAACTTGCGGCCCTTGCAATTAAACAGTTTATGGGCGATTCACTGGAGGCATCCTTTGCGCTGAGAGCCTATCGCTTCACCAAACCGCGACTCTGTGAGACCCCTGTGCTCGACAGCAATAATATGCGTCTGGTGCGAAGGATTTCTTCGGCCTTCAAGGATATCCCAGGTGGTCAGATGCTTGGCGCATCCACTGATTTCAGCCTTCGTTTGTTGCGCATGGATTTGCTGGATGAATCTAAAGAACATTTTCAAAAAACAGCGGCTAAGTGGCTTGGCAATACGCAAACTGATGATATTCCCGATACCTTTCCCAAGGTTATTGATTATCTGCGGGAAGAGGGTTTGTTGCCGGAGGTAAACCGGCATCTCAACATGGAAGCCTTTGACATCACAAGGGAGCCCCTTATCTTTCCAGTGCCGCGTTCAGCAGCCCTTGCCACCATGTCTCGAGCTGAAACAGGATCACTGCTGGGGATTGCCTACTCCAATATGCGCGGGTATGGAGATGTGCATCCCACTGTGGCTGAAATGCGAGTGGGTTATCTACCGGTTATGCTGCCCCATCCCGTAACCGGCGAGCTGATAGAGGCCGGAGAGGTGATGATAACGGAATGTGAGGTGGTGGCCATGTATGAAGATGACAATGAGGGCGGAAAGCCCGTCTTCACCCTCGGCTATGGTGCCTGTTTTGGCCATAACGAAGTCAAGGCCCTAGCCATGGCCATCCTTGATCGTTCCCTGCAAAAAGGGATGAAAGACGGGCCGTCCAACCCCTCGGAAGATCCTGAATTCGTCCTCCTCCATGTGGATGGCATAGATTCCATGGGTTTTTGCACCCACTATAAGATGCCCCATTACGTCACCTTTCAGTCGGATATGGATCGCCTGCGTACCACCCAGAAAAAACAGAGTGCGAAAACTGCCAAGGAGAACCAGGTATGAGTAAAACAAGCGGCTATCCATTCGGCTTTCTCGATGAGTATGCCAAGAAAGAAGTGCGGCGCAGTGTCCTGAAGGCCATTGCCCTGCCCGGCTACCAGGTGCCTTATTCCAGCCGGGAAATGCCAATGGGTAGAGGATTTGGAACCGGAGGTCTACAGTTGACCCTCTCACTGATAGGTGCAGGAGAAACCCTGAAGGTCATCGATCAGGGTTCAGACGATTCCGTAAATGCGGTCAACCTGCGTAGTTTTGTGGAGATGACCTGCCCGGGTATTTCCACCACCACCAAAACGGAAGATGCCTCCCTTATTCAGTCACGGCACAGGATTCCGGAAAAAGAGCTTACGGAAAAACAGGTCATCATTTTGCAGGTTCCCTATCCGGATGCCCTGACAGTGGTTGAACCCTCGGAAGACAAACGCAAGACCATGCATGGCGAGGCGGATTATTCCCGCCTGCTGGTGAAACTCTACGAAGATATAGTCAAATTTGATGAGATCACCATCTCCCATCGCTACCCCACCCGTATTAACGGTCATTATATTCTGGATCCTTCCCCCATCCCCCGTTTTGATGTACCGAAAATGCATCGCTCCAAGGCACTTATTTTGTTCGGAGCTGGTCGGGAAAAAAAGATCTACGCTGTTCCTCCCTTCAGCGAGGCGGAACCCATTGCCTTTGAAGATGTGCCGTTTCGGGTGGAGAATTTTGACGATAAGCAGGGCAATCGCCTCAGTTGTGCCCGCTGTGGCAACCAGGAGAGCTTCCTTGATGAGTTCATCGATTCCCGTAGCGGGAAAAAGGTGTATCAATGTTCAGATATCGACTGGTGCAACGAGCAGCTGCGCTTTGGAAAAGAGGAAAACATGGAGGAGCTGATCCGTGAAAAAAATTCTTGAAGTAGAGTCCTTCTCCAAGGTCTATGGCCGGGGATGTCCCCACTGTTTTGAACAAACCGGAGCGGAACAGACAAATATCTGTCCCAGTTGCAAATCTGTGGTGGCAGCCCATGACGTCTCCTTCTCCCTTCATCAGGGTGAGATTCTTGGGATCATGGGAGAATCTGGTTCCGGAAAATCAACGGTGGTTAAATGTCTCTATTTTGATGAGGAGCCAACGGCCGGTCGGGCGACTTTCTTTGAAAATGGGCATCAGCACTCCCTGTTTGATCTCAATAATGCCCAGCAGCGACACATGAAGAATCATAGTTTTGGTATGGTGTATCAGAATCCTCACCTTGGTCTGAATTTTGACATCTCAGCCGGCGGCAATATTGCCGAACGTCTCCTCATGTACGGTGACAATCACTATGAGAAGATCCGCAGCAAGGCCTGCGAGCTGCTCACTCGCACCGAGGTCCTGCCCGAACGAATGGACGAGAGACCAAAAACCTTTTCCGGTGGCATGCAGCAGCGGGTTCAGATTGCCAAGGCCCTAGCAACCGATCCGCCACTGCTCTTACTTGACGAGGTGACCACCGGACTTGATCTGTCGGTGCAGGCGGCCATTCTGGATCTGATTCTCGAGATTCAGCAGGAACTGAATACCGCCATGATCGTGGTCACCCATGATCTCGGTGTTATCCGCCTCCTTGCCGGCCGCACGCTGGTCATGAAATATGGGAGGATCATCGAGTCGGGCCTCACCGACCAGATTCTTGAAGACCCGCAACATGCATACACCCAGCGCCTTGTTGCCTCAGCGCTGTAAAGGAGAATACCATGAGTGTAGAACCCATTCTCAGAGTTGAGCATTTTTCCAAACATTTTATCCTCCATGAACAGGACAAGGTTATTCCTTCGTCATACGATGTTAGCCTGAAGGTCTATCCGGGGAAACTCACGGCCCTGATCGGCCCAACCGGGGCCGGAAAGTCCACAATCTTAAACGGGATTTATCGCACCTATCTGGCCAGCAGCGGCAGGATTTTGTATCAAACGGCAGCAGGACACGAGATTGACCTGATCAGGGCCAGTGATCATCAGATCCTTGATCTGCGTAAGACAGAGATCGGTTTTGTGACCCAATTCCTTCATATTCTACCCAGACAGACAACTGAAGACGTGGTTGCCCAGCCCTTGTATCAACGAGGTGTTGGAAGGGATGAGGGACGTGCCAGGGCACGGATAATCCTGGCCGCTCTGAATTTGCCCAAACGGCTCTGGTCGCTGTCCCCTGCCACCTTTTCCGGTGGGGAGAAACAGCGGGTGAACCTGGCCCGTGGCCTGACTTCCAAACCCCGGCTGCTGCTCCTTGATGAACCCACGGCCAGCCTGGATCCAGTCACCACCCAGCGGGTAGTGGAACAGATCCGGAAACTCAAAGAAGATAACATCGCCATGCTGGCCATCTTTCACCAGATGCATCTGGTTGAGCAGCTGGCCGACGAGGTTGTCGAACTCATACCACCACTTGCTGACAGTGACGATGGAGAAAGAATATGAAGACTTATAAAACATTGCCCCTGAAAGCGGCCAGGGCGCAAAAGAGATCAACCTGAGCGAATCAAAACCATGCGTTCGGTGGGAGCAGTATGGGTGAAAGGAATAGAGGTCTTTAAAACGGTGTACGACCATGGCTAAGCTCTTTTATGTCATTGGCCCATCAGGAGCGGGCAAGGATTCTGTTCTCGACTATGCCAGACAACATGCGACAGCCAGTCTCCCTGCATCCTTTGCCCATCGCTACATTACACGGGTAGCGGAGAGCGGCAATGAAAACCATGTGGCCCTGGCAGAGCATGAGTTCAACGCCCGTCTTGACAGAGGTTTTTTTGCCATGAACTGGGGAAGTCACGGATTGCAGTATGGTATCGGCATTGAAATCAATTACTGGCTGGAAAAAGGAATACATGTCGTTGTCAACGGTTCCAGAGGATACCTGGAGGAGGCTGCAAAAAAATATCCTGAGATCTGTCCGGTATTGATTGATGTTCCCATTGGGATACTCCACGAACGTCTCTTGGACAGGGGCCGGGAAAACAGTCGACAAATCAAAGAGCGAATCGAACGGGCGAACAGCTTTGCTGCAATCAGCCATCAACGTCTCGTCAAGCTCGACAACTCTGGACCATTACAGCAGGCCGGTAACCGCTTTCTCCATCTGCTCACGAATTCCGTATGCGGCTGACGTTTCTTGGAACCGTTGCTGTCACGCTATCCCCCTAATAACTTGCACGAATTCGATTATTCAGAAGTTAGGGGAATATCGTGCCCCAATGAAATTACGTTTTGATTATATCTGCTATGGAAACGTGTGGCAGAAGGGACAGGCAGGATGAGATTGGAGGCGTAAGAATTTGAAATAAACTCGCAGGGTATTTCTTAATGATCCCCGAGTATCATGCTCAGGGAACGGTAAATAAACTTGGCCGCCAGAAAGTCTGGAGCCCGATTGTGTTGCTGGGGCAGCAGTTCCACGACATCCATGCCTACTATTTTTTTCTCACTGATCACGTGCTGGATAATATTGTTCAGCAGGTACCAGTCGATGCCTCCGGGCTCCGGGGTGCCGGTGGAGGGCATGCATGAAGGGTCAAGAACATCAAGATCAACGGTTATGTACACCGTATCGCTCAACTGATCCAGACAGTCGATGGCTGCTGCCAGACCATGGGAGTGCAGATCCCGGGCCAGCACCAGTCGATCAGGGGTAACCCCTTCCCGTTCCTCCCTGTCCATACTGCGGATGCCAACCTGAACAAAAGGGCAGATTTCATTGATCCTTGCCATGACGCAGGCATGGTTATATCGGCTTCCCTGGTAACTGTCACGTAGATCGCTATGGGCATCCAGCTGCAGAACGCTCAGGTTGGGATATCGAATCTGAGCCGCCCGAACAAGACCCACCGTGACAGAGTGCTCTCCCCCGAGTCCCACCACCAGTTTATTATCCTGAAAAAGAGGTACTGCCCGTTGCCGTACTTTGGCCACCATCTCTTCGGGATCTTCAGGGCAGGATACGGGCTCAAGAGTACAGATTCCCTTACGGTAGATCTCTGTTCTTGTCTCCAGATCATACAACTCCAGGTGGAAAGAGGCATCCAGTATGGCCTGCGGTCCACGATCGGAGCCCTTCATCCGGGTTGAAGTGCCATCATAGGGGATGGGCAGAATCACAGCCTTTGAGGTTGTGTAGTCACTATAGCATTCAGGAATGTCAGCAAATTTCGTATACATCATCGCCTCGTGCAGATGGCTCAATAGGTAATTCAGAACTTCTTTGTTCTGTACGGTACTGTCCAAGGATCTAGGAAGATACAATGGTTTGGGCTTGGGACCATATCCCGACCAATCGTTACTTTCAAGGTGTCAAGGAGAAAAACAATGGAGGTTTTGCCTATAAAAAGGGGTGGAAAATCCGTTACAGGACCTTTATCGGTGTATGTATTCAGACCATACCAATAGCGTGAGTCACGTCCTTGCAGGATAATAGGAAAAGATGCCAGCATATCACCGCTATATGGGAATTCCTGACATGTCCGTTCCTCCGCATCAATCAGGAGTTTATCAGCTATCCTTTCAGGTACATTGTGACCGGCATGAATTGCGGTACAGACTGCGGGAACATAGCGATCGATGCGGATACTGAAGCCATTGCTGTCAATAACCGCTGCAAAAGTTTCCTGTTACCTGATCCGGTGGATAATTTCTTTTTCTGATAAGGTTTGTATCATTTAATGCTTGTGAGCTGAGTTGTGGTTCTCCCTGTTTTTGCTGAAAGCACCAAATGCCCAAACAAACAGTGTGCCATTAAGAAAGCATATGGTTTAAGGGTCTGTAAAAAGATAAGATGCAAGATTGGCCATGTTAATTTTTATACAAGCCCTAAGCTTATAATCCCCCAAGTCTTGGCAGCACTGCAGTGGCAAAACTTAACACAAAAAAGAAGCCGCACATGTCGGTAACCGTGGTCAGTAAGGGACTGGAGACCAGAGCCGGATCAAGTTTCAAACGCTTGAGCAAAAGGGGCAGCATACCACCTAAGGTAACGGAAACCAAGGTATTGGCCGCCAGTGCACCACCGACAACCAGACCAAGCCATGGGTTTCCTTTCCAGAAAAAAGCAATACAACCAAGCAATAATCCCAGAACAATACCATTAATAATACCAACCCTGACCTCCTTGGCCAGCACCCAAAGCAGTTCGCCGGGGCGAACCAGTCCCAGGGAAAGCTCCCGCATGGAAACGGCCACGGCCTGATTGCCAGAACACCCGCTCATATCACTGACCATGGGCAGAAAGACCGCCAGGGTTATTACTGCGGCCAGGGTATCCTGGTACATGGCTATGACACTGGCAGCTATGATATTAAGGACAACATTGACACTCAGCCAGGAAAGTCTCCGGCCGGAACGGGAAAGAAGCGGCATGGTGCGAAACTCTTCACCACCCACAATACCACTCAGGTTGAGAAAATTCTTCGTCTTCCTCTTGTTGACAGCCTCCTCAACAGCTGTCGGCAGCACCACTCCAACAAGCCGTTGTTCATCATCCACAACCGGTACACCAAAGAAGTGATGTTCTTCAAAAAACTCCTCCAGCTCAGTAAGTGATGTTGTATCTGAAACACTCAGCGGTGAGGCTATCATGATCTTGGACAGGGAAGTCTTTCTGGCAGGGAAAAGCAGGTCATGGATACGTAATACTCCGCTCAATTTTCCCAATTGGTCAAGGACAAAAAAATACTGGACATGGTAATTGGCGTACTCCTCCCTCTTGGCCTGCATGTCGTCGAGTACATCCTGGATGCTATTGTCACTTCTATAGGCAAGAAATTCAGAAATCATTAGCCCGCCAGCACAGTCCGGGGCGTACTCCAGGAACTTTCGAGCTTCCCGGGCCTCTTCTATATCCATTTTCGCAAGGATGGCCTGACTGGCACCCCCATCCATTTCCCCGAGCACATCAGCAAGGTGGTCGCTATCCAATTCCTCCATAATAGCCGCCGCCTGTTCTGCCGGCATAACCTCTACCAGATCAGCTGCCTGGGCTTCGGGGATATCCTCAATCACCTCTGCCGCATCTTCAGGACTGAGTAATTTGAAAAGATCGAACCGTGTCTCCTCCGATAACCGGGAAATGGCCCTTGCCGTTTCTGACGAGCTCAGCGTATCAATATACTCTATAAGTTCAGTACGTTTTTCCATGGCGACCAGCTCTGTTAGCCGTCCCCATGAAGATGTTATTATATCACTCACCATTACCCTCGTCGCCTCAGAGTCGTTTTGCGCATTATGCCTCCTGGAACACTGCTTCCAATTAAATATATTTATATAATATCATATGGATAGGAAACACACTAAATTATTGTTCAGCACCGGACTGGATTGACTTTCTACTTGCTGTTGTGTCCATATTTTGAGCATTTTTGGGTTCTTTTAATGCTTTGAGAAAAGCACAGATTCTTTCGATAAAAAAGAGTATTGTTTCAATGTAACTGTCAAAATCCATTCGTCTCCAGGGTAATAAATGCTACCTATTCTTCGCAACAACTGGGCACTGTTTCTTGGCATGGGACTCATCATGCTGGGCAACGGTTTGCAAGCAACACTTCTTGGGGTACGTGCCTCTATAGAAGGTTTCGGGACAACTATCACCGGTGTGGTTATGTCCGGTTATTTCCTTGGTCTCATAGTTGGTTGTACTATTGTCCCCAAAATTGTCGGACGGGTCGGTCATGTTCGCACATTCGGTGCCCTGGCATCCCTCGCATCCACATCAATCCTGGTACAGGCCGTCTTTATTAATCCCTGGGGTTGGTGGGGAATGCGCCTTGTCACTGGTTTTGCCTACGCCGGTATTTATATTGTGTCAGAAAGCTGGCTGAACGCTGCTGCCGAGAAAGGAACACGTGGAAAACTGTTGAGCTTCTATATGCTTGTCTCTTTGGGCGGAATGGCTGGTGGTCAAATGCTGCTTAATGTTTTCAACCCTTCCGGATTTGAATCTTTTTTACTGGTCTCCCTGCTGATCAGTTTCGCTGTGATACCGATACTGTTATCGACGGCCCGGACACCACAATTCAGCGCAATGGAAGACATTGGTATCTTGAACCTTTACCGGGTTTCCCCTCTTGGCGTATTTGGTATGTTTATCGCTGGTATGTCCATAGGAACATTTTATGGAATGGGGGCTGTTTACGCAATTGACGTTGGTTTGTCCGTTAAGGACGTGTCCTTTTTTATGGGAACACTTATCCTCGGAGGGTTCCTTTTCCAGTATCCACTGGGTTGGCTTTCAGATTATTATGGACCTATCAAGATTATCATTCTCAGCTGTATAAGTGGAGCAGTAGTATCTCTTGTCGCAATGAATGTAGAGGCACATGGCTTGGCGTTTTATGCAGCAGCTGCCACAGTTGGAGGCTTAGCCATGCCTTTGTATTCCCTTTGCTGTGTGCACACAAATGATTACCTGACACCTACTCAAATGGTTGCTGCCAGTGGAACCCTGGTTCTCCTCAGTGCATTGGGGGCTGCAATCGGATCTCCCGTCACCGCTATCGCCATGGAGATCTATGGACCGCAGGCTTTTTTTGGGTGTATTGGAGTGATGTTAAGCTCTGTCGCTGTTTTTTCGCTCTGGCGTTCAACTCAACGTGTAGATGCTGTTGTAGAGGAACAGGGTGATTTTGTTATAATGGCCGCCAGCCCCTTGAGTGCATCATTAAATATGGATGTCAAACTGGCAGAAATAGAAACTGCAGCAAATGAAGAGACAGAAGACATTCAAACGAGCTTTGATAAACTCGTGAATGAACTTGAAAACCCTGAAGAAGATCCCCCAACCAAAGATGATAAGTAATTAAGAATCTGGGGACATGACCCAATTCGTCTTTCTCTTTTGAATTGGGATCGTGTCCCCAGATTCTGTCCCCCGATTCCGGATAAATATTGTGCCGTTCAATAGCATGGTGAATAGTTATAACTAACTTTTGTTAACCGGTCCCGGCAGTTACCCGGGCGCCTGCACTGACCAGACTTTTGCGCAGTTCAGATTCAAGCACCTCAAGCTGAAGAGCAGCTTCACTACGTTTTCTGCGGCCTTCATCCGCGATGCTCAGGCTCTCTTCAATGGTCTCAATCAGTGAGGCATTGGCCTGCTTCACTGCATCGATATCAAATACACTGCGTTCCATCTCCCGGCGCGCTTCGGCATTACCCTGTTTCAGGTTTTCGGCATTGGCCTTCAACAATTCGTTAGTGAGGTCACTGGCAGAGCGGATGGTGGATGTTGCCTCGCGGGAGCGGTGGATGGTCACCGCCTGAGCCAGTTGCTGTCGCCACAGAGGCAAGGTGTTTGCAGTTGTGGAGACGATCTTGTTCACCAGCCCTTTATCATTTTCCTGCACCAGACGGATACTTGGCAGACTCTGCATGGCCACCTGACGAGTCAACTTAAGATCATGAACCCGTCGCTCAAGAGCATCCCGATTGCCACGAAGGTCACGCAACTGCTGAGCTGGCAGCAATGCTTCAGTCTCTCCGGCCACAAGCTCCATGGCAGGAATAGCCTCCGTATCAAGCTGCCTTAACTTTTCCTCACCTGCCATGATATAGTGTTCCAGATGGTGAAAATACTCAAGATTAGCCGCATAGAGACGGTCGAGTGAGGCAATGTCCGTGAGCAGTTGTGTCTTATGACGCTCAAGGTCATCACCAATGGAATCTATCTGATCCCGTACCTCCTCATACCGCTGGAGAAAGCTGGTCACTGATCTGGTTTTTCCGAGCAGACGGGCAAAAAATCCGGGCTTGCTGGCGGGATCCATACTTCCAAGATCAAAGTCCCGCACCGTACCCATCATACGGTTCAGTGCCTCTCCTGCAGGCCCTGTGTCCTTGTTACGTACGCCATCCAGCATATCGTCTGAAATGGTTGCCAGCTGCTGCTGTGCGGGTGCGCCAAAATAGAGCAGGGAATGGCTGTCACCCAGGTCAATTTTCTGAATCAGTGCATCAACCGCTTTACGTTCCGGAGGTTCGGCCTGTTGATAGCGCGTCAGAGATTTGCCCTGCAGCATATCGGCTTCAATGGTTTTAAGTTCTGTTTCATCAATCATGGTTCATCTTCCTCTGACAGGTATGCGTCAATTAAGACCTTCACGTTTCAACTGGCTCTCAAGTACTTCCATATTCACGTCAAGATCACGCAGGTCATTCTCCAGCAGCCTCTGGTGCTGCTGTCCGAACACCTCTTCAATAGTCACCAGCACACGGCTAAAGTTATCCTCAAGCGTCTGTACCCGATTGCCAACAGATGTATCTGCATACCCGGTGACAACCCTTTGGGTACCATCAAGATAGGTGTTCAGGAATTTGCGTGCGCGGCGCAGATCATCAGGGTCACGGGCGATCTCAGTAAGAATTTCCCGGGCCAGTGCAATGATGCGGGTAAGGCGCCTGTTCAACTCAGGTTGGCTGATACGGGACGCAGCCTCTTCGATGGTGAGGATCTTCTGCTCTGCTTCCTGCAGCGCTATGGTGACCCGCTGGATATTGGTGTCACCTTTCTCCGCCACCACTTTCTGCAGACGCGGATCAAGGCCATAGAGCAGAACAAAGGCTGCAAATGCTCCTCCTCCGAAAGCAAGTGCTATGGGCAGGGAGTGTCCGGCACCTGCCCCGGCTGTCAGGGCTGTAGCCAGCGCAACTGCCAGAGCGCCCATGGTTTTGTACGGCCTGCGGCCGGTGGTCAGGAATTGCCGTTGTCCATGGTTTACTTCCTGCTTAAAACCTATGCGGGCCAGCATGGCACCTGCAAGGAATAATCCGTAGGCACAGGCGTTACCGGCAAAGGCTGCAAAGTGTCCGTGGCCAAGGGCAATGGCTGTTGCGGGTATCAACGGCAGGGGCAACAACCAGAGCAGGCGGGATTTGCGCGGCCTGAGAGCTGCTGCCTTTTTTCTGCTCTGCTGAAACTTCTGAAGTTCTCCTGCTCTCAGCCGGATCTGCTGCTCAAGTCCTTCGGCACCTTTTGGCAGCCAGCGGGCAGCAAGTTTTGTTCCTTCACTTAGCAGTGATTCGAGCACCTGCGGCCAATCATGTCGGGTTTGTTTTCCCATGATCAAAGAGCAAGTAAAGCCTGCCATGTTGCCACACCAATGGTGGCAAATAGCAGTGTCAATCCGATCAGTTTACGTAACACTTTTGGCATTTCCATTTACCTCTCAAAAAAAAATCAGAACTGTCAGGGGTTATTTGCATACATATGTCTCAAGATGCGGCTAGAGTTCAATCATTTCAATAATGATCACAAGTATCCACGAAAAGATGGCAACTCCCGTTGCCGCAGCAGCAACATCTTTAATAATGCCTATCTTCATATCGTAATCAGTTTTCATAAAATCGCAAATCGCTTCGATGGCAGCATTAAACAGTTCGGCAGCAATCATCACTCCTGTGCTGAGTACAAGCAAAGAAGCGAGTACCGGCTTACCATTCATTACCGGTGTTATTCAGGCGATACCGTCTCTTTTGCAAGCAGAGCTGTGGCATGAATTTTTATGGCAACAACCCCTTCAATTTCTGCAATTTTCCGTTTGAGAAACTGTACATCACGGGGATGGAAAAAGACCCCTGTCACCGAAACAGCTCCATCGGCCACCTGAACAAGATGCTTTCCTCCGTGAAAGCACTCACAATTCATCAGGATCATGCGTATTTCTTTCATGATGACAGTGTCGCTGAGGGGAGACAGAGATTTGACCCCAATTTCATTTTCAACCTCGGTGACACCCGTTGTTTTCCAGGCAATCTTCTCAATATCCATTTTGTGCAGGTAACGATGAACGCTACCGGTGAGCAGAACAAAGCCATCCTCAACATAAATTGTAACCTTACTTGAGCCGAGAGTTGCCTGTTCTGTCACCTGATCCAGAATACGCTGGCGGATGGTGTCATTATTTGAGGCCAGGGCCGGAAAACTCCAGAACATGACGAACAGAAAGAGTATTGTTCCGGTGAAACGGATTGTAGCTGATTTGCTGTACTGTTTCATTTTTTCTCCTGTGAGGTAATAATGATTGTGATCTGCCTACACTCTTGTCTCTACCTTTCCATGAACTTCCTTCCCAGGCGGCTTACTTGTAATCACCTGATTCCTGCCATGTTTTTTGGCAAGGTAGAGTGCCTTGTCAGCCTCTGCGTAAAGCGTCCTGGGAATGGTGCTGTTGTAGTCGTTTGTGCTGGCAACACCTGCTGAAATTGTAATACTAATCCGGTGCTTCCTGTCTGTGGTAAGCGGTGTTCGGCTGATCGTATCACGAATACGCTCTGCAATGGCTGCAGCAGTAGTCGCAGCAGTGTTTGGCAGAAAAAAAACAAACGCCTCACCACCTATTCGGGCCGCCACATCACCCCCTCGGGCGGCATGCTGCAAAATCTTTCCAATATGTTTGATCATTTCGTCACCCACCGGATGTCCATACCTGTCATTCACCCGTTTGAAAAAATCCAGGTCAAACAGGACCAGTGAGCTGTCGCTCTTTTCCCGCTTCCCGGTGGCCCACTGCTCATCCATACGAGTCCACAGATAACGGGAATTAAAGAGACCGGTGAGTGGATCACGCAGGGCGAGTTTTTCCAGTTGATCCTCCCGGGAACCTATCATTGCCCCAAAGAATGCAAATGCCCCCACTGTGATCAGAAAGATATAGGCATAAAGCCAGGGATGACGATTTAGATCTTCCAGAGGGGATATCCCGGCAGCAAATTCAGCCGTGATAAGCAGCAGATCAATGGCCATGCCAAACAGGACAAATTGTACGATACGTTTGTTGCGGTTCGGATGGTTTTCAGATGCTGGATTATCAGTAGGTGCCTGGTAGATTCCTGTTATAAATTCACTTATGTATGTGATCACTGTTATTGTCCTCCGTCAGGTTCATTCTGAATACAGTTCCGCCACTACTATTATCCAGAACCTCCAATGACCAATCGTGGGCGTCGATAATCTTTTTCACGATTGGCAGACCAAGGCCGGTTCCTTCCTTTTTTGTGGTAAAGAATGGGTCAAAGACCTGTTGTCTTTTAGCAAGTGGTATACCGCTGCCATTATCAGCAACATCAAGAATCAGGTTTTTGGGAGATGAAAATGGAACTGTTATGGTTACCGAATCTCCCTCGGGAGAGGCTTCAATAGCATTTTGCGCAAGGTTAACAATTACCTGCTCAAAACGCATGCTGTCGAATTTGATATCTGGAGCTTCAGGGTTGGAGTGGTATTTTACAGATACATTTTTCCTTTGGGACAGCTCCTTTACCTTAGCCAGGGAGTTCCGGATAATTGTATCCATATTTCCCCTTATCAGCGTCAATTTCAAGGGTTTGGAGAAGTCGAGCATGTCTCCGGTCATCCGTTCCATCTTTTCGGTTTCCTGTATAATACGATCGAGTTTCAGGCAGGTCGGGTCCCTATCATCCATTTTTTTCAAAATGCGCCTGGCAAAACCACCAATAAGCGCCAGTGGGGATCTCATGTCATGCGCTGCTGCGGCAAGAGATCGGCCCATGACTGCCAGACTCTCGGTCTCCAACAACATTTTTCGGGCAGCTGTCTCCCTGTCTTTTAGAGCACCGATGAGCAGAGCCAGGCCGTTGTAAAGGGAAAGGGATAAAATACCATCCAGATCTGCGGCGGAAAAACCCTGCCAGTGCCAGAGAATAAAGGGCAGGTAAAATGCGCTGATCGTAACAGAAACAAACAGAGCTCCGCGCAACCCAAACCAGAAAGCGGCCAGTACAATTGGCAGGCAGTAGAGCTCGCCATAGAATACACGAAAATAATAGCTGCTCTGCTCCGTACTGTAATGCAGCAAGGTGATCACTGCTGCCAGGAAAGCAAGCAGTGCCCATTTCTGTGCCAGTACGATACGGCTATTTTCCATTATCTTTCCTTTTTTGAAGGGGCTGCCCTCTGCAAAATCAACCCCTTGAGTTCCTCAATTTTTTTATCGAGGTCTTCCATACTGACCTGTGGCGAATCCTGTTCTTCCTCTTTTTTGATCTTTTCGCTTTCCTCATTGAGGACGTTCACAACAACCCCGATGACCATATTTAAAAAGGCAAAGGCTGTGAAAAAGATGAAGCTCAGGTAATAGAGCCAGGACAAAGGATAGACCTTCATGGTCTCATACATGACATCAGTCCAGTCTTCAAAGGTCATAACCCGGAACAGGGTTAACAGCGAAATGGAGATATCCCCCCACAGCTCCGGATTAATAACAGCAAAAAAGGTGCTTCCGACGGCGGCATAGATGTAAAAAATAATAAACATCAGGCCCACAATGTAGCCGAGCTGAGGCAGGGCCACGAGCAATGAATTTAACAGCAGCCGCATCTCGGGAATAATGGAAACCATGCGCAAAACACGAAAGATTCGGATCAAACGTCCAATTACTGCTAGCTCACTGTCCTGCACAGGAATCAGACTGACAGCGACGATCAGGGTATCAAAAATATTCCAGCCCTTTTTAAAAAAATCTCTCTTATTCTTCTCACCCAGAAAACGGATAGTTATTTCTGTCAGAAAGAAGAAGGTAACAAACCAGTCGAGCAGATAAACTACCTGGAGGAAAGTAGAAGAAATGTTATAGGTCTTTGCACCTATAACCAGTGCTGAGAAAATAATTACACCAATAACAAGAAATTCAAAAACCTTGTTACTGCGTAGTTTATTAAATTTTTGTTGTACTTTTGTAATTTGCATAATGTTCATTGTAAAAAATAGTTTATGCCAGGCTCCTGAGAACTTCAGTCAGCCCTCGGCAAAAAGACAGACTAAGAGTATTTTTATTCCTTTCCAGAATGTTTCCTTAAAGACCCAAAAAACTGAGTTTCTGATCGTTGCTTTAAACGCATCTTTTTCCCCACTTCAACTATCACATAGGCAGCCAGCCCTGCCAGTACGATCCGTGTCCAGGAGCCTGCGCTGATTGGTGCACTTTGAAATAAGCGGTTCATAAGTGGTATGTATGTATACCCCAGCTGTACAAAAATCATGGTTGCAACCCCACCAAAAACCCACATGTTTGTGAAAATCCCCAGTTGAAAGATTGATTTTGTCAAAGAGCGGCAGTTAAACAGGTAGAAAAGCTCCATGATGACAAAGGTATTCACCGCCACAGTACGCGCCTGCTCAATGGAAGCACCCCTTGCCAGTTCCCATTCAAAAAGGCCAAAGGCCCCGATAAGCAGCAGGGTGCCAACCAGGAAAATTCTGGTAATCAATTCCCCGGTGAGAATGGGGGTGCCCGGATTACGTGGCTGCCGAAGCATAATGCCCGGTTCCTTGGGCTCAAAGGCCAGCATCAGGCCCAGAAAACCGGCTGTTGTCATATTGATCCAGAGAATCTGTACCGGCAGTATGGGCAGGGTTATGCCGAAAAAGATTGCCGTTAGAATAACCAGGCCTTCTCCAAGGTTGGTGGGCAGAGTCCAGACAATAAACTTGGTCAGGTTGTCAAACACACCGCGACCTTCCTCAACCGCTGCCTCAATTGAGCTGAAATTATCATCAGTGAGCACCATGTCGGCAGCTTCCTTTGAGACATCTGTACCGGTGATCCCCATGGCCACGCCAATATTGGCCTGTTTCAGAGCCGGGGCATCATTTACCCCATCACCAGTCATGGCGACAATATGGCCATTGGCCTGAAGAGCTCGCACGAGACGGAGCTTCTGCTCCGGAGTGGCTCTCGCAAAAACACTTGTTTCTTCGGAGACAGCAATTAACTCAAGGTCGGAGAGTTTTTCCAGCTCACGACCAGTAAGGACAGCGCCCTTTCCAAGTTCATCAAGATGACCATCATAGAGACCTATCTGTTCGGCAATAGCAGCTGCAGTTATCGGATGATCTCCTGTGATCATTTTTATCTTAATTCCGGCTTTCTGGCAGGTTTTCACCGCTGCCACCGCCTCGGTCCTTGGCGGATCAATCATTCCCTGCAAGCCTAGGAATACTAGCCCTGCGGCCACATCTTCATGGTTTATTGTCACGGTGGCGGCAGGTACTTCCATGCAGGCAAAGGCCAGCACCCGCAACCCTCTTTCTGCCATGCGAGAGACATCCTGATGAATTCTGTCACTGCTCAGTTTTTCTCTATTCCCATCCTCGTCCATTGCTTCCGTACACTTAGCAAGAATCTGCTCCACCGCCCCTTTTATATACACCATTCTTGTTGTGGAGGTACCTGTATCATGGAGAGTGGCCATGTACTGGTGCTGTGATTCAAAGGGGATTGAATCGAGACGGGGACTTTGTGTTTCTGTCTCGTTCCTGTTTATTCCACCTTTGGCTGCAGCAGCAAGTAGTGCGCCCTCTGTGGGATCACCTTGCACCTGCCAGCCATCATCTTTTTCCAGCAGCAAACTATCGTTACAAAGGACACCTGCCCGAAGACATTCATCGAGCACTGTAGTTTTCCCCTTATCGATTCCATCCAGCCTGACAATTCGGCCAAGGGGAGCATAGCCTGCTCCGCTCACTTCGTAATGCACGCCTCCTGCCATAATAGCCTGCACAGTCATTTGGTTTTCTGTGAGTGTTCCTGTCTTGTCCGAACAGATCACCGTTGTACTGCCAAGGGTCTCCACTGCCGACAGTTTGCGGATAATGGCCTTGCGTTTTGCCATTCTGGAAACACCGATTGCTAGGGTGATGGTCACCGCTGCCGGCAATCCTTCAGGAATTGCACCCACAGCGAGAGCAACGGCTGCCATAAACATATCAAAAAGTGGCTGTCCCCGCAGCATGCCCACAGCGACGGTGACTGCCGCAAGCCCCAGAATGGCATAGAGCAGGATATGACTGAAATGAGAAATCTTACGGGTAAGCGGTGTTGCCAGATCCTGTGCCGAAGAGATAAGCTCGGAGATACGGCCCATTTCAGTATGATCGCTGGTTGCAGTTACAATACCGCTGCCCTGACCATAGGTGACCATGGACGAGGCGTAGGCCATGTTTATTCGCTCAGCAAGGACTGTGTCCTGATCGAGCGGTTCAACAGCCTTTTCCACCGGTACGGATTCACCGGTTAAAGCGGATTCATCCACTTGCAGGTCACGTAGTTTCAGGAGTCGTAAATCTGCAGGCACCTTGTCCCCGGCCTGAAGCAGGACAATGTCGCCGGGAACAAGCTCTGTTGAGGGTATGCGTTTTTTCTCGCCATTGCGCAGAACCGTGGCCTCGGCGATCATGGTTTTAGCAAGTGCGGCAAGGGCACTTTCCGCTTTGGATTCCTGAATATAACCAATCATTGCATTGACCAGTACCACCCCGAAGATAACCCCTGAATCGACCCATTCCTGCAATGCCGCAGTAATGACCCCAGCCGCGATCAGGATATAGATCAGGGGCTGATGGAACTGCAGCAAAAATCGCATCCAGGCACTCTGGCCCTGTTTTTCGGTGAGTGCATTGGTACCGAAGCGATGGAGACGCTGCTCTGCCTCTTCAGGCCTCAGCCCCTTTTTCCAGTCACTGGCAAGCAGTGTGGTGATTTCTTCTGTCGGCAGATGGTGCCACTCTTTATCTGATAGAGATATATTTTTCATGGTGTGACTATTCCTGTGCAACCGTTCAAGGGGCATGTTGTTATTTTTTACAGAAAATTGTCATTTAGTTCTTCGTCAAGGACAGCTTCCTGTTCTGCGCTCTGCTTGCGTCGCATCCTGCTAATTGGCATCTTCCGGTTTTTGCTCAGTTCACGTTCAACTGCACGGCCTATCCTGCCAGCACAATAATTGAGCGTTTCAGTGCAATCCTTCCCGCTTCCCCGGACTACAACTTCACCACCTTTTCGTAGTTCAGCAACGACAAGGCACTCCTTATCAATGCCTCCCCTGGGCCCGTTGATATCCGTTAAACGTACCGTGACTTCGCTGACTGAAGCGCCAAATCTACCGAGGGCAAAACGAAGCCGTCTTTCCATGGCAGTATTTGTTTCTTGAGCCAGCTTCAAGCGATGAGCCTTTATGGTAATTTTCATATGGTCTCTTCCTGTAATTGTAAAAGATGAGCGCCAGCCGGGAGAGATAAAAAGGGGGAGGGACACAAACGGTGGCTGACGCTCAAATTCATTGCAATGCTTCCTCCGGGATTAATCTTTGTGCTTCTCCTCAGATTCATCTTTTTCCGTTGATTCCTTCTCGGAGTCTTCTTCAGAATCCTTATCTTCGGCGGTGCCCAGGATTCCGGTTACTTTCTCTTTAGCTGTATTCACTGTCTGTTTCGCCGTCTCTGCAGCATCATCAATTACCTTGTCCGCCTGGTCACAGGATGTTAGTCCAGCAAACAGCAGCATAGCCAAAAGGACCAGACTCATCCTAGTGCCCAAAAGTATCGTTCCCATTTTCCATGGTGTTTTTTTCATTGCTCAAACTCCTCTGTTAAATTTTAGTATTTCTAATTTGTTATAAAAAGAGTAATCATCAAAACAGTTGTGACAATTTGATAAATAAAACATAACGATTCGACTAAATCGAACAAAGAGGACGCCATGGAATGGCTTAACTATCATCATCTCTATTATTTCTGGACAGTTGTTCAGGAGGGTGGCATCACTGCAGCGGGTAAGCGACTTCACTTGGTGCCATCCACCATCAGTGCACAGCTCAGTACATTTGAAGAGGCACTAGAGGTAAAACTTCTCCAGCGGGTTGGGCGTAACATTGAACCTACTGAAATGGGCCAGCTGGTATTTCAGTATGCTGATGAAATATTTTCACTGGGCAAAGAACTGATGAATACTGTCCGAGGCCACCCTGAAGCCGGACGAATTCCCTTACGAGTCGGGGTTGTGGACGCACTTCCAAAAATGATCGCCCGTGATCTTTTGGATCCGGTATTAAAGATGAAAGAGCCGGTACGGCTTGTTTGTTGTGAAAACAAAAAAGAGGCCCTGCTGGCGAGACTTGCCCTGCATGAGCTCGATATAGTGCTCAGTGATTCGCCCATAGGGGCTGGCTTGAGTATCAAGGCCTTTAACCACATACTTGGAGAGTGTGGAGTAACTTTTTTTGCCGTTGATGAATTGGGCGAAGCTCTGAAGCAAAACTTTCCAGGTTCACTGAGCGGAGCTCCAATGCTGATGCCCCTACAGTCAACCACCCTGAGAAGTGGACTGGATTTATGGTTCGAATCGCGTCAGATCACCCCCCAGATTGTAGGAGAGTTTGACGACGCTGCCCTGCTCAAAGCCTTCGGCCAGAGAGGTGACGGTATCTTTATGGCACCAACGGTGATTGAAGATGAAGTACAGCGTCAGTATGAGGTTACGGTCGTGGGGCGAACAGAAGAGGTTCAGTATCGATTCTATGCCATCTCCATTGAAAAAATCTTGACGCACCCTGCAGTGCTAACCATCTCAACTGCAGCCCGCCACAGTCTTTTTGCATAGGATGACTATGAAATACGGCTTCCTGGCACTGCTCATTTCCTGCAGTGCCAGGGAGACTTAAAGGTTGCAGCTTTTGAACGAAGTCATTTTTTTAATTTTGCTATAGTTTTCCCTGACGCAGCTGCTCGGATTTCTCCTTCAGTGTCTGACGGGTCTCTTCCCGATATTTTTCAAGAGCCTCGGCCATTTCCGGATACTTGATCGACAGGATCTCACAGGCCAGGTAGGCAGCATTCTTTGCTCCGTCAATGGCCACGGTGGCCACTGGAATTCCTGGAGGCATCTGCACTGTAGCGTGGAGGGCGTCCACCCCCTGCATGGCTCCGGATGCCAGAGGTACCCCGATCACCGGCAGAGTGGTATGGGCGGCAATAACTCCAGCAAGATGGGCGGCCATTCCGGCACCTGCAATGATTACTTCAAGACCGCGTTCTCTTGCGCTCCGTGCATATTCGGCTGTCTTGTCCGGCAGCCTGTGGGCCGAGCTGATGTCCATTTCGCAGGCGACACCCATTTCAGTAAGGACCGTCGCAGCTTTTTTCATGACAGGCAGATCAGAGTCGCTGCCCATAAGAATTCCAACAAGTGGTTTTTGTGACATTTTTTTTCACCTCATGCGTATGTTTTGATTGATAGGTACGTTTGATCACTTTAAAAATAGGTACAGAACCTGGCTACTTATTTGCCGTCCGGTTTCATAAATATGTAGAGAAGATCAGGTTCGCTACTGACATACAAAATCCCTCTTGAATCCAAGAGTAATCCCCTCAGCCTGTCTGATGGAACTATGCAATCCGGTTTTTTCGCTTTTCTTCAGTGAAATCCGGCTGAGTTCCTTTCCATCCACGGTACTTTCCACCAGGCTTGCAGACTTATCACTCAACAGGAGAAGATTGTTGCTTCCGGGATGATAATAGATACCTGATAGATCTTTCATCGACAGGGAATTCTTCTGAATATCAAATGGCTGGGACATACTACCAGGACTGCCTGTCTCCTTTGCCCATGGGACCCGTTAAATTTTTCGGGGTCCCTTCTCTTTCACCACATAAAAACATCTACTCTCAAAGAGCTTGTTTTACCAGAGTGACCACGACACCAGCAGAATATAAAGGCTGCCAGTACACTCCCAGGAAGGTCAGGATAAAACCCCAGAAAAAATGGAGTTGCAGATCCCATCTGCAAATCCGCATCACTAGTATGCCATAGTTTTTCTATTCTTTTAACAATTTCATTTCTTATTTCACGGCCTGATTCAGTCTTCCCATGCAGACAATATGTGTTTACACACTATTCTCGAAGCGCTGTTTGTCCTGAAAGGATAATGCTTTTTTAGGGCAATTCACCACACAATTTGAACAACGTAAACACTCAATTGAGGGTACCTGACCAGGCTTGTCTTCCCTGCGAAAGCTTCCCGGATATGTGGAAATGGGACAAACCTTGAGGCATTTCCTGCATTCCACACAACTCTCCGAGACCGTGAGCAGATATGTGTTTGTTGAACTGCTCCCCTGTAAAGACCCCATGGGACAGATGGTACACCATGCTCGCGGCTTGAAATAGAAGCCGAGCCCGATTGCAATGGACATGGAAACAATCCACATAGTGCGAAAGACGCCAGCGGTACCAACGGGGTCACCCCAGTTGCCGATGAGGCGGGAAGTCATAAAACCCATCATCAGAACAAACACTATCCAGCGAAATGATCGTGTTTTAAACAGTGATGGGATAGGCTTGTTAAGACTCAGTTTTGACATAAAACGTTCGTGAAAGGCTCCCATTGGGCAAAGCCATCCGCAATAAAATCGCCCGCGGCGGCTGGCTATAACCATGAAGAGTGTGATGAGGCCAAGAACTGTAAAACCAATTTTTGGACAAAAGTAGCCACCGATAATGACAACAGGGAGCAGGGTAGCCATGACATACTGACTTATGTTTCGACAACAGATTTCTTCAACTGTTGAGGGCTTTTTAGGCTTCATATTTTTTCTTGTCTGCAAAAGAGAATCCACTTCTGTTTAGTTTGTAAGATCATATTTCCTGTTTTCACTCGAAAAGGTTACCACAAATACTAAGGAATCAATTGGATAAATCAAACACCTTAGTTCGGTTTAATCGAACAGAGGAGGCCAGATGTCTGGATTCATTAAATAAGAATATTATCGTTTATACTCGAACCGATATTGAAGAGAGCAGAGAAGAGATGACAAAGATATAGCCTGGCAGTAGAATACTGGAAAATAAAAGCGTCAAATAAGATCAATTTTGTTGGAGGCATATAATGCTGAATTCCATGAGGAGATTTACTCCTTTTTTTCTCGTTTTCTTTACCCTCTGTTTTATTGAGGCAGGCATCATGGCAGAGTATTCAGATGCCCGTTCCCGTGGCGGCGGACGTTCTTTTCGTTCAACACCAGCCAAAAAAGCTCCTGTAACCCAGAACCAGAAGCCCGGAAGCCAGCAGAAGCAGCCCGGAATGAGCCGCGGACTGATGGGCGGCCTTCTTGGCGGCGCAATCGGCGGAATGCTGCTTGGCAGTATGTTTGGAATGGGAGGAAGCGGTATGGGAATACTTCCCTTCCTCCTGCTTGGTGTTGTGGGTTACTTTATGTATAGAAGGTTCACAGCCGCCCGTTCTTCCGGCGGTATATCCCCCGGATATCAGGCTCCCGCTTCAGGCGGCTTCACGCCTCCACCTGCCGCGCCTCAAAAATCCGGGCTGGAAGAAGGTCTGGATCATATCCGCATAGGTGACCCCAGCTTTGATACAGATTATTTTGTTCAGATAGCATCAGATGTGTTTTTTAATGTTCAGGCCGGTTGGATGAGGCGTGATATAAGTTCCTACAGAGACCTTCTCGGAGAACAACTTGCTGCTGAGTATGAAACGCAGTTTGCCGAGATGGAATCAAAGGGTGAAATCAATAAGCTTGAGAATATTTCCATCCGTAAGGTTGAAATTGTTGCTGCAGGTTCTGAAAGCGGCGAAGATTTTGTAACGGTACTTTTTACAGCAAATCTTCTTGATTATACTGTGGATGACAAGAGTGGTGATTTGATTTCGGGCAGCATGAGCGAACCTGTTAAATTTGCCGAAGAGTGGACCTGGGCCCGTCCTCTGGGTACAGAAAACTGGAAACTTGAAGGAATTAAGGACGTCTGAACCTGGCCCGCATTTCTCATGAACATTTTGTTCGTTATTCGTTAACAATCTGTTTTAATATTCAAGATATCATCTTTTTACTGATATGCTCAACTAACAAAATGTTCGTGAGAAATACGGGTTCGCCGAAGCAGATAGGAAACACCAGCAACACCTCTTAAATGTGCCTGGTGTTTCCGGAGGCTGTCAACGGCTTAATCACCCGCCCTTAAACCCTACCTTATTTCACTCCCGTTCCTTACATGGTTTTGTAGTTGTCGAACCCAGCACATAACAAATCTCACCGTCTTTATCCGTTCGGAGCACCGTCCTGCTGTATTTATCAAGAATTTCCAAACTAGTATCAGATGGATATCTAAAAGTGTTATTCTGCCCAACAGATACCATGGAAACTTGAGGGCGCAAAACACTTAGGAATTCCGGATCGGTACTTAGCGCTGATGCATGATGTGCTGCGACATACAGGGGGATCCCAGAGGGTGGCAGAAGGGCTTGAAGAACAGGCGTAAGCCTTTTTTCCACAGCTCTGTCCACGTCTCCCATAACCAGCAAGCTCCCTCCCTGAGGAGTTTTTAATAACAGGACGAGAGAATTATGGTTAAGGTTCTTTTTTTGATCGGCAACCGCCCATAGAACCCGTATCTCAGAGCCCTGCCAGGATAGAGTATCTCCTGCAGCCAAACAGCTGTACAGAGAATCCACAGAAAGAGCCGTATGAATATTCCAAAAAAAGTCCTCTTCTTCCGGATGGAGGGTTTCGGGTAGATGACAGCTCCCTAAAACAGGAGTATCAGGCCAGGCTTCTCGTATTTGAAAATACCCTGCAGCATGATCGGGATGAAGGTGGCTGAGCACAAGATAATCAAGCGTCTGCACACCATAATAATTCAGCCTCGATAAGACCAGAGGAGAGTATTCGGCAAGACCTGTATCAATCAGAAGGCCGTGACCATCACGTTCCAGCAACACACTCTGACCCATTCCCACATCAAAAACGACCACCTTTAAATCTTCGGAGTGAGCATCTGTCACGGAAAAGAAGACAGCAACTGCCATAAGAATAACAAAACTGTTTTTCAGCATTCCGGAGAATTTTCTCCAGGAGGTTTGCAGTCGACCCGTGTGAGGATAAAAGCAATGAACATTCCAAGGGCAGCTGAAAAAAGATTCAACCATACATCTCGCCAGTCCCCAACTCTTTCAACAAGAAAATGCTGGAACAATTCATCCAGAAAAGAGATGGAAACACAGGCAACAGCGGCCATTTTCTGTTCAAAAAGTTTTTGACTGAGAAAGCCGAACAAACCAAAGAGAGCTATATGTATTTTCTCCACAAAAGGGAGACTAATGTAGAAAAATATTGCCAGCGGTGCAACCCAGGCAAGATGATACATGTAAGGGTTACTACGGGTTTTCAGCAGGGAAACAAATAAAAAAATCACTACGCTACCCAAAACCAGACCAAGCAGGAAACTCAGATCTTCCGTGGAAAACTGTTTCATTACATACAGCTGTAAAGGACGTCCGTAAAAAGAAAACAGCGGAATAGAGAGAAATGAGAGCAGCCAGGCAATGATCATTGTTTCCCGACCAGCAGGATGCTGGTCGGCGGAGCAAGCACGGCTTCAGGCCGTGTAATCTTAACTGCGCCTGCGATACCTGCCAGGAATTGAGGTGTCTCAACTTGAGATACTTTACTAAACAAGAGGAGCGTTCTCTGAGTCTCATTGTGTATGACCTTGAGGGTACCCAATGAGATCAAACAAAAAAAGGTTTTGAAAAATGACTGAAATTGTGGTTTTTCCAATTTTTCACCAATTAGCTTCGTACAGGATGGCACACATAACACTATTTGTCCAATGTGTTGCCTAAAGGTGAACTAACCACATTTTGCCAGAGTTGACAACGTTGAAACAAAAAAAGGCTGTAACCCTTATTACTATTGGGTTACAGCCTTTATTTCAAATGGTGCGAAGGCGAAAATCGAACTCGCGCTACCGTGGGCCACTGCCCCCTCAAGGCAGTTCATGTTCTTATATTCCACATGATTACCTGCTTTAGTCGCAATTTTGGGCGTAATTTGAAAAAATTGACCAAAAGTCAAAACTTCCTGAATGGCCAAATGACCTTTCCGTCCTTGCTTCGTTTCCATTGATTTTTGGGTAGTCTTACGCTGTCTTCTTTGAAAATTCTTTTTCACCAGTCAACATCTTCTCTACACTGGCCAGTCTTTCTTCTAACTCACTTACTTTATTCTGTAATTTCAGGTTATCTTCCTTTACAGCATCGTTTTCTCTTTTTACCGCATCAACTTCCTGAGATGCCTGCAGCAACTTATTTAGGCTCACTAAGAAATCTCCATATGCTGAATTGGAACCGAGAATCTTTGCTGCCGTAGCAATGTTCTCTGGAAAATCGTCCAATATCTCCTGTTCATGTCGGTGAGATTCCGAATAGACAAGGTTTTTATGGCGTTTACCTGACACCGCTTTCGTCTCTTCCACGAGTTTTTCGCAGACATCCCTCCCTTTTTCGCCATCTAATATACGACGGCCTAAAGACAGCATATCCCCAAAAGTCACTCCAAAATGATCTGCAATTTTCTCGCGTATTTTATCAGACCCGGCCTTGCGTCCTTTAATTATTGCATTCAGATAGCCACGATCAATTTGCTGCTTCAGAGCAAGACGTGCCTGTGCGCCTCGACCTTCCTCAGAGAGAAAATGAGTTAACGCAGCATGAAATTGTTTAGAAACTAATTGAGCCATAGATCAATAATAGAGCACATGATCAAGAATTGAAAGAAAATACTGCAAAAACCGTCTACTTGAAACATTTTATGTTGACTTATTGCCATATTTGATCAACTTGTAGAGCATTATGCATATAACTAAACGAATTACCCAAAAAGAAATCGCGGAAAAAGCTGACATCAGTCCTGACTTCCTCAGCCATATCATTCATGGCAGGCGCCGCTGTCCTCCTGCTGTTGCTGAACGACTAGAAGATGTCACCGGTATCTGTAGGATGATTCTGGTATGGGGAGAAACAGCTGAAATTAGACAAGCAATTCAAAAAGTGTGTGGAAAATGATACGTGACAATTCCATGACAATAAATGAGGCAGCAGAGCTTGCAAAATGCAGTTATCACACCATCCATCGTGCCATCAAAAAAGGCGACTTGCCAGCGTACAAACCCGGGAAGACCGTATTGATTATGGAAAAAGATCTCGGTGACTGGTTCAAAAGCAAGCAGATACATACAGTGAAAATCGGACGACCACGCAAAAGCTTACAAATCCACAGGCGATAGAAATGATGTTCCCTGTATCAAAAGCCATAGATACTGCTCAGGAACGTTGCTTAAGTCGTCTATCTCCAGAACTACAGGAGAAGATACGGAAGCTCGAACAAATTCCACTCCTTCCAGAGTGGCCAGACAAAACGCGTGGTGCACCAAACATTTGCCTGCGCTCCTCACTTTTTGGTGTGATCAAACGAGGCCAACGCAAAGCTCTTAAGGGTGAGGTCATTGCCACAACCAAAGGCCTTGATATCCGCTATACGGGATGGCAACTAGATCAGGGAGATTTTGACGTTCTGGTTCAATCGCTCCATTTGCAGACCAGATATCTGGAGCGAACCTCAAATAATTTCATACGTTTTAGAATCAAAACTTTTCTTCGGGATGTTGGGCGTCACCCAGGAAAATCAGGTAGAGAATGGCTTAAAGACTGTTTTCGTCGCTTAACGGCAACTGCTATTGAAATCAACATTTGCTTCCCGCGTGGGCGAACAAACCAGTTGTTCACCTATGCTGGATCTCTAGTCGATGAGTTCTACTACAACGATCAGGAGCAGACCTATTTTCTTAAAGTTAATCCGAAACTGGCAGAACTCTTTGATGCAGGATGGACGCAGCTACAATGGCAGCAACGCCTACAGCTAAAATCTGACCTGGCAAAATGGTTACACGGCTTTTACGCCAGCCACCGAGAACCATATCCCATGAAAGTAGCAACATTAAAGCTGCTATGCGGATCCCGCAGTAAACGACTTGTTGACTACCGAAGAATTTTACGAATAGCCATGAATGAACTGGTCAGGGTAGAAGCCATCAACAGCTGGAAAATCGACAACACAGACAAAGTGCATGTACAGAAAAATACGACAAAAACAATCACTGAATAATTCATCTTGTGGGGGCATTACACTCACACCTGGGGGGCATAGCAGTCGCACAGTGGGGGCATCACACTCACACCTGGGGGGCATAACAGTCACACCGAAGGGGCGTTGCACTCACACCTGGGGGCATAACAGTCACAACAAAGGGGGCACAGCACTCACACGAAAGGGGCACAGCACGCACGATTTCGAAACCAGAAACCGCCCCTACCAGCTACTACCATTGAAACTGCGAACATCGAGAACAACAGCTAATCATCTTTTAATCTATATTTAATCTTTTAGAAAAAGCAGCCAATGCAAAATTTAAACAGAAAAAAGGCATTCCAAACCCATGATGCTTTATCTGAAGTCACATGGAACAAGATCATGCTTTGGGTATCAGAAAACCACAGTCTTATAAGGAGAATCGCATCTCCATATTACATCTACATAGCTGGCGACAGAGAAGACCTCTACCAAGAAGCAACACTTGCAGCCTACAAAACCGAAATTGTCATCAGGAAAAAAAATGCACCGGAAAAGTTTGTGCAATTCTTCCGAGTAATTTTCAGAACAGACTGTATCAAGATGGCTTCCGGCCTTCGAACGGTACACTGTCTTGAGGATTACTTCCTTCCGCTACAGGAAGAAACGACGCCAACCAAAGAACCGAAAAAGAAGGATATCAGTAAAGCTCTTGAGGCAGTGAGTAAACGCCAAAAGGAAGTATGCCTATGGCTTTTACAACAACCCACACCAGTCAGCACTCCAGATATCGCAAAGGAGTTCAATGTCAGTCGTCGTCATGCCTGCAGGCTTGTCAGTAATAGTGTGCAAAGGATTGCTGAGGCAGCATTGTGATCATCCATATTGATGAATACGCCAAATCAAGCCCCATTCCAAAACGTATCCTTCGTTATATGAACCGAATTGGCCTCATTAAAGATCCATTACTTGCAGACGAAATTATTGCCCTACAATTCCTTTCACAGATCTGGGGAAACAGAGAAGTGATACGAGCTCAATTAAACCGTCTTTCTATGAAATCCCGACTTAGCTTCTTAAAAACGGCACACATATCCACCAAGTGGGAACGATATGCCTACAGTCGTTTTTCAAACCTTGAACCTGGAAAAACATTACCCATGGAAACACTTGTTGAAGAGATCCAAACTACATTCTGTTTTCTCCTGAAGAAACAACACATTTCCCGGCTATACAAAATCAGAAATCGGGTTCAAGTTGCAAGACACCGTAAGAAAAACAAACCAGCAAATTGCTGAAGCGCCCTCTTACAGAGCACAAACAAATAAGTAATAAACATCATTTCTTGGAACTTACACAATGACCGGAATCGCCGCCCACAAGCTCATAAAAATTCTGGTTAGAGGTCACAGCCTGAGAAAAATAAAGATGAGATGAACAGAACTAATAAGATCATATTTCAGGCCATTACCATTGGTATATTTTTCGCCACAGGAGCAATGGCATTGGAAATCAGACAGCAGGAATTTACTTTTGATATGGCCATTATACAAAATGCGGAAAGCGAGACTTTCATTATTACGGAAGGTTCAACCAGCATCACAAAACTTTCAGAGAGATGCCAGATGCTAATGATCTATTTCCAGAAAGAAAGTTCAAGTTTATCACCCGAAGCTGCTCAAGAGATAATTGCAAAGATCAGAAAGAATGGAGTTCTACCCAATACGCCTCTGATGATAACCGGATATACCTGTGAATTAGGTACGGATAAACGCAACATGGATCTGTCTCAAAAACGATCCCAGACAGTTGCGGAAATTTTACTAGGTCATGGCTATTCAACCATTAAAGCGCAGGGAAAAGGGGCACAAAGTCCTATTACCCATGTCCCACAGGAATTCTACAAAAACAGAAGAGTTGAAATTGAAATCATGGAAATAAAGCAACTTCCACAACAATAAAAAACAACAGGAGAAAGCATCATGGAGATTGAACTTTCAACAGATAGTATGGCCAAAACGCGGCAGCTACAAACCCTAACAGTATTGGTTGCACTCTATTTTTTGATGGCAAGCAATGCAATGGCAATGACTGTTCCCGCTGCCGGATCCTTTGCCTACGATCTTTACGATATCGGCGTAAATCAGATCTTGCTTGGGCCAATTGGATTTGTGGCAGGTGTCGCCTGTATGGTCTTTGCTGCCATTCTTGCTATTCGACAGATGATTCTGCCTGCTGCCGGTGTTGTGCTGGGTGGCGCATTTCTTTTAAAGGCTGATGCTGTGGTTCAAACCATTGGAGCGACAATTATTTAATATTTTTATCTGCTGGAAAGAAACGATGGCTGAATATTCTTTTGTAAAACAATTCCCTCAATACCTGTCAAAACCCTTCCAGGTGCTCTGGTTTGAAGTGGATGAGCTAATCATTTTTCTCTTTACCCTGACTCTTGCCCTTATTTACGGAAAAGTTATGTGGATTGCCTTCTTAGCCATCCAATATTTTTACACACGAACCAAAAGAAAAAAACCTCGTGGTTTTTTGAAACATGGCCTTTACATGCTCGGGTTTATACAAATGAAAAATTACCCTGATTATTTTCAAAGGGAGTTCCACGAGTGAAAACTGAAGTATTTATACAGAAAACCAGCAATCTCTTTGTGGAAAACAGGCTACTCAAATTCGTAATTGTGGTTCTGGCTTTTGCGGTCTCCTTTAACTCATTCATGGTTTACCGGGCTGTAAAATACCAGCGTGTTGTGTTGATCCCACCCAAAATGACAGGCACGGTAGAATTTGTACAAGGAAAACCAACGGACAAATATTTGCGGGATATCAGCAGAAGGATTGCCACCTTGGCCACCAGTTATTCTCCACCAACGGCAAGGGCACAGTTTGAAGAACTTCTTTCCTACTTTGCTCCCGAGTCATATCCAGATGCATCCAAGCTTTGGTACTCTTTGGCCAGCAGGGTTGAGGAATCCCAAGTCAGCTCTGTTTATTATCTGGAGAAAATTAAAATTGGAGACAACTTTATCGAAATTTTTGGCAATTTGAAACAGTTTGCCGGAAACACACCACTTGATAACACCAGCAAGACATACATAATCCGTTATAGACTGCAAGATGGCAGGTTCTACGCCCTATCCTTTAAAGAAAAATATGCCGAACTGTCAGAGGGAAAAGGAGAAGAGAAAGAATGAAATTAAGATTGTTGTTCAGTGCTTCTGCTTTGTTATTTGCCACAAATGTTTTTGCCGACAATGTGATAACTGCAGAAGTTCCTACAGTTGTTGAACTATCCAACCATGATATCAACCGGATTGTCTGCCCGGGACCAATGAGTGATCTAATTTTTTCACAAGAAAAAGGGATGACAGGTCATTTCTCTGGCAATAATGCTTTTATCAAATTCAAGATTGAAGATGCTGGCGGCGAATATAGTTACGCTGATCAGGATAGTGAGTTATTTGTTGTCTGTAACGGTGCAATTTACACCTTGATTGTCACTCCCAGAGATATTTCATCAGCCACCATTCGCCTGGCATCTCCTCAGCAAAAATCTTTCAAACAGAATATTGCTCATTACAAAAACATGCCCCTTGAGAAACAGGCACTACAAGTAATTAGAGAGGCATATAACGAGAACTATCCTTCAAGTTATCGGGTTATCGATTCCAGCGAACCAATAGAGCTTTGCCCACGTATCAAAACGACATTGATCCAATCTGTAGATGTGGATGGAGTTGGGCTGCGCCTGAAAAAATATCTTATCACAGCCATAGGAACAGGGCAGAATTACGTGGATGAGAAATTGTTTGTTTCTCCACTTATTAGCGATTCCCTCCTGGCAGTCGCTGTGAACGATCACACCTTAAGTCCAGGTGAAACAAGCACCGTTTTTATCGTGGAGAAGAAGGAGCAGGTGCGATGAGTCTCAAAGAAAGATTTAACAACCTTGACCCGAAGCAGAAAAAAATCGTAATCTGGTCTTTGGTCGGTGCCACGCTTCTCGCTGTAACACTGGCCGGTCACAATCTTCGTTCTGATAGAGCTAAAAGTTTCTTTTCTACCATCAAAAAAACTCGTGAGATACAGCTTGAACCAGACCTTATCCAGAAAACAATGCTCCGTGAACAAAGACGTCAGCTTGAACAACTGGCAGAGAAATTGACCAAGCTGGAATATCAACAAAATAAAACATCGCTACATCTACAGACTCAAACAGAAGAAGAAAAAGTGTTTCCGGCCATACCAACTGCAGCCGAAGTGGTAAGCAAGCCAGTATCGCCTCCACTGCCAGAGGGAAATCAATGGCCTAAGCCAATTGGAAACAGAGGACAAATTGCATCATTGCCTCCCAAGGAAAAACAGATAATCGGCGAAATCAGTGTATTATCCAATCCGGCAATGTCAATTGAAGGTGAAGATCCTAAAAAAAAAGGACGGACAGTGTATTTACCTCCTTCATTTATGGAGGCAAAGCTTCTCACCGGTTTCGACGCTTCTACATCCGGGAAAGGCAGTAGTAATCCAGAACCTCTCCTGCTGAGAATTCAAACTCCGGCAGTATTACCCAATGATATCAAGGCTAATCTAAAAGGCTGTTTTGTCATAGCAGAGGCCGTGGGCAGGCTGGATAAAGAAAGAGCCGATGTGCGGCTGGTTTCCTTGTCGTGTCTGAGCAATGAAGGAAAGGCCATCATAGATACTCAGATAAAGGGATTTGTTACTGACTCAGATAGCAAAGTCGGCTTGTCGGGACGAGTAGTGTCCAGAATGGGTGCAGCCACAGCCAGAACAATAGTGGCAGGATTCTTCGGCGGAATGGGCGATATGTTAAAGTCCACTTCCACCACACAATCTGTATCCCCACTTGGCACCACTACTTCCGTGGACTCCGCCCAAATTGCAAAATATTCACTTGGAGGCGGACTATCCGAAGGAGCACGAAGTCTGCATGACTTCTATCTGAGCTTGGCGAAACAAGCCACGCCGGTGATTGAAGTGGGGGCCAGCAAGAAAATTACGGTCATTATTTCCGAAGGAAAAGAATTAGAAATTAGAGAACTTGAAGGAGAGCGACTGTAATTCCTTCTCGATGGTGGTAGTTCTGTCCTAAAAAAGCTTGTATCAAAACCCACCATGGATAATAATGTACATAGAAGTTAACAAGTACAGACAATACTATCCATGAAATCCAACAAAAGAAAAATCAGCGCCTCGGACAAAGCGAGGCATATTATCCAGCAGCACGGAGGAGTAATTCGTACAGCTAAAGCCATCCAATCCGGTATCCATCCCCGGACACTCTATCAACTACGAGATGAAGGCCTGGTAGAACAACTATCTCGTGGAGTATATCGACTTAGTGATCAAAAATCAGTTTCAGATCCAGATCTGGTCATTGTCGCCACCCGTATTCCCCAAGCCGTAATCTGCCTTACTTCTGCGCTATTCTTCCATGAAATGACAACTCAGATTCCCCACTCTGTATCCATTGCGATTCCAAAAGGATCGAATACTCCAAGGATTGATTATCCACCAATTTCAGTGCATAGATTTTCAAAGGAGGCACAGCAGGCTGGTGTTACCGTACACCAAATTGATAATGTTCCTGTCAAAATTTTCAATCCTGAGAAGACACTGGCCGATTGCTTTAAATTTCGAAATAAAATTGGGATGGACGTTGTTCTTGAAGCGATCAAATTTTATAAGATCAGAAAAGATGCCAAGCCCACTGAGGTACTTGGCTATGCAAAAATATGCAGAGTTGAAAAACAGATACGTCCTTACTTGGAGTCGATCATATGAAGTCTCCAAGTAATGTAGCGGCTTCGGTTCGACAACGTTTGCTCAACAAAGCAAGAAGTGACAACAGATCCTTCAACGAATTGCTGCAGTATTATGCCATGGAACGATTTCTGTACAGATTGTCCTGTTCCGATTCGGCTCATCGCTTTATTCTTAAAGGCGCACTGTTGCTAAAGGTGTGGGAAACTTCTGAATTCCGAGCCACCATGGATATCGACATGCTTGGAAAAACAAATAATGAGGAAGCGGATATCCTCCCTTTGATCAGTGACATTCTGGCTGTAAAGGTTGATGAAGACGGGATGGTCTTTGACCCTGATTCTTTACATGCAGAACCCATCACTAAAGGTGCAGCTTACGAGGGAATAAGGATCCGGTTTAGAGGTTCACTAGATACCGCAAGGGTGGTTATGCAAATGGACGTTGGGTTTGGAGATATAGTTTATCCTGCACCCGAAGAGGCTTCCTTGCCCACCATATTGGATTTCCCAGCACCAAAGCTGTACTGCTACACTCGAGAAAGTGCAATAGCTGAAAAATTTGAAGCAATGGTAAAACTGGGATTCCTGAATAGTAGAATGAAAGATTTCTATGATATTTGGATTTTATCACGAGGGTTTGATTTTGCAGGTTCTGATTTAGCAGAAGCAATCCGGCTCACGTTTAAGCAACGTCACTGCCTTATCCCGGAAACGATAGAAGCTTTTACACCATCTTTTATTTTGGAAAAGCAATCTCAATGGACAGCGTTTCGGAAAAGACTGGGCCAAGATTATATTCCTTCTGAATTTGAGGAAATAGTAACACACCTGAGTAACTTCCTTGCGCCAATTACTGCAACACTCGCCATCAACAAGAAGTTTGATGGAAAATGGTTGGCACCAGGACCATGGCAACACTCGTAAAACTATGTGTAAGTACAGATAGAGGATCAAAACACATATTATTCCCAAAAGAGGTGGATTGACTACAATGTTTAAGAATTCTGCACTATTTAGCCTATTCATCCAAAACAGACCAAAGTTTTCCCTCCTCGACAATTTCTGCAAAATGTTTCGCTGAAAATCCTTCCTGAAATAAATCATCTTTGGGCAGATGTTCATCCTCGTGTAAAAGGCCCCTCAATAGATATCGTTCATTCCTTAAAATCACTATTAATCCTTCCAATGAGATTTTGATAAATCCATCAATAACAGTCTGATCATATTCAATCGATGTGTCAACAATCCAAGTATGGATTACCATGTCCTTTGTCTGACCAGAAATTCGAAGGTTGGCTCGAAAATCTCCATCATCCTCTAATGCTGACAAGACTGCCTCGTGCTTACGGCTGAGTTGTTGTGCTGCTTTGCGCAATGTCGTCGTGTAATGAATCCAGGCGTCTTGCACAGTCTTCCTGATGTACGTTGATTTAATTTCAAGAATAAATAAATGCCCATCTAAAAAACAGATCAGATCAATCTCTCCGGGATCACCGGTGAGTGATTTCGTCGGTTGATAGCCTTTAACCACGGAAAAATTTTTGCTTTCAAATAGTTCACCTAATCGCTGTTCGATGCGGTGTGTTTCATTTTTTCGATCATCACGGCGACAGCCAATCCGACGTAAATTATTTACAGCAGCAGTTGAATTATTCTGTGTAGCCATTAACCATGGCAGTTGGAATCCGTAACTACCCAGTTGCAAGATCGGCCGTTCATGGAATTCTGCTACAGGCATATTCGGATGTTTTTTAAAGCTACTTGCAAGTGTGTGAAGATCGTTAGTCCAGAATGAAAGAATAGCTTCGGCGGCTTTAATGTCGCCTTGTGGGTGAGAATTAGAAACAGTCCATGATTTGATACGTTGTGCTTTTTCGGCTGGTTCTGCCCAAGTCAGAGGAAAACGATTCTCGCCATCTGTAATCCCTTCAATTAAAAGTTGTCCAAGAGCACTGAGCCAGTTGCCAGAGGTTTTAAAATAATCTTTGAAAGGAGCAATATAATAGGCTTTAAAAAAAGCACTCATAAGCTCAAGCGAATGTAGCGCTTTAAATAGGCTGACCTGTGTTCCATTTGCTACCTTAACCTTATCATCTAATCCATATATTTCATTAAGCTGTAAGAATACTTGGGTCGCTTTTATGTATGCCTCACGGTTTCCAGCATCATTCTCTGGGCTTCCCTTGATGCTTCAGAAATTCAGTCCACTAACAAATGTAAAAACTGCGGTAAAATGACGATAGAAAAGGCACCGGAACACTACAAACTCGAAAAAGAAAACGAAGTGTCAGAGCCGGGAAAAATAAAATAAAACAACCGTGACTGATTACTGGGAAGTGGCAGCCAGGAACACAGAAAAGACTTTGTTCCTAATTCAATTAACGGTGTTGTAGTTCTGGGTAATCCATTTATGAAAAACAACCCAAATGTAAAGACACTGAGTATTCTGACCAATGCTGCTTTCCAAATCTGGATGGATCAACGGGAGAAACAGAAAAAAGCAAGTGAGCATACTGGCATCCGAAAGTTTCGTGAGCAAGTACGGGAAGAAAACTGCAATTTTCAACGATGATCGCTATGTAATTTTTTATGCTTATGAGGTTTTCATTCTCTGTGGTCGTAATGTCATCAGTCCAAACGGGATACCTGAACGAATTACCAAGGGTGACATCCTGCGTAAGTACGGAGTGTTGTGGGAACAAGCAACAGCTGAACCCTTTTTTTCCTTTTCATTTATCTGATTACCTTAATAAAGAAGCACCTCTTTCCCACAACACTTCACCCTTCTTCGTTTCATCGAAGCATTACGCCCTTCAAATAGAATCTCCTGAACTCTGGTAGCGTGTTATTCACTATACCTATGAAATTTTTGTTTGAGCACTGGATGTATGAGTAGTTATGAGGCTATGGCAAGCCGATAGATCATATCCAAAATCCTTATATGGAATATCCAGCTTCAAAAGAAGTTTAATTGACTTCTAAACCTTTTCCAGTTAATGTCCGTAAAATTTTCAGATGCTCGTAAAGGAGCTTAATAGGGAACCCGGTGTAAATCCGGGACGGGCCCGCCGCTGTGACCGGGGACGAATTCTGCATTGATGCCACTGACTTGAAGAAGTTGGGAAGGCGCAGAATAAGGACGAACCGGAAGTCAGAAGACCTGTCTGAGAATAATAGCAAATAAAGGACTACCCATTGCGGTGACCTCATTTGCAACCTGTCGTACTGGAGAAATGGTGCAGCAGGAAAGGCTTACCTTCGTGGACAAAAGGTAGAATGCTTGTGTCGTATTCGTGGAATTTAGGGAATCCCCGGATCTATTATTTATATAGGTCCGGGGATTTTTTTTTGCTTTTTGACAGAAGAGCAAATCTTCGGACAGTTTGTTTACTAAAACTATCTCCGGAAAAAAGTATGAAGCATTTTGTAGTTGCCATAACGAGTGGACAACTATTGTTTTTCGCCCAACTGGCCTATGCCACAGGTTTTGTGTTTGCCTGTGCGAACCGGGCCAAAACCACGCCCCTATCGATCATAACCATTGGAATCATGGTCATTGCTGTGGTTTGTAATGGCCTTGCCTTGGGGTTACGCTACTACCATTCCTGGCCGATGATGCCCATGTATCTGGGGTTGCCTGCGCTTCTCTGTTGCATGGGTGTTATATGGCTTCTGGGATCCTCTCATCGCCTTCTAAAGTCTGCTCGAACAGAGGGACTGCTGATCCAGGGTGTGATTGTGTTTCTGGCCATAATCACCCTGCTCTTCCCAAAGGACTTTTATCTGCCTTTCCTCCGTTCTGCGACCATCTGGTCTCACCTTTTTCTTATAACCGGAATAGTGGCGAAGGGATGCCTTCTTATGGCCTCAATCAAGGCGCTGATCTTTTGGCTTTATCACCAAAAAAACAAAACCGGCAAGAAAAAGACTTTGTCCTCAGCCATGCCCTGGGCACTATGGGGTTTTGTTTGTTTAACCGTATCAATGTTCACCGGTGAAGTCTGGTCGTATCTGGGTTGGGGGACTCCGGTGGTTTGGCATGATCCCGCCATCACAACAATTATGGCTATCTGGTTTTATTGGATTGCCTATCTGCATCTCCATTACACCCCCGGCTGGCATCCACCTCGAAGGGCAATATTTATGGTGATCGGCGGCCTGTTGCTAATTACCTTTGCCTGTCATCCTGATATGGGGCCGTTTCGGTTCCCGTTTAGGTGATCAGTATGGAACAGTCAAAAAACAGGCGCTTTAGCCTGTGGCTATGGCATTCACTTGGAAGTATCCGTCTGGCAGTTGTACTCTTAATCCTGCTGGCTGCTGACCTAAGTCTCGCCTATTTTTCAATAAATGGCAGAGGCATTATTTTTGAGCCGATGAATCAGGTGGGCATCTGGCCATGGCTCAAAACTTACGCCATGGCCAACCTTTGCCACACTGCCTGGTTCTTTATTCTTCTAGCACTCCTGACAGCTTTGGTAATCAACACCCTGGTCTGTACCTCCAGCAGGTTGTGGATACTGTTTCCTACTCTTAGAAAACATGGCTTAAGCAAACGCTTTTATTTTTCTCTATCCACCCACGTGATGCATTTAGGGATGCTTGCAATTCTTATCGGCTATCTAGTCAGTTATACCATGAGCCAGGTGTACCCAAGTCTTACCCTTGCCCTGAAAAAAGAAGCCCTTGTCGCAGGCACAAATCTTCGCCTGGAATTACTGTCCATGACTCTGCCCATCTATGAGGGTAAACGGTTGGAATCGTTTGCCGGGCGGATTATCAGCCCTGTTGTTCAGCTTAAGATTGCAGGTCCCATAGAAGAGCGCACAGCTACTCTTGGCTTTAACAATCCTGTCCGTTTCCAGGGCTACAGCTTCTTCTTACAACGCTTTTCTCCCAGACAGAAGAGTGGCATGAGCACCACCCGGTATATCGTGATCGATGTGCGTCGTGACCCAGGAGTCCTGCTCTATTTTATTGGCATCAGCTTCTTTCTAGGAGGCCTGTTGTTCTATGTCATTTTCTGGATACGCTCCAGACAACCAAGGAAAACAACTTCATGAATCGTTTAGTCAATATAGGTCTTATTGCTATCCTCGCTCTACTAATCTGTTCTTGTGATCGTGACAAGCAGTCTGCCACAAAATCATTTTTGCAGATCGGGGAATTCACCATCAACAAGGTCAGCAGCAACCTCACTCTTGTTCGTGATGGTGCCGGACGAACTCTTGCCCTGGTTCCAAGAGAAGCTCCTGCCCCCGAAGGCTACGAGCCCCAGATGATCGTTCGTACTCCTGTTAAAAGAGTCGTTGCCTATGGTTCCTTTGATGTTGCAACCCTGCGTGTTTTGGGCGTCTTAGATGAAACCTTGGTGGGGGTAACCCGCCCTGTAGAAAAGTGGTTTGTGGATGATGTCAAAACAGGCATGGAAACGGGAAAAATTGCCTATCTTGGAAATTCCAACGCCATTGATTTTGAACGACTGAAAAAACAACAGCCGGAATTGGTATTAACCTGGGATCCTGCAATTATTCCAATGCTCAATGACCTCGGTATTGCCTGTGTAATAACCTCAACACCTGTGGCCATGTGCCTCAATGCCCGAATGAGCTTTGTTAAATTCCTGGCTCCATTTTTTGGACGGCAACAGGAGGCGGATGATTTTTTTGCACGAGTCAGTGCTAGTCTCGAAAATATCAAGGAACGAACCGCAGGCCAATTCATACAGCCCAGGGTGATGTGGGGAGATATGTATGAAAAACGGGTGCTCGTTGAACCAGGAAATGCCTGGATCGGTGAGCTGGTGGGGCTGGCTCAGTCCGGTTATTTATTTGAAGATGTCTACGGTACCTCATGTATCGAAATTTCCATGGAACGATTTCTCTACAGCGGCATGGATGCGGATATCTATTTCACCTATCGTACCCCCAAAACTGGTGCCACCTCCAAGGCAGCCCTGGCCAAAATGCATCCACTTATGGCAGGAATGAAACCCCTGACGCCTGAAGGAAAGGTCTATGCACCTTTACCTCATTATTCTCAGTCTGGTGACAAGCTTGCTGAAATATTCACCGAGCTGTCAGTTATTATGCATCCCGAGCTCTACCTGGGCTATGAACTGCAATATTTCCAGTCATTGCCTGAAACCGATCCTACAGCAGAAGTCAGCTATAATGAATGATTCGACAAATACTATCAGTGCCCCCCTTACTTCGAGGCCGCCACTACTCATCTTTTCTCTGCTGGCTCTTGCAGCCCTCAGCATGATGGTGGTCAATGTGTGTTCCGGAAGCATCCCCCTGACGCTTACTGAGGTATGGAATATTCTCAGCTCACCGGATGGTTCCACGGAAAGTCTTATTGTCTGGAAAATCAGACTCCCTCGCGCCCTGGCCGGAATTTTCTGCGGTGGCTTTTTGGCAGTATCTGGGCTGCTCTTACAGGTCTATTTTCGCAACCCGGTGGTTGGCCCATTTATCCTTGGTATTTCCTCGGGGGCAACCTTAATGGTTTCTTTGGTTATGCTCACCACACTAACCATGCAACTATCAATCATGAATCCTTTCACCACTACTATCGCTGCCATGGCAGGTTCATACGGAATTATGATCATTGTCGTGGCCATAGCCTCAAAGGTTAGAAGCGGCATCACCCTGCTCATTGTTGGCCTTATGATGGGCTATCTCTGCCACTCCGTGACCTCGGTACTCACAGCCCTTGCAGAAAAGGAACAGCTCAAGGGATTTGTCCTCTGGCAGCTTGGCAGCTTCTCAGGCTTTAAGTGGGATGAAATATATTTGCTTATGATTGGAGGTGGTTTGCTGATGATTACGGTTTTTATGCTCTCTAAACCCCTGAATGCCATTTTGCTTGGCGAAGAGTATGCCCTTTCAATGGGGATCAATATCCGTGTATTCAGAATGTTGATCTTACTCTGCGCCTGTGCCCTTGCCGGAATGATAACAGCCATGGCAGGCCCCGTTGCCTTTATTGGCCTGGCTACCCCCCATATGGCTCGCATGGTTTTTTCCACCTCGGATAATCGTATTCTCATTCCAGCAACGCTCTTAATGGGTGCACTAGTTGCCAGTGGCTGTGATTTTATCGCACGTTCCCTGCTGTCACCAGTGGAATTACCCCTGTCTGCCATCACTGCCCTTTTTGGGGCTCCCATTGTTATCAGCTTACTTATGAAGAAAAAGGTGCAATTATGAAAATGTCTGCAGTCCAGAAATGTAGGTCTGTTCTTAGCTGCCGTGATCTTACGGTGGGTTATAAAGATACTCCTGTCATATCTAACATCAATCTTGATTTTGAAATGGGCCAGTTTATCACCCTGCTTGGCCCTAACGGGGCAGGAAAAACCACTTTACTGCGCACCCTTTCCAGGCATCTGGAATCTCTTGCCGGCACAATCCATGTTGGCGAGCGCTCTCTGACAGAATTTCGCCAGGCAGAACTCGCGAAAATCATGGCAGTAGTACTAACCGACAAAGTGACCCCTCCACTGTTTACTGTTTTTCAATTTGTTGCCCTGGGGCGATATCCTCACACCGACTTTCTTGGTCGATTGACCGAAAAAGACAGAGACGTGGTGAATCATTCCCTTGCCGCCGTCAATGCCGAAAACCTGACCCATCGTGAGTTTGCCAGTCTCAGTGATGGTGAACGGCAAAAAGTACTGGTGGCTCGTGCCCTTGCCCAGGAACCGCAGATTTTATTACTGGATGAACCCACCGCTCACCTTGATCTCAAACACAAGGTGGAGGTTATGGCAATCCTGCGTAATCTTTGCCGGAACAAGGGGATTACCGTCATTGCCTCCCTCCATGATGTGGATATAGCAGCCAAGGTTTCCGATCGGGTTGCTCTGGTTAAGGACGGAGCTATTAGCCATTGGGGCTATCCTGAAGAAGTATTGACTTCTGAGACCGTGGCTACGCTCTATGATTTCGACTCGGCCTGTTTCAGTCATCATCTGGGAAGTATTGAACTTCGTGGAGACTGCCATCGTGGGAAAGTCTTTGTTGTGGCCGGTATGGGGAGCGGTGCCACCATTTATCGAATGCTTGCTAAACGAGGCTACGCCATCAGCACCGGCGTCTTGCAGAGTAATGATCTCGATTGCTTTGTGGCCAACAGCTTAGGAGCTGACTGTGTTAGCCAGCATCCTTCTGAGACCATGAACAAAGAATCTCTGGAACTGGCCTGTGCCGGATTGGAAGAGTGTGATCTTGTCATTGATACGGGTTTTAACTCCAATGGTCCATACCACAGCAATCTCAGTTTGCTCCAAAAAGCCGTTAGCAGTGGCAAGCCTGTTTTTAGTCTCCGTGATGAACAAGGGGACTGGGCCATAAACGATGATAAGGCGAGCGTTATAATTGTTAAAACCACCAGTCAATTATTTGATGCCATGGAGACCAGTCAATGAAAAAACTGCAAGCCTATCGTCTCTGCTATTACTCTTCAGGTGGTATGGAACTGCCAGCGCTCAGCGAAGGCATTTTGAGTCATAGGAAGAGTGGCGGTCAAATCAAAGTCACGGCCAGGACTCAGACCCAACTCTTTGATAAAGCTCAACAACAGAGTTTTATCCAGGCTGCCATGAAGGCAGATATCATTATTGTCAGCCTCCATGGCGGCAAACTATCCTTTCCAGCTTTTGATCTTTTGATAACAGCCATGGCCAAGGCAGAACCTGGGCAGCGTCCCCATCTTCATATTCAACCAAGTGGTGGTGATGAAGACTCCTTACAAGCTGCCAGCGACCACAGTAGTGGCTTTGGTACTCCAGTTTGGGATACCATAAAGCAATATCTGGCCAGGGGCGGTCATATTAATATGCAGCGCCTCCTTCTGTATCTGCACAATCTCCTTTTTAGCTCTAAACTTGACTGTGCTCCTCCCCTTGATCTTGTCAATGAGGGGATCTACCATCCAGATATTGATGGTGTTCCTGAACTTAATGACTATCTACAAGAACATGTCGACCCCGAGCGTCTGACGGTGGGACTGTGGTTTTACCAGACCTATTGGGTCAATAACAATCTGGCCTATATCGATAGCATCATCCGCTCTATCGAAGCCCAGGGAGCCAGCGTTATACCGGTCTTTCATCTTCGTTATAAGGATGTTGAACGGGGTAATAATGGCGCTGATTATATCATTGAAGAATACTTTATGGATAAGGGTAAATCCCGTATCCAGGTATTAATAAACCCTCTACTCTTTAGTCTCAGTCTGGCCTCCCCAGACTACAAACATCTTCTCACCAAACTCGGTGTCCCCTGCATTCAAGCCATGATGTCCATGAGTCCCTATGCGGTATGGCGTGATTCGATCCAGGGCATGAGTACCTCTGATGTAAGTTTTGCAGCTGCCCAACCAGAGTTTGATGGAAACCTCATTGCTGTACCGGTGGCCACCCGTGAAGAGGATACCGTAGATCCGGTTACAGGGGGTTTGCTTGCCAAATCCCAACCCATCCCGGAACGGATTGATAAGCTGGTTCGCCTCAGTCTCAACTGGGCGAAATTATCACGAATAGAAAATAGTGAACGCAGGGTGGCAATCATTTTTCACCACTATCCCCCTCGGAACGACCGCATCGGCTGTGCAGCGGGATTGGATAGTTTCAACTCGGTAAAACTACTGCTCGATCGCATGGAAGAAGAAGGCTATAAACTGGCCCGCAGCTTTGAGTCTGGAGACGATCTGGCCCATGAATTATTGAACAAGATGACCGCAGACCAGCGGTGGCTAACCAGCGATCAAATGGCTGAGAGAGCTGAAGCCCATGCTGGAGCGGAACAGTATATCCCCTGGAATGAGGAGCTTCCCGAAGCCGTCCGGGCTAAAATGGAAAAAGACTGGGGCAAACCACCAGGCGATCTCTTTGTTCATGATGACAAGATTCATTTTGCCGGCTTGTTGAATGATAATGTCTTTATTTCCATCCAGCCTCCTCGGGGGTATTTTGAAAATATCGACAAGATCTACCACGATATGTATCTATCCACGCCCCATCAGTATCTTGCCCAATACCGCTGGATTCGTGATGTCTTCAAGGCCAATGTGGTCATGCATGTCGGTAAGCACGGCAGCCTTGAATGGCTGCCCGGCAAGGCCCTGGGGCTATCGGAGAGTTGCTATCCCGATCTTGCCATCATGGAACTGCCAAATGTGTACCCCTATATCATCAATGACCCAAGTGAGGGCACCCAGGCTAAACGACGAAGCTACGCCTGCATAATAGACCACCTGCCCCCGGCCTCTACCAATGCAGATCTTTACGAGGATTTGGCGGGTGTTGAAAATCTGCTGGCTGACTATGGCGTCGCCATCAGTGAAGACCCTAGCAAGATGAAAATCCTCCGTCCCATGATCTGGGAAGCAGTGGAAGCTGCCAATCTTGATAAGGATCTGGAGGTCACTGAAGCAAAGGTCATGGCAGACTTTGATAATTTCCTGGAAGATCTGCACAGCTATCTGCAAGACCTGGGCGACACCATGATTAACGATGGCCTGCATACCTTGGGGCAGGTTCCTGACGATGAACGGTTAATAGAGTTCATCGCCCAATTAACGAGGCTTGCCAACGGTGATGTCCCTTCTCTACGAGAGGCACTGGTTCAGGAGATGGGGTATGTGCTGGATGATCTCCTGGAAAATAAAGGCAAACGACTGGCAAAATATAATAATCAGACCGGAGGCCAAATCATAGCCACGGCTCATGGCGGTGCCCTTGATATCATCAAGAGAATGGCTGACACAGAATGGGACCGCGGAACAGTCTCCTGGATAAGTGACAACTTACAGGTTCAGGAAGCCTTACTCTATATCTGTGACACTTTGGTTCCAAATATCCGCCTTTGTAGCGAAGAGCTTGATGCCTCCTTAACCAGTATGGCTGGTGGTTTTGTCAGGCCCGGGCCTTCTGGAGCACCAACGCGCGGCCAGGCCGATATTCTTCCCACCGGCAGAAATTTTTATTCCGTTGATCCCAACAAGATTCCCTCCCCTGCCGCCTGGGAGGTGGGTAAAAGATTAGGTGATGCCCTGATTGAACGGTATCTCTCCGAAACAAGTAACTATCCTGATTCCGTAGGTATTCTGGTTTACGGCGGTGCCACCATGCGAACCAGAGGCGATGATATTGCCGAGATCTATTACCTAATGGGTCTAAAACCCATCTGGCAAAAGGGCAGTGGCAATGTTTCCGGCCTGGAGGTTATTCCTGCAAGCGAACTTGGTCGGCCAAGACTTGATGTGGTACCGCGTGTCAGTGGATTCTTTCGCGATGCCTTCCCAAATCTTATGGAACAGATCGACGAGGCCGTGGCTATGGTCAGCGCCTTAAATGAACCACCGGAAACAAACATCCTCCGTCGTAATGTCCTTGCTGATATTGAAGAATATAAACGACAAGGCTTAAGTGATGAGGAAGCTCAAAGGGAAGCCACTTTTCGGGTCTTTTCCTGCCCGCCGGGCACCTATGGCGCAGGAGTCAGTGAATTAATTGAATCCAAGAACTGGGAAACCCAGGATGATCTGGGGAATAATTATATCCGCTATTCTGCCCATGCCTATGCCTATGGCCAGGGTAGTTATGGTAAGCAAAAGCCAAAGAATTTTCGTCGTCTCCTGGCACGAATGGATGTCACCGTGAAAAATGAAGACTCACGGGAATACGACATGATGTCCTGTACCGATTATTACAATTATTATGGCGGCCTTATTGTGGCGGCAAAGACCGTGCGCGGCACCCTGCCCCTGGCAATCATGGGCGACTCTGCCGACCCTAAACGGGTCAGGATGAGAACCACCTTTGAAGAGGCCAAACATGTCCTGCGCTCCCGGCTGGTTAATCCCAAATGGCTGGATGGCATGAAACGCCATGGCTATAAAGGAGCTGGTGATATCTCTCATATGATGGATGTGGTTTTGGGCTGGGATGCCACTGCCGAGGTCATTGATGATTGGATGTACGAGGCCGTTGCCGAAAAATACGCACTCGATAAGGAGATGCAGGACTGGATGAAGGAAGTGAACCCCTACGCCCTGCAAAACATCCTCGACAAACTCTTAGAGGCCGTGAGTCGTGGCATGTGGAAAACCGATCAAAAAATGGAAGATGATCTCCGTGACGCCTATCTGGAAATAGAAGGAGAGATTGAGGAAAGAATAGAATGAAAGAATGCACGAAGAGAAACATCATAACACATAATTTACCCAACTTTACCATAGTTGCGCTCCTCACTCTGTTTTGCTTTAGCTGTACTGATGAACAGGCCAACGCTGCTGCTAATAATGATATCGATGGCGCAGTAATAATCACCGAGCAGGAGATTAAAGACCTACAAGCCCATACCATGGCGGATATTCTCAACACCATCCCAGGTATTGCTGCCGGCAGTTCATCGGTGAGTATCCACGGCAATTATAAGGTTAAAGTCTTTGTTGATGGCAGACCATTAAATGATCCCACCTCCAGCCATGGCGGGATCAAATTTGATCTGGTCAGCCCCGATCAGATTATGCAAATCAAAATACTGCTGGGTAAAGGCGGGGTACGCTACGGTCAGGATGCAAGCGGTGGCGTTATTCTCGTCAGCTCCAAGAGCGGCAACAGACTTTCAGGCAATATCAAGTCCTATGCTGGCAACAACAATCTTATTTATGGCAACAGCAATATTCAGCTAACGTCCGGGCCATTGTCAACGGAGGTGAGCGCCGGCTACGAGACCACAGATGGCTATAAGGTCAATAATGATAAAACCCGCTGGCGAACAGGGGCTAAACTTGGCTACATCTTCCATGACCAGTTAAACATCTCTTTCTCAGGAGATTATCTCGAAGATGATCGTGGTTTCTCCGGCTGCCCTGAATACCCGACACCCTATTCCCGGCAGGATAGCAACATGGGCTCCTACGTCTTGCAGGCGGATATCTATGATGTCAGCAATAAAACCTTTTTGACCCAGGGAACTAAACATAATAGCGATATCAGTAGTGGTTTGGATAAGACAATCAAAGTTAACGATTTCGGACAGGAGCTTAACGCCCACCTGAAAACTGAGAGCGGGGGAACCATAAACTATGGTGGAGCCTTTTATTGGAGTGATGCCAGTGATAGTGCTTTTGACGACCAGGACGAGAATAGTTTTTCTGCCTATATCATGGAGAATTTCCCCTTGAACCGTTTGCCACTTTCCCTGGCCTTTGGTCTCCGGGCCAATATAAACTCCAGTTTTGATAACGCCCTCAACCCCGAAGTCAAGACAACCTACAAGACCAAGTATTTGCGAACCACCCTGGCCTACAGCCGAACCAACAACACCCCCAGTTTTTACCAGCGTTACAATGAAACCAGCTCCACCAAGCCAAACCCTGACCTAACCATGGAAGTTGCCGATAATTACAGTCTGGCGTTCTCCGCCATGCTGAGTAAAACCATGGGGGGCAGTGCAACCCTATTTTATAATCAGCTCACCGATCGCATCACCTATGTCACCAATGACATCGGAGTTGGTCACTATGAAAACTTTGGCAAGGTCAGCTATACAGGCGGGGATCTTTCCTTAAACTGGACGCCACTCGACAAAGTAACACTCAAGGCCAGTTATACCTACATGCATGCCAAGGATAAGAATACCGGCCTTTTTTTACCAGCCAAGCCAGAACATAAGGCCAGACTTAATTTGAGCTACCGTCCCACGGAGCCCTTGTCTGTGGTGGTGATTATAAACGCCACATCCAAGGCCTTTCGTAACAGAGCAAACACCAAATCTGTAGCAGGTCATACCATCGCAGACTTAAAAACAGAATATGACTTTGGCCGTTTTAGCGTATTTGGCGAAGTAAACAATCTGACCGACAAACATTACTATTATACAGACGGCCTGCTCGCCCCGCCAAGGGACTGGTTTGTCGGTGTAAATATAAAAATTTAAGACCATGACAAATATACTCTACCCCCTGGCCGCCATAGTCGGTCAGGACGAATTAAAAATGAGCCTCATGCTCAATGGTGTTAATCCAGCCATTGGTGGTGTCCTTATTCGAGGCGAAAAAGGGACTGCCAAATCCACTGCTGTCCGCGCCCTCACCGGGCTTCTTCCGGAACTTGAAGTGGTTTCAGGATGTCGTTTTTCGTGTAATCCGCAGCGCTCCGATGAGCTCTGTTTCGAGTGTAGGGAGAGCCAGCTGGACCTTGAACATAATACGCGTCAGGCACGATTGATTACTCTCCCACTGAATGCCACTGAAGACAGAGTGACAGGTGGAATTGATTTTTCATCCACCATTAAAAATGGCAAGGCCGTCCTTCAAACCGGCCTGCTGGCGGATGCCCATCGCGGCATCCTCTATGTAGATGAGGTGAACCTGCTGGATGACCATATCGTTGACTTAATACTCGATACTGCTGCCTCAGGGCGTAATGTCATTGAGCGAGAAGGTATCAGTATCAGCCATCAAGCCCGTTTTATTCTTATCGGTACCATGAACCCTGAAGAAGGTGAGCTACGTCCCCAGCTTTTAGATCGCTTTGGACTCTGTATTGAAGTTGCTGGCAGTGATGATCTTGATGAGCGCGTAAGCCTGTTGACCAAACGAGAAGAATTTGACAGCAATCCCTTGAAATTTTGCAGCAAATTCAGTGATGAGAGTGAACGGATTCGCAAGCAGATAGTACAAGGTCGAGCGCAATTATCCAAAGTCCGAGTCCCACCATATATGCGGATATTTATCAGTGAACTCTGTACTGAAAATAGTGTCGCAGGCCATAGGGCAGACCTGATGATGGAACAGGCGGCCATGGCACTTGCTGCCCTTGAGGGAGAAAACGAAGTTCGAAGCGATCATATCCGCCGGGTGGCTCCCATGGTTTTGATTCATCGCACACGTGATGCTCAGCCCCCACCACCTCCTGAACCGCCGCAAACACGAAACCAGGAGAACGAGGACAACTCAGAGCAGGAAGAATCAGAGGATAAGCAAACTGAACAGGACAACACCGAGGCCACAGAGGAGCAAGGAAAACCGGAACAGAAAGAACAGGGGCAAGAACAAGCAGAGACAAATGATGAGCACAATCAGTCCGAGGATGATGGACAGGAAGAACAAAACCCTGAATCCGAAGAACAGGGGCAAGAAAACAGTCCTAAAAACAGTGAAGATCAGGTCTTTGAGATCGGTGCATCATTTAAGGTAAAAAAAATCACCACAACAAAGGATCGTATCGCCAGGCGTGGTTCGGGACGAAGATCCCGTTCCCGGGTTTCGCAAAAACAGGGCCGCTACAGTCGAGCCAGCAGCAATGGCGTTCAGGGTGACATTGCCATGGATGCAACAATCAGAGCCGCTGCCCCGTATCAGCTTGGGCGCAGTGGCAATTTAGCTGTGCGACTGACCAGTGATGACTTCCGTTTTAAAATACGGGAAAAACGAATCGGAAACCTCCTCTTGTTTCTAGTAGATGCCTCAGGTTCAATGGGTGCTCGGGGTCGCATGGCGGCCTCCAAGGGGGCTGTGATGTCACTGCTTCTCGATGCCTACCAGAAGCGGGATAAAGTTTCTATGGTCACCTTTCGCCGTAACGAGGCTGGGGTCAACCTGCCCATTACCAATTCGGTGGAACTTGCCGGGAAGTTGTTGGCTGAAATGCCTGTTGGCGGGCGGACACCACTTTCTGCGGGTTTAGTCAAAGGCTATGAACAGATGCGCAATTTCCTGATCCGTGAGCCAACGGGCAAGCCCATTGTAATCATCCTCACCGATGGCAAAGGAAATGTCAGTTTGGGTGATGACAAACCCGTGGATGAGATGCTCAAACTTGCTGCTGCCATGGCCGGTGAAAGCCGAGCAAAGTATATCGTGGTCGACACTGAAGAAGACGGGCTGGTGACCTTTGATCTGGCTCGCAAACTCGCAGGCGCTTTGGACGGTGACTATTTTAAAATTAAAGATATGCAGGCTGAAGAGCTTGTGAATATCGTTCGCGAAAAACAATAGGAATACAATAAAATGAAGAAAAAACCAAACTATCCATTTGTTGGAATTGTCGGCCAGGAGAAAATGAAACTGGCCCTAATTTTAAATATCATCACCCCGGGATTATCTGGGGTACTGATTCGTGGCGAAAAAGGGACAGCCAAATCCACAGCGGTACGCGCCCTGGCTGAGATATTACCGGTGATAAAGACAATCGCCGATTCTCCCTTTCAGCTTGACCCCGCCCATGAGTATGAAAGTTACCTGGAAATCAACAAAATGCTAGGTCAGCCCCCAAAAACTCGTGATCAACTGACAGTTCGTGAACGTAAGATACAGGTGGTGGAACTGCCAGTGGGAGCTACCGAGGATCGGGTGGTAGGAACCCTTGATCTGGAACATGCCCTTAAAAAAGGCGAAAAACGAGTTGAACCCGGTCTGCTCTCCCTTGCACATCGCGGCATCCTCTATGTGGATGAAGTGAATCTGTTGGATGACCATGTTGTGGATATTTTACTCGACGCTGCGGCCATGGGAGTGAACACCATCGAACGAGAGGGAATCAGCTTTTCCCACCCCGCTCGTTTCACTCTGGTTGGTACCATGAATCCTGAAGAAGGCGAATTACGCCCCCAGCTCTTAGACCGCTTTGGACTTTGCGTCAATATTAAGGGTATTGGCAGCATCGAAGACCGGGTAGCCATTATGGAACAGAGGATCGCATTTGATGAAAATCCCGAAAAATTCTGCAAACAATGGCAGGAACAATCCGATGAACTTGTGGCCAGGATCATGAAGGCCAGGGAATCCTACGACCAGGTCAAGGTTGAGCAGGATCTACTCTATGAAATTGCCCGCAGTTGTGTTGAGGTTGGAGTTGATGGTCATCGAGGCGATATCATTATCTTAAAAACTGCCAAGACGCTTGCAGCTTACCATGGTCGAACCAAGGTGCAGTCATCGGATATTCATGAAGCTGTTGAATTCGCCCTTCCCCATCGAATCAGGCGACAACCTCTTATGGAAATCCCTGAAAGTATCGGAGAATTACGAGCTAAACAAAAGGCTGCTTAACAGGATAAAAATATGATCGAGATACAAGGTCTGCAAAAAATATACGGCAAAACACATGCCCTTAATTCCATAGATTTGACGGTGCCTGACGGTGAGCTCTTTGCCTATTTAGGCCCCAATGGTGCCGGGAAATCAACTACAATTCGAATCCTCACAGGGCTTACAAAAATGAGTGGCGGTAAGGCCAGTCTTGGTGGGTTTGATATTGAGACAGACTCCATAGCTGCCAAACGACAATTTGGAGTTGTTCACCAGTATGTAAATTTAGATCAGGAGCTCACAGTTTTTGAAAACCTCGATATCCACGGCCAGCTTTTTGGCATGCGAAGAAGCGTGCGAAAGGAAAAGATCAAAGAATTACTTGCCTATATCGAAATGAGTAAGCGGGCAGATACCTTGATTAAGGCATTGTCTGGTGGTCTCAAACGCCGGGTCACTATTGCCCGAGCCTTGCTTCACGAACCTAGCATCCTCTTTCTTGACGAACCAACCGTCGGTCTGGATGCCGCCATCCGCCGCAGGATATGGGCCTTAATCAAAAAAATCCAACAACAGGGAACCACTATTTTTCTCACCACCCATTATATTGAGGAAGCCGAGTTCCTTGCTGAACGGGTTGCCTTTCTTGATAATGGCAGGATTGTCGCCCTGGATAATCCTAGGCATCTCATGGCTGGAGTTGGCTCATGGGCCATTGATCAGATTAAAGAGAGCGGTATGGAAACCCATTATTTCAAGGATAGAGATCAGGCCGCAACCTTTCAGGCCGATGATGGTTTTACCCTGCGTCGGGTAAATCTTGAGGATGCCTTCCTGTCGTTAACTGGAAAAAAGGTGCAATCATGATAAATGCAAGCTGGGCGGTGTATCGTCGGGAAATGTTGATCCTTAAACGCCGTTTTAAACGACAGGTAGCGGGTCAGGCAGTTTCGCCCCTGCTTTATCTTATAACTTTTGGTTATGCCATGGGTGGGGAGTTACACTTTGATGGTGTCAGTTATCTTGAATTCTTATTACCTGGTTTGGTGGCAATGAGCAGTATGACCCAGGCCTTTGCCATTTCAACGGATATTAATGTAGCCAGGTTTTACTGGCATATATTTGATGAATTCCAGGCAGCTCCGATTTCTAATGCCAGCTATGTCGCAGGTGAGGTTCTGGCAGGGATAACCCGTGCTCTTTTAAGCATTGTTATCATCCTGGGATTAGGACTGCTCTTCGGAGTACAGCTTCATTATGGCCCAATATTCTGGCTGGCAATCCTGTTAAACAGTTTTTTATTTGCCTGCCTTGCGGTGGCTCTGGCCATGGTGGTCAAAAGCCATGCTGATCAAAGCCTGTTGACCAACTTTGTTATCACCCCCATGGCCTTTCTAGGTGGCACTTTTTTCCCGCTTGACCGCCTACCTGAGTGGCTGCAAAGTTTCCTCGGTTTGCTCCCCCTGACCCACGCTTCCACCGTTATTCGTGCAGCGGCATTAGGTGAGGCCGTAAACTGGACATCACTCGTATTATTGAGTGGTCTCAGTCTGATTTTATTTTTGATCGCTTACCGTTGCGTCAATAAGGCAAGAGACTGAGTACTGAACAATTCTGATTTTCAAATGTATTAGCCGTCCCGTTAAAAAACATTTTTTCATTTAATACTAAAAACAGACCTTACAGCTACAGGAGAATAAAATGGAAATTATCGCTGAAAATTTACACCTTATGAATCTGAAGTTCCTGCAGGCCATTGAGAATCGAGATAAAAATTCCTTGATACAACTTGCCAAAAGTGAAGTTGATGCCGGAGCAACGGCACTTGATGTCAATATGGGCCAGAATCGGAATCTTGGCCGTCTCACGCCCTGGGTAGTGGAAACAATCCAACAGGCTGTGGAAGTGCCGCTGTTCCTTTCCAGTCATGTATTAAAACAACAACGCGCTCTGGAGGTTCATAAGGGAACGGCTACCATCAATGCCGTTACCGCAAGCCCTGAAAAACTTGTAACGGCCATGGAAACGGCAAAATACTTCCAGGCAAATTTAGTGGTTCTACTGGTGAGCTCAGAGCTTACCCCTTCCGATACAGACGGACGTCTTCGACTTGCCTCAAACGTTCTGGAAATGGCGGAAAACGTTGGGCTCCCTCAGGAAAACCTCTATCTAGACCCTGTTATGGCCTGTCGTCCAGATCCCAGTTCATGGTATTTGGGAAGTGGCCTCCCAGATATTGATACGATCCTTGATTCTATTCATCTGATTGGTGAATTAACTGCAAATCGCCTGAAGACCATCCTTGCCATAAGTAATTCCTCAGTATGCCTTGCTACAGGCAAACGTTCTGCCTTTCATTGTCACTTCCTGCCCATGCTCCATGATGCTGGCCTAAATGCAGTCATTATGAATTGCCACGACAAAAGGCTAATGGCAGTTGCAGAGGAGCTAGCAATCAAGTTAGCAGCATAATAATCATTTTATGGACGGACCATGCACCTTAACACCTATTACAATGGGGTCGAACTCCATCGGGGCGACAAGATTATTTACGCAAAATTTCTGGAACCCCATCTGGTGATTTCCACATGCCGGGCTGCTGGCGGGCTACGAACGGGACTTGATTATGTCCTGAATTACCAGAGCTGCGAGCCCTGCAATCATAATCGCGGTCACGCACTCCACGATCCTGAGGTATATCGGCAGATGATCTGTGAACCCCATGGTCTGCCAGCCGAGAAATGCGCCACCATGGGAACGGCTGCCAATATGCACCATGCAGCCTTTGTGGTGCAGAAGTTCAGGGAGCTCGCAGTGCTGGCCGTTGTCACCGGCGGAGTAGAGACCAATGCCGGCCGGGCTGGAGATCCGGCCTCGGTGATGGAGAGTGAAAAGGAATTTGAGAAACTTGATCCAGCTGAAAAAATACCCGGTCCCGGCACCATTAATATAATGTTGTTTATCAACCATGCCCTCACCGAGGCAGCACTAACCAGAACCATCATGATGGCAACAGAAGCCAAGACTGCCGCCTTGCAGGAACTGGCCGTTAATTCCAGATACTCCGATGGGTTGGCCACCGGTACGGGCACTGATCAGATCATTGTTTCTGCTCCAGATCGCGCAGGTTATCGGGTAGGCTGGGCGGGTAAACATGGTAAACTTGGAGAGTTGATAGGTCTGGCTGTCAAGGCGGCAGTAAAAGAGACCTTGGCCAAACAGAATGGCTTAACTCCCATGGGACAATGTTCTGCCAAAATTCTTCTCGAACGCTTTGGCTGCACCAGAGCATCCATGACAGACACTATTGCCAGTTATTTAGAGACAGACCATGCTGAAACACTGCGTAACAACTTCATTGGAATTATTCGTGATCCCGTTACCGTGGCGGCTGTTGCTGGCATGGTTCACATCCGTGACACATTCAGATGGGGAATCCTTCCTGCTTCTTGCTGGCAGGAAATTATGGGGGCGGCGGCGGCCCAGATCTCCTGCGCCATTAGCGGGCAGTATGAGCAGATGGAACAGTTTCGAAGTCAACTAGCCAAGGTTTCCGGCAAACCAGACAACAACGATTTTCTGGCACTCTGCCTGCAGGCCATGGCCTTAGGATTTAGCAATAAATGGTCGGTACCTCAAGAGAACAAAGACGATACAATTCAGGGGAAAGAGAAATCATGACCAGAACCATTCGTATTCTTTATATCCACACCATGATGTTCCATCGTCGTTGCTGGCAGCAAGCCACTGACATATTGGCAGATATGGGTATTGAGGTCATCTTTGTCTCTCAGCAACAAGCCTTGGCACAATTAGAGGACGCAAGCTGGGATATCATGCTTGCCGAATTAAGCCTTGGTCAAAACAATTATGAAGAGATCATTGCAAGAGCAGACAAAGTTCCAAATCGTCTCGGTCTTTCTACTGAACTACCGGGTACTTTCACCACCTTTGGCAATGAAGTAAAAACAACCTTTGCTGAATTTACCAAGGTAATGTCAGCCAACAATTATGCGGGTGGTCTTATTTCTTTGGCAAGAGACGCAGGCTTTACTATCGACCCCATGCCTCTTAAGAAAGTAACAACAAGCGGCATATGGCACCCGGATGCCGCAAACGTTTTTACAAGCCCTGCAGAGTATCTTGCCTGGCGGACTACAAATAAACTACCAATCTCCTCTCTGGTGGCGGTTCTCTTCTATTATGGTCAATTGGTGGAAGATAATCTGGCCGAAATCGACTTTTTGATCCGCCAACTTGAAAAAAATGGCCTCTGCCCCATACCTGTTTTTTCGCCTGGGGTTGAAGGGGGAGATACCCATCCGGTCTGGTATGAATATTTACGTCAGACCGCAAATATTAATGCAATTATCAATTTCATCGCTGGTCGTTTATTCAAGACAAAGGAAGAGGCAAAACTCCTGGAAGATCTTGATGTGCCCATTCTTCAAGGCTTACGTTCCCACTCACAGACACCTGAGCAATGGCTTGAAGATCCGGTTGGTTTACCCTCTATGACTGCGGTGTTCTCCCAAAGCTATCCTGAAATGTTTGGAGCCATTCAACCCACCATGGTTTCCGGTACTTTGCAAGAACAAGAGCAACACGATCACGGAATGCGGACATTCCTTCCCATTGCTGAACGAATCGCCTGCCTCTGTAACCGTGTCAAAAGGCAGGTGAAACTCCGCACGTTGGCCAATAAAGATAAACGAGTAACCATCGTCCTCCATAACAATCCTTGCAAGGGAGTTGAGGCCACCATTGGAATGGCGGTGGGACTTGATACCTTTCAGAGTCTGGGTCGTTTACTCATGGCACTGGCAGATTCCGGCTATGATACAGGTGATGCCCCCTTTGACGGGTATGAAATACTTACAGAGATTCAAAACCGAAAGGCAATGTCAGAGTTTCGCTGGACCACCATAGACGAGATTGTTGACAAGGGCGGGTCTCTGTACATGGTTGGCCGCGACGAATATAACAACTGGTTTGAAAGATTACCTATGGAGGTACAAAATAAGGTTAATGATGACTGGGATCCCTTTCCCGGCCAGGGTATGGTCTGGCAGAAGGATGGCGAAGATGTACTGGTCATCACCGGCCTCTCATATGGCAATATCAAGATTATTGTCCAACCAAAACGGGGGTGTTACGGGGCAAAATGCAATGGTGAGGTCTGTCGTATTCTCCATGATCCCAATCTGGCACCACCCCATCACTGGTTAGCCACCTATAAATTTATTCAGGATACAAGCGATGCCGTGATTCATTTTGGCACTGAAGGTGCGTTGGAATACCTGCCCGGCAAACAAAATGGCCTGTCAGGTCGCTGTTTTCCAGATATCAGCATCGGTGATTTACCCAATTTCTATCCCTATGTCATGGATGTTGTGGGCGAGGGTTTGATCGCAAAACGGCGGGGCCAGGCGATCCTTGTGGATCACCTTGGCCCAACATTCAGCCCGTCAATATTAAATAAAGAAATGGTTGAACTGGACGAACTGCTCAATCAATATGGCCAGGCGGAACAAAGTGGTGATAGGGCTCGCAGGCAGATCTTGCAAGAAACCATAACACCACTTCTTGATCTTTTGGATCTTCATATAGATGAAAAAAACAAGGACTTTACAAAATCCCTTGATCTGGCTCGCCGCAGTTTAGCTGGCCAACACCGAAGCCTCAGCCCCGAGTCGCTTCATATCCTTGGCCAATCTCCTGATAATGCAGAAACCGGCAGGATACTTGCCACCATGCTGCATCAGTCTCCAGAGGATCTTCCCAGTACGGCAGCACTTGCGAATTCCCATGAAAAAGCAGCAATATTTCTGGCTGAACTTGCCTTAACATCATCAGAAAATATCGAGCCGGAACAACACAAGTTACACAGTTATTGTAGACAGGTAGCAGATGGTCTGGCCCATTGCCCCCTTGAAATCACCCGCCTACTCCATGGCCTGAATGGTGGTTATATTCCAGCAGGAATGGCAGGAAGTCTGGTCAGTGGTCAGCTTGAAGCCTTACCCACCGGACGAAATTTTTTCAGTAAAGACATCAGCCGATTACCCACCAGGGCTGCCTGGCAGGTGGGGCAGAGCATGGCAGAGGCAATGCTGACCAGATACCTCGGCGAAGAAGCTTGTTTCCCTGAACAGGTTGGTATCTCCATCTGGAGTGCGGATGCCTTTAAAAGTGATGGCGAGCTGTTTTGCCAAATTCTTTGCCTTATGGGGATCAGGCCCAAATGGGATGGACCGGCCAGGTGCACCGGCATTGAGATTATTCCCCTGGACGAACTAAAACTTAACTGGCAGGACAAGGAAATAAGCAGACCACGGGTAGATGTAACTATCGAAACATCTGGAATTATGCGTGATATGGTTCCCCATTTTTGCGATTTACTGGATCAGGCCGTGGTGTTGGCCAGTGGCCTGGATGAACCATTTGAGAGAAATTATATTCGCAAACACACCGAAGAACAGATGGCTGAATTACGAGCAGAAACCGCCAGCACCCTAAGCGAGGCTCAGATCAGACGCATGGCAACCTATCGCGTTTTTTCGTCACCGCCTGGCACCTATGGTCTTGGGGTTGGCCTGGCCCTTGATGCCTCGGCCTGGACCACAGATATTGACCTTGCAGAGGTGTATATTAATTGGGGCGGTCATGCCTACGGAAGTGGTGAAGAGGCCGTGGTTGCCCGTGATCTGCTGGCCAAACAACTGGGGAGACTGGATATTGCTTACATGAAACAGGCAAGCGAAGAGTATGACATCCTTGATTGCAGTTGCTACGCCGTCAGTCAAGGTTCCATGGCCACGGCGACCCGGGCCTTATCCGGGGGCAATGCCAAACTTTACTGGACAGAGGCCGGGCCAGGAGCAGAACTAAGCGATGCCAAAGAACAGCTTATGCGTTCAGCCCAAACTCATTTGCTCAACAGATCCTGGATTAAAGGTATGAAAAATCATGGTTACCAGGGAGCCATGGCGGTGAGCAGCCGGGTTAATAATCTTTTTAAATGGAGTGCCGTAAGCCATAGCGTGCCAAAGACACTTTTTGATCAGGTGATAAAAACCTATATTCAGGACAAAGAAAACCATGAGTGGCTGAGCCGGGAAAACCCCTATGCCATGGAAGAGATTACCCGCCGATTATTAGAAGCCGCCTCCCGTGGTCTCTGGCAGGCAGGTGAGGAAATGCTTGTTGCTGTGCAAAATGCGGCCTTGGATATTGAGGGCGATATGGAAGAGCGAATGGGTGATGTTCGGGAGGAATTTCAAGGAAGCAAGGTGGATGTTCTTGGTGCCGATGACGTTGATAAATGGCAACTAGAATGGAGGATAAGCAAATGAGCAAAGAGACCTCCCAAAACAAGAAAAAAGATGGTTTGCTTTTGGTATTTACCGGCCATGGCAAGGGGAAGACCACCTCAGCCATCGGCATTACCATGCGAGCGGTGGGCCATGGTTTTAAGACTTGCTTTATCCAGTTTATTAAAGGAAGCTGGAAATATGGTGAAATGGAGGCAATTGCCAAATTTCCAGACAATATTGACTTTCATATCATTGGCCGGGGCTTTACCTGGAAATCAGATAATCTTGATAAAGACCGTGCGGTGGCAAGGGAGGCATGGGAAAAGGCCAAAGAGGCGATATTTTCCGGGGACTATAAAATGGTGGTACTTGATGAATTCACCTATCTGTTCCTCTATGACATGATCGACCGGGAAGACGCCCTTAGGGTTCTGGCCAATAAACCGAAAGGTCTGCATATTGTTATTACTGGTCGTGATGCAGACCCAGCCCTGATTAACCTTGCCGATCTGGTCACTGAGATGAAAGTAATTAAGCATCCCTACAAGCAAGGGATAAAGGCCCAGAAAGGGATAGAATTCTGATGCTGGGGCAAATAAAAAAATTACTGAATTTTTCCACCCACCCTGGAGAGCCAGAACCCTTTAATGATGATTGGGTGCAAATTGCCGATTTTATCAATAAATGGCAGTTCGATGGCATTGAATTATTGCCGGTGGGTGACTATCCTTTTGCGCGAATCCCAAAGGAACTGATCCACGGTATGCACCTGCGGTTCTTTGTTATTCTGCGCCATATAATGCAAAACGACCAGCAGGGTCTTGTTGATATGTTCGGCAGCCCGGCTGATGTGCAGCGCCTTTATGGCGGTACGGACAGGCAATGTATTATCGATGCCTATGTGGATCAGTTTGAGTTGGCCCATCGCTTAGGTTGCGAATATGTCGTCTTTCATCAGTCCAATGCGAACTGGGATATATTTATAATTGGCAATTTCCCTGGCACTGGCAGGATACCCTGAAGCTCTGTAGTGAAATCCTTAATGAAGCATTGAGCCGGAGCCAGTATAAAGGCTTGCTCTTATTTGAAAATCTTTGGTGGCCCGGGAGCTTCCGGCTGGAGAGTAACGACGAATACGACTACCTCCTGCAACACGTTAATTATGATCGTTGCGGAATTGTTTTAGATACCGGCCATCTGCTCAACAGCAGTGGCGGGTTTACGAAAGAACCCGAGGCAATTGCCTATTTACTCAAGCGAGTGCAGGACATGGGGGAGATGGCCAAGGAAATTCGCACCGTTCATCTGACCTGTAGCCTGAGCGGTGATTATATCAAAAAAAGTAGACAATCTGCCCAAGCAAAGAGTGAAGACAGCTTTTGGCAACAGCTAACAGCCGCCAGAAGGCATGTCTCCCGGATTGACCCCCACGAGCCCTTTTCAGATCCAGCCATTTCCGGCCTTTTTGATCTTATTAAACCAGACAATGTGGTCTTCGAGTTTACCTTTCGGGGCCTTGACATCTGGCAAGACAAGATCGCTACCCAAAAACAGGCTTTGCAGGAACGATTATGGCCATAAATCATAGTATTAGAAAATGGAGCATAGCTCTATTGAGTGTTTTCTTACTGACAATAGCATGGATACCTGCCTGGGCTGAAGGACAGGTTGAGATTCGCTATAGCAAAAATTTGAAGGTGGAATACCGTGACAAGCTGACACTGGTCACCGTAAGCAATCCCTGGCCTGGCGCCAACACAGGTTTCCATTATCTTTTGAAACCAAGGGGAGCAAAAACCCCTGCTGCTTATGCAAATTATCAGATCGTCGAAATCCCCATCCAGGGGATGGTGGCTCTTTCCTCAACCTATCTTGCCTTTATTGAACAACTTGGTCTGACAGATAAGCTTCTTGGATTAAGTGATCTCAGCCGAGTCCATTCCGTAAAGATACGTGAAGCCTCTCTCGCAGGGCAGATCAAAGAGGTTGGCCAGGGCTCAAACCTTTTGGTGGAATCCATCCTTGATTTAGAGCCAGATATTATCTTTACCTATGCCACCGGGGGTTTTCGCGATGCCCATCCTAAATTACTTGAAGCAGGTCTCAAGGTGGGGGTCTGTGCCGAATATATGGAATCTCACCCCTTAGGCAGGGCTGAGTGGATTAAGTTCATTGCTCTCTTTTACGACAAAGGTGCAGAAGCTGAACGGATATTTAATGCTGTTGAGGCCAGATATCTCGAACTTACCAACGTAACAAGCAATGTTGACCAGCGACCAACGGTTATCACCAATGCCCCTTATGGTGGACGATGGACGGTCTCTGGTGGCAATAGTTTTATCGGTCGTTTTCTTAAAGATAGCGGGGCTGATTATGTCTGGAAAGAGACAACTCAGGATGGCTCAATACCCATGGATATTGAACTGGTCTATGATCGGGGGCTGAATGCAGAGTTTTGGCTTAATACCAGCGTCTGGACAAGCCTCACCCAGGCTCTACGATCCGCCCCACGAATGGCGAACTTTGCCTCTTTGCAGGCAGGCAAACTGTTTAACAATAATAAACAGCTTAACACAGCAGGGGGCAATGATTTCTGGGAGTCTGGCATACTTGCGCCGGATGTTATCCTGGCTGACCTGATCCGTATCTTTCACCCAGAATTATTACCCAAGCATGAACTTTACTATTACAGGCAGTTGCAATGAAAAGTGTGAAAAAACGAATTTTCATCTGTTGGCTGAAAAGTAAAAAGAGTGGTAGGAGATGGGCCAATATAAATGATTAGTTTACGATACCTTGTGCCTCTACTTCTGCTTAGCATTGCCATGGCCTTTATCCTAGATCTGGTAACCGGAACAGTAACCATCCCACCTGATCAAGTCTTAACCATCTTACTTGGCAATGAACCAGAACGAACAAGCTGGAACGCGATTATTATGCTCTTTCGTCTGCCAAAAGCGCTCACAGCCCTTATTGCTGGTGCCGCCCTTGCCCTCAGTGGCCTGATGATGCAGACCCTGTTTCGTAACCCCCTGGCCGGGCCATCGGTCCTGGGTATTAGTTCTGGAGCAAGCCTGGGTGTTGCTCTGGTGGTGCTTGGTACTTCCATCAGTCATCGTGGAGCCAGGCTCATTGAAGGACTGGGTCTTGCTGGTAACCTTACTTTGGTTCTAGCCTCTGCCCTTGGAGCCTTTATGGTGCTCCTCGCCATTCTTATTGCGGCTCGCTGGGTGGATAATGTTATGACCCTGCTGATTATTGGTATCCTGGGCGGCTTTGCCCTGGGAAGTGTGGTGAGTGTACTTATTCATTTTAGCCGGCCCGAGATGGTGCAGGCCTATATGGTCTGGACCTTTGGCAGCTTCAGCAATATCACCTGGCAGGAAATGTGGATTTTCCTACCCGTTATTGTCATTACTTCTTCTCTTTGCATGTTGGTGGGTAAACCGCTGAATGGTTTGCTCCTTGGTGAAACCTACGCAAAAAGTATGGGGCTTAATTATCTGCCGGTTCGCCTGATTGTCATCACCCTGACCGCTGTTCTCGTTGGCTGTGTCACTGCCTATTGCGGGCCCGTAGCCTTTATCGGCATTGCCGTCCCCCATTTGGCCCGGGTGGTGGCTGCCACCTCCGATCATAGAGTATTACTCCCCGTAACTGCATCCTTGGGCGGGGTGGTGGCCCTGGTTGCGGATATCCTGGCTCAACTTCCGGGCCATGCAACCGTGCTGCCGCTTAATGCGGTCACCGCCCTGATTGGCAGTCCGGTGATTATCTGGTTTATCTTAAAAAGACAAAAGGTTCAGCGGAGTTTTGTCTGATGATAAACGATATCAGATACCTGATACTGGCGCTGACCAGCCGTTGTAATCTCAAATACCGTTATTGCTATCTGGCAGCCGGAGGGAAAGGCGATGACATGGCGGATGCGGTGTTGGATCAGGCCTTAGATCTTATTAGTAATACGAAGAAGCCCTGCCATATCCAGATTACTGGTGGTGAACCAACCCTGGTTCCAGAAAAGATTGCCAGAGTTGCAGAACAGAGTCGTTTACTATCTGCAAAAGTGCAACTGGCAATTCAAAGCAACGCAACCCTGTTAACCAGGGAACTTGGCCGGTTATTTAAAGAATATAAATTTCAGGTGGGAGTGAGCCTTGATGATCCTTCAGGTGTTGTCGATGTTTCTCATTCCCAAGCTCCATCCTTTTTAAAGAAAAAAAGGATGGAGCTAAGGTGGTGTCGGTGGCTCTGTTAATTATTTCAGAGTAATACCATTGTGTTGGGCGGCGTCCGCGATATGGTCGACAAATATCTGTGCGAATTTGTCGTTGGAGCCAAGACCCTGAAGGACAGTTGTTACCTCGTACCCCTCTTTGGTCAGAATATTTTTCCAGGAATCATCTTCAGCGCCGGCCATATCATTAGTGGCGTGATCACCTGCAACAATCATAAAGGGTTTCAGGAGAACTTTTTTCGTTTTTGCATGCGCCATTGCAGGGAGAATGTCATCAAGTCCAGGCATCCCTTCAACCGTACCAATAAAGGTCTTTATCTCAGGATAGGCTGCTCTCATTTTCTTTTGAGTTTCAGCATAGATCCCGGTGGACCAGTGTTCGTTACCGTGTCCCATATACACCAGCATTGCGCCTGCCTTTTTTGCCTGTGCGGCATCGGCGGCTAACGTTGCAACAGCTTCGGCCACATCTTCATGGTAATTATAGCGATCCCCGGGCATGCCAAGGGCAGGCCGCCCCATGACCAGTTTGTCAAAAGGGCTCCACTTGTTTTTGGTGGTTTTAATGGAAGCCAGGCCGTTGACATAGGATTTGAGATCTTGTGCTTGTTCCATATAAAACATGTGGGTGGGTTGAACAATAATATTACGATATCCTTCTTCGCGTAGATCACCAATGGTGGAAATAATATTTTTCACATAGAGTATTTCTTCCGGAATACCCTCATCAAGCCACTTCTTGGTATCTATCCTCCGTTTATTCCAAACCGAACGAATGATATTGGAGGTGAAAGTTACCCGTACTTCAGTATTGGGATAAGCTGCTTTGGTTTTATCAATAATATTGACAATGGATTTGACCGCTGTTGGTACTGTGGTACCAAAACTGGCAATAACAATGACTGTTTTTCCCGTATCCCGGCTTGTCTTTCCGGAAGCCATAACATTCGTGGATGCCAGCATCACTGCCATCATAATTCCCAAGACCAGATGTTTCATTGTGTTGTTCATGTTTTTATACTCCTTTTTTTGAAGATCCGGCTCAATACCGGATCTGCTTAAGAATACCCTGCCATACAGAGTTAAACTGTCTATAAGATAACGCCGACCTAGAACTCATATGCCAATTGCGTAGTGAATGTGTTGGCACTTTCATCTGTTCCGCCATCATTCAGGTCATAATCAGTATCATAAAAATACTCAAAGGTGAGTGCAGTAGAAGGAAAGATTTCAAATGATGCCGCTGCAATATACCTGGTCTCCGGCAATCCAAGTTCCACTGCATCATCAGTACCCTGCATGCCAATTGCAAAATTAGCCGGGATATCACCTAAATCAACCCCATAGCCAAATTCGACATTCCATGCTGACGGCTCTGCTCCATAAACATCTGTTGGGTCAGCAGCGTTCTCATCATCAAAATTATCAAGGGCTGTCACATACTCAGCAACAATCATAGCAGGGCCAAAAGTTGCAATGGCATGTACACCAAGACCACCAACCTGATCCCGAACAGTGTCTTTGCCAAGATCATCATTGAAAAAGTCATTGATCCCGCCGGAATCTGCAATATTACCAACGTAGGAAAGTCCTGCGTCTATTGTCATACTGTCATTTTCAAAAGCGTAGCCAAGCTGTGCGCCATAACCTTTAATCACACTCGATCCACCGTCAGTTTTCATTCCATTGTAAGCAAAAACACCACCATATAATCCAGCTGCTTCAAAACCAACATTCATCCCAAAATCACTGATCTCACCAATCTCAAGGGTAAACGGGTCTTGAATCATATTGGTTTCAAAGTTACCAAATGGAACGTAAATTTTTCCAACTGCAACACTCAGAGGGAATTTATCATAGTTGCCTATCTCAATAAAACCTTCATCGATGATTATATGATCATCCTCTTCTCCACCTTCATACAACGCAAGAAGACTACCTCTCGCCCAGTCGTTTACTTCAACATCAAGACCCAACTCAACAGTTGCCAGAACAAACTCGTTAAAATTGTTCCCTTCGAAATCATCTCCGGTTGCAAATTCACCTTCAATCACACCGGAAAGAGTGACATAATCGTTAATGGATTCCCCCCCTTTCTCAGCCAGCTGTTTTGCAATTTCCCCTTCAATAACTGAGCGACGGTCAGTCCTGGCCTCCTCACTGACCCTGGCACTATTCTCCGTGCCGGATGCACCGAACGATACAGTCTGCCCGCTCTCAAGCTCAGCAATACGCTGACTAAGCTGCTGATTCTGAGAAATCAGCTCCTGTACCTGCCGTTTAATTGTTTCCATGTCAGATGCACCGCCTGCAAAAGCAGAGGTTCCACCGAGCATACAGAGCATTCCGGCTGCCAGTACAATTTTCTTGTAACTTTTCTTCAATTAACACACCTCCTGTAAAATATTCAGGCTGGAGATGTGCTCAAAAAAAAGCAAAAAAAATCCCCGAACCTATGAAATAATAGATCCGAGGAGTCCCTGATTTTCCCACGAATACAACATAAACATTTACCCCCTATCCACGAGGGAATGCTTTTTCCACTATGCATCTTTACCGGCACATGCGGATAGATCTCAGACAGGTCTTCTGACTCCCGGTTCGTCCTCCTTTTGCGCCTTCCCAACTCCTGAAAGTCAGTGGCTAAAATGCAAAAGTCGTCCCCGGTCACAGCGGCGGGCCCGTTCCGGATTTTCACCGGATTCCCTATTAAGCTCTGTTAAGAGCATCTGAAGAATAACGACTATTTATCAATAATCTGATGAGAAGTCAATTCTGAAGTTTCCTGTAAACTTTTATAGTACAAACCCTCAATTCCTGAAACCACCATGCACAGTAGCATTTTGACAAAATAATTATGTGGCCTTTACATTTGCGGAAATGATACGTCAGTTCAACAGAATAAGTCCCGCCACCCAGGAAAGCTGCTCCTGGTCGTCTTCAGGTGTAAAGATAGTATTGGGCCAACCGACGGATTCCATCAGTTTGCCCACGTTAACGCCATATCCTGACATTGATGGCCGAGCATGTTCGGGGTAGCGGCATTCCCCCTCTTTCGCTACGACCCTGCAATTCGGTTTATCATGGCAAAAGCTGGGTTTACAGGAACCTCCTGCAAATCCGGCTGAGCTTGTGAAACCAAGCTGTATAGCCTTTTTTTCGATTTCAGCCACAATCTCATGTAGAAGCCGCATGACCTGAGGGCGGTCTTCCCCTTGGAGGGAGCATGTTTGGATTTCAAGGCTAATGACCATGGTATGGCGGCATGATTTGAGTAATTTCCTGAATTCGGCAGGTCCGGTTACATAGGGCGGACAACTCATGGATTGTCCCCAAAAAGGACATATGGGATCATGACACAGATCGGCCAACTTCTCTTCCACGCAAACTTTATCCGGTGCTAACCGTTTTGCTCTGGTGGCCCCGACTCCTTCCGCAAACGACTGCAACAACTCAATGGCTTTTTTTTCCTGGGTATCATTCATTTATGAACTCGCATTTTATTGCAGCGCCACCGCACCGGGAAGTTCCTTGCCTTCCATCAGGCACAAAAAGGCTCCACCACCGGTTAACATATAGGAGATATTGTCTGCCTCACCAAATTTTCTGACTGCAGCGTTGGAATCACCACCTCCAATGATGGTTAAAGCTCGGCTTGCCCCGATATAACGAGCAATATTCTTAGTTCCCTGCGCATATGGTTCGAATTCAAACATTCCCATGGGGCCATTCCAGACAATGGTTTGCGCACTGGTCAGCGCCTCTTGAAAACAGATCACCGACGCCGGGCCAATATCCAGGGCCATGCAGTCCTCGGGGATATCCTGAACCGTAACAGGTTTAAGCGCCTTGGCAGCAGCAGACGGTTTCTCAGCCACAACAAGGTCAACAGGCAGATAAACCTTGACCCCTTTTTTGCGCGCCTCAGACAGCAGGCTATTCGCCTCCTGCAACAGGTCATCTTCCACCAGTGATTTACCTATATCATACCCCTGGCTTTTCAAAAAAGTGTTAGCCATGGCTCCGCCGATAATTAAGGAATCCACTTTATCCAGCATATTGGCCAGCGCACCCAATTTGCTTGAAACCTTTGCCCCGCCGACAAGAGCGACCAGCGGACGGGCCGGTTCATCCACCGAACGATGAAAATAAGCCAATTCCTTTTCCAGCAAAAATCCCGCCCCCTTGCACTCCACATGTTCGGCAACGCCAACCACCGAAGCATGGGCGCGGTGGGAGACGGCGAAGGCATCATTGATGTATACATCGGCAAGGTATGCCAGTTGTTTTGAGAAGTAAGGGTCATTGGCCTGTTCCCCGGTATGATAGCGGAGATTTTCCAGCAAAACAACATCACCATCCTCCATGGCAGCAACCCTTGACTCGGTGGAAGCCCCCACGCAGCTCGCTATCAGAGGTACCTCTTGCCCTAATATGTTGCTCAGATATTGGGCAACCGGTGCCAGGGAGTATTTTCCAACCCGCTCCCCCTTTGGCCTACCCATGTGGGAGCAGAGTATTATTTTTGCCCTCTGTTCAAGGGCATATTCAATGGTGGGCAGCACGGTTCTGATGCGCAAGTCATCGGAGATCAATCCTTTCCCATCCAGAGGTACATTGAAATCAACCCGAATGAGTACTCTTTTTCCCGTAATATCAATATCACTAATTGTTTGCATATCTATTTCCTGATTTATTTTTTTTACTTCCTACGGCTTATCAGCTCTACTGCCGATTAATGCCATGTTTTTCCATGAGGCGGTAAAAAGTCCGCCTGGGGATACCGGAGAGCTTGGACGCCTGACTTATATTACCTTTTGCATCTTCCAGAAAACGGGAAATCTCATGCTTTTCGTAATTTGCCACCAGCCGATCCCGCGATGTTTTCAATTTTTCCTGACCAGCAACTTCTCCCTCACGAACCTCACTGGTTATCTTCACAACAGGAATGGCGAGATCATCGGGAATAATGACACTGTTTTTACAGACAATAACGGCCCGCTCAATGATGTTTTCCAGCTCACGAACATTGCCTGGCCAATCATAATTAACCATGACGTTAATGGCGTCATCAGAGATGCCCTGCATCTTTTTGTTGAGCTTATCCTCCGCCTTGGTAAGAAAATGAAAGGCGAGATAGGGGATATCTTCCCTTCTGTCGCGGAGATCGGGTAGTTCAATGGTAAAGGTGTTGAACCGGTAGTAAAGATCCTGGCGGAAATCACCGTTTCTGATCGCTTCGTCAAGATTGCGATTGGTGGCAGCTATAACTCGAACCTTAACATGCCTGACCCTGGGTGATCCCACCGATCGTATTTCACCGGATTGCAGGAAGCGCAGCATCTTTGCCTGTAGTTCCATTTTCATGTCACCAATCTCATCAAGGAAGATAGTACCATTGTCTGCCTCTTCCAGCAGTCCCCGACAATCCTTTTCAGCACCGGTAAAAGCGCCTTTGACATAGCCAAATAGCTCACTTTCAATAAGGGAGGAAGTCAGAGCTGTACAATTGACCGTGACAAAGGGTTTATCCCGCAGGAGACTCGCCCTGTGGATAGATCTGGCAGCCAGATCCTTGCCTGTCCCTGTATTGCCAAGAAAAAGAACCGTTGTCGGGGTCGGAGCAACCATTTCGATCATCTTTTTTACCCTGTCGATTGCCTTTGATTTGCCGATGATGTTCTTATCGCGACAGGAATAAAGATCAAGCTCCCGTTGGGTTATCCGGTATTTGTTTTCATAATCATAAGCTGACTGATACCCCCGCACCAGCAAATGGATAAGCTTAACCGTCGAGCCATGCAGTACCAGGGTATTCTCGCCGGCAAGACTGTCGGCAAACTGTCGGCTTTTTTCATCGCCTATCATATCAAGGATAATATCCGGCGGATCTCCTCCCATGGCCTGATCACTACTGGTCCAGAAAGAAATGCCAAGCTCCCGGCTTAGTTCCAGCAAGTCTCTACTCATGGAGGAATTGAGAACCCCGGTCAGTTGCAACTCAGTGGTATTATGAATAGCCTTAAGGAGAGCCGCGCCTTTGGAGCCGATTCCGATCACCAGCACCCTGAAATCAATGATGGTATTGCCGTCAACCGGTTGCCGCTGTTTTATGGTCATACACTTCTCCTCAGCGCTGTCGGGTTCATCCTGATCCAGCAACGCTTCCATCTTCTTCCTCCAGAAAGTTCTCACGCACCAGTCGGGCCGCTGCAACCATATTGGTCAACATCCCCTCCGATTCTTGCCAGGTTCTTGTTTTCAAGCCGCAATCAGGATTAATCCAGAGCTTGTCCCTGGGAATATTTTCAAGGGCGCTCTTTATCAGATCAACAAGCTCTTCCTGCTCCGGCACCCTTGGACTGTGAATGTCGATGATGCCGGGGCCGATATCATTGGGGTAGAGAAAAGTATGAAACGCATGGAGCAGTTCCATCCTGCTGCGACTAGCCTCAATAGAAATCACATCTGCGTCCATGGCGGCAATTGCGTGCATAATTTCATTAAATTCGCAGTAACACATATGGGTATGAATCTGGGTTTCGTCCCGTACTCCGCTGGAGGCAAGGCGAAACGAGGCCACTGCCCAGTCAAGGTATTCCTGCTGTTCTTCTTTTAACAGCGGCATCCCTTCTCTGAGCGCGGGTTCATCAATCTGGATAATCCGTATGCCCGCCTGTTCCAGGTCAGCGACCTCCGCCCGCACAATCAGGGCCAGTTGCCGGCAAGTTGCAGACAGTGGTTGATCGTCCCTGACAAAACTCCATTTGAGCATGGTCACCGGACCTGTGAGCATACCTTTAACAGGTCTGTTGGTCAGGGACTGGGCAAAGAAGGTCTCTTTAACGGTTAGAGGTTTTGGCCGGGATACATCACCGTAAATAATCGGCGGTTTGACGCAGCGCGTGCCGTAACTCTGGACCCAGCCGTTTTCGCTGATACAGATCCCCTCTATGCGGGCAGCAAAGTATTCAACCATATCTGTTCGTTCCGGCTCACCGTGCACCAGGACATCCAGACCGATTTTTTCCTGTTTCTGTATGGCATCCCGGATGTATTGCTGAATGACATGGTCATACTGATCCGAGGTAACCTGCCCCAGCCGATATTGCTTTCGTATCGCACGTAACTCTTCAGTTTGGGGGAATGATCCAATGGTTGTTGTTGGCAGTATGGGCAGGCCGAGCTGTTTTTGTTGAATCTTTTTACGCTTACCAAAAGCGGTACTGCGCCTATACATATCAGGAGTTACAGCCTGCACATCATCTTGTACCCGTTGATTGTAAATGAGACTGGACGAGCTTTTGTCTGGAAAAGAATTTCGGGAATCAGCCAAAATGGAGTGCGAGTCCTCAGAATCTGCAATCGCAGCTGTGGCCAGGGTTTTAAGCTCAACACATTTTTCCCGGGCAAAACTGCACAACTTTAGAATTTCGGCGTTCATTCGACTCTCATTATTCAGGTTGACCGGCACATGGAGAAAAGAGCAGGAAGGTGCGACCATGATTCTGTCGTCAGAAAGATGATTTCTTACTTTTTCTATGGCGGCCAAAGCATTCTCCGGCTCTGTACGCCAGATGTTGGTACCGTCGACAATGCCCAGGGACAGGGTTTTATTCCGGGGCAGATAGTCAAGGATTGTCGGTAACTGATCTATGCCATGGATCAAATCAAGATGCAGACCGCTAGCTGGAATATTAACAACAGAGGAAGGATCTGTGAGCCTGCCAAAATAGGTGGCAAGCATTATTTTCCCACCACTCGCCTCTTGCAGGCGTTGATAGATCGAGGCCATTTTATTTAAAATTTCCGGCTCAATATCAGTGGTAAGAATTGGTTCATCAAGCTGTATCCAGTCGCACTTTTGGGAAAAACGGGCAAGGATTTCTTCATAAACAGCAACGACTTTTTCCAGATGTTGCCAGCGATTGAAGCCGGGAACCATACTCTTTCCGAGCTGGATAAAGGTAAAAGGGCCGATCAGGACAGGTTTGAGATGCAGGCCAATTTTCTCACCTTCATCAAAATATTCAAACAGCGTATTGGAAGACAGGCTAAATTCCTGGTCAGGAGAGAATTCCGGAACAATATAATGATAATTGGTATTAAACCACTTGGTCATTTCCATGGCTTCCATGCCTGGTTTATCACTATCGCCGCGTGCCATTTTAAAATAGAGATCAAGGTCTGCACCCGTCTCCGGTGGACAAAAGCGTTGTGGAATGGCGCCAAGCATTGCTACCATGTCTAACATTTGGTCGTAAAAAGAAAAATCACCGACAGGAAGCAGATCAATACCGGCCTGTTTCTGCAAGAGCCAGTTTTCAAAACGAATGGTCGCACCAGTGTTCAGAAGTTCAGTTTTGGTCACCTTTTGTTGCCAGAAACCCTCCACCGCCCATTTCAGTTCACGGTTTTTACCTATTCGTGGAAATCCTAAAGTGTGTGTAAGCATTATTTCCCCTTGTTTTTCTTAACAGTTAGCGCAACAAACCCTGCAATATGGACTTCAAGCCCAAGAGTTTATTGAACAAAGAGGGGAAAACGCTAATCTCTGAAACAAGATAAGCAGAAAAGAAAACAGTGAGGAATCAGCCTAAGAAGGTACGGGAATTGAAGAATAATATCCCGCCTGTAGAGTGGAAAACACCGTTATCCTTCTGGGTCTAAGTCGCGAGATCCCCGATAGGTATACACTAAACAGGTCGTCTTCTGGCTTACGAAACAGGGGGGAACCCCTTGGACATGTTACAATTCCCTTAACCTTCCCGGCAAGCGCCAGCGATTGAAGGAAATAATCATGTCTGTTTCGAATACAGCAGCGCGTCTGCGACGGATTCTCACCGTCTTCCGTTTCCTGTTTGTACCTGAATATCTGACAATCAGGCCTAAGGAACCTGAATCAGATATTGTTTTATATGTTAAATCAACTGTAACTATTCAACTCACTTTCATCCTCGTCTTGAGTAAATAATGGTGCATGAAGTGAGCTTTCAATTTAATACTAAACCGTGCCATTTAAACAAATAGTTATGGTTCTGACAACAGCAAAATCACCCTTCCCCACAGATGTCCAGAAATGCCTGATGCCTTTCCCGATAAGGCGGATAGGCAAAAAAGGCTGAACCGGAAACAAGGATATCTGCTCCGGAACTGACAATTTCTGCGGCATTATCAAGGGTAACGCCGCCATCAATCTGAATGAGGGCTTTGCCGTTGCCTTGGGAGATCATCGCCTTTAACTTCCGCAGCTTTTCAAGGCAAAACGGAATAAATTTCTGCCCACCAAACCCTGGATTCACACTCATAAGAAGAACCATATGCAGCTGTGGGAGCAGGTGTTCGATCTGGGTCACAGGGGTATGAGGGTTCAGCGCCACAGCCGGTTTAACACCCTGTCTGGCGATTTCACTTACGGTCCGTTCCAGGTGATTTTCCGCCTCTGCGTGGACGCAAATCAGATCTGCCCCGGCATCAACAAAGGCGTTAATATACCGGCCCGGCTCGTTAATCATCAGGTGAACATCAAAAAACAGCTTACTGTTTTTCCGACATGCCGAGATTATTCCCGGACCCATGGTAATATTCGGAACAAACATGCCATCCATCACATCCCAGTGTACCCAGTTCAGACCGGCATCTTCAAGGTCACAAAGTTCATCCCGCAGACGGCTGAAATCCGAAGAAAGCAGCGATGGTGATAAAATCATCTCTTTCATAATCAACAGACCTCCGGATCAAAAATTCCTGTCTTATATTTTTCCGCCATTATTTCCAGAGAAAGCGGTTTGATTTTGCAGGCGTTTCCGGCCGCGCCAAAAGCCTCGAACCGTTTCCGGCACAGTCCGTTCATGGCCTCCGTGGCTGCTTTAAAGAATTTTCTCGGATCAAAATTATCTGTATTTTCCACCACATGTCGCCTTACCGCACCAGTGGATGTCAAACGCAGATCCGTATCTATATTAACCTTACGGACTCCATACTTGATACCCTTACAGATCTCGTCCACAGGAACGCCATAGGTTTCCGGCAAAGTACCACCGTGGTCATTGATAACCTCCAGCCATTCCTGAGGGACAGAAGAAGAGCCGTGCATAACCAGGTGGGTGCCGGGAATACGGGCGTGGATCTCTTTAATTCGCTCAATGGCAAGGACTTCTCCACTTGGAGGGCTGGAAAATTTATACGCTCCATGGCTGGTGCCAATGGCAATGGCCAAGGCATCGACCCTGGTTTTCCGGACAAAATCCGCAGCCTGTTCCGGGTCGGTGAGAAGCTGTTCGCGAGTTAACTCGCCCTCCGCACCAACACCATCTTCTTTACCTGCCTGGAGAGTCTCCAACGAGCCAAGAACTCCCAGTTCTCCTTCCACTGAAACACCACAACCGTGCGCCATATCGCACACTCCCGAGGTGACGGCAGTATTGTATTCATAGTCCGCCGGGGTTTTGGCGTCCTCATGCAGTGATCCATCCATCATCACCGAGGTGAATCCTGACTGGATAGCCTGAACACAGACAGTGGGCGAAGCGCTATGATCCTGGTGGAGACAAACCGGAATATGGGGCCATTGCTCTACCGCAGCCTGAATCAGATGGCGGATAAAGACCGCGCCGGCATAATTCCTGGCACCTGCGGAACTCTGGAGGATCACCGGGCTGTTAGTGGCATCAGCGGCCTGCATGATGGCATGGACCTGTTCCATATTGTTAACATTAAAGGCGGGAATTCCGTAACTGTTTTCCGCCGCATGATCGAGCAATTGCCTTAGGGTAATATAAGCCATAATAAGGTTTCTCCTTGGGTCGTTATGTAGGTCAAATTAAATCCGGACTATTTTCATGGAGTTAGTGCCGCCCTTTTTACCAGGTGGATCACCACATGAGGTTATAATAAAATCACCGCTGCACACTCCATTCAGACCAGAGAGAAAGCAGGATGCCTCCCGGTGCTGATGGCGATTGTCAGCCTGCATGATATCAAAAAACAGCGGATAAACTCCGCGGTACATCGTCATCTTTCGCAATGTTTTCCGGTTACGGCTCAGTCCGTAAATGGGGACGCCTGAACTGATTCTCGACATGAGTTTTGCGGTTTTTCCCGATTCTGTTAAGGCGCCAATGGCCTTGACATGAAGATGATTGGCGGCGTACATGACCGACATGGCCAGTGTTTCCTCAATATCAGTAAAAAAAGTCTCCAAACGATGTCTTGAAACCCTTGCCTTTCGCTGTTTTTCCGCTTCAACACAGATATCGACCATGCGCTCCACGGTCTTCACCGGGTAATGACCCACTGCTGATTCGGCGGAGAGCATAACGGCATCCGTGCCGTCAATCACCGCATTGGCCACATCAAAGACCTCAGCCCTGGTGGGCATGGGGGAATGAATCATCGACTCCATCATCTGGGTGGCTGTAATCACCACCCGGTTCAGGGTTCTTGCCTGTTTGATGATCCGTTTCTGAATTTCCGGTAATCTGGCATCGCCTATTTCAACACCGAGATCACCACGAGCAACCATGATGCAGTCTGCTGCCATCATAATTTCGTCAAGAGAGTCAAGGGCATCCGACCTTTCAATCTTGGCAACAAGTGGCCCGGTGAAACCAAGCTTGGCAAGTTCCCGGCGGGCAAGATCCATATCTTTGCCGGATGCCGGAAAGGATACTGCAACAAAGTCAGCATCCACCTCAAGGCACAGCTCCATCGCCTCCGCCATTCTATTGCCCACAGGGGGCATAGAAAGCCCACCGCCAAGGCGATTAAGACCTTTTCTGGCAGAAAGAGTTCCACCCTCACGCACCTGGCAATAAATTTTTTTACCCGCGGTTCTTTCCACCTCAAAGAGAATGCGGCCATCATCAAGGAGTAAAATATCACCGGAGGCAATATCAGAGGCAAGCTCTGAAAAGTTTATACCGACACCTGTTTCATCGCCCTGTTCTTTGTCAATGTCAGGGTCAAGAATAAAAGAATCTCCTGCAACCACTTCCACTTTGCCATTTTCAAACCCGGTGATTCTGATTTTTGCTCCAGGCAGATCAGCCATTATGCCAACTTCACGGCCGATTTTCCTGCTGATCCTGCGGACCTGTTCCGCCCGTTTAAGATGTTCCAAACGGTCACCATGGGATAAATTCAACCGAACAACATCCACTCCGGCGGCAAGCATTTTTTCAAGAACACCCGGCTGATCTATCGCTGGACCAAGGGTTGCTATTATCTTTGTTCGTCGCATCAATATACCCTCAATAATGCTGCCATAATAGCTTTCTCAACCCTGTGCTCCCGCTGAATGTCCGGCAATAATTTTTGAGAGAACCGTGACGGTATTTTTAACCGTAATACCGAAATACTCAAAAAGTACCTCACCAGGAGCAGATTTGCCAAAGCGATCTATACCAATAACCCTGCCCCTGCTGCCGACATATTTATGCCAACCCATGGAACTACCTGCCTCAATGGCCACTCTGGTTGGAACAGATGGAGGGAGAACCGTATCCCGGTATTTCTGCTCCTGCTCTTCAAACCTTTCAACCGAGACCATGGAAACCACCCGAACGTTATGGCCTTTCTCCCCCATTAAAGCGGCGGCCTTCACAGCTACACCAACTTCCGAGCCGGTGGCGATGATAATCGCCTCAGGATTTTCCTTGCCCCCATAGACGATATAACCACCCCTGCTGATACAAGTGGTCTGCTCGCTGGTTCTTGGGTTATGTGGCAAGGTCTGGCGGGATAAAATCAGACAGGTCGGGCCATCTGTTTTCTCAATGGCCTGTTGCCAGGAAACAGCTGCCTCCACGGTATCGGCTGGTCGCCACAGGGTAAGGCCGGGAATAAGCCTGAGACTTGCCACATGTTCCACCGGTTGGTGGGTAGGGCCGTCTTCGCCAACCCCAATGGAGTCATGGGTCAGAATAAAAATAACCCGCTGTTTCATCAGGGCGGCCATGCGAATCCCATTTCTGGCATAATCGGCAAACACCAGAAAAGTTCCGGCATAGGGAACAAATCCACCATGCAGTGCCATGCCGTTCATCATGGCCGTCATCCCGAATTCCCGAACTCCATACCGGATGTAATTGCCGATAAAGGGTTTGCCCGGCTCAACAGGAACTGTGCCAGACCAGTTGGTCAGATTAGAACCGGTGAGATCCGCAGAACCTCCCAATAGCTCCGGCAGGTAGGCAGCATATTTCTCCAGAGCAACCTGGGCTGACTTGCGGGAGGCAAGGTCCTTGCCTTCTTTTTCAAGTTCAGCAATAAACTCTTCTGCCAGGGTGGAAAAGCTATCCGGTAGCTCTCCAGCCAACCTTCGTTGCAGCTCCACGGCAAGATCAGGGTATTGCTTACTGTATATGGAAAACATTTCGTTCCAGTCCTTTTCCAGTTCCGCACCTTTTGGTCGCGCATCCCATCCCTTGTAGATCTCTTCGGGGATGGTAAAGGGGGCATGAGGCCAGTTCAATTGTTTTCTGGTGGCCTCGATCTCTTCGGGGCCAAAAGGTGCGCCATGGCAGGCTGATGTGCCGCCTTTGCCGGGAGAGCCAAAACCGATGATAGTTTTACAGCAGATAAGGGTTGGCTTCAGGGTCTGGATTTTCGCCTCGGCAACCGCACCTTTGACAGCATCCGGGTTATGACCATCCACATCCCGGATAACCTGCCAGCCACAGGCCTCAAAACGAGCCGGAACGTCTTCGGAAAACCATGCACCTACCTCACCATCAATGGAGATATTATTATCATCCCAACAGACAATCAGTTTACCAAGCCCCAGCGTACCAGCCAGGGAAACCGCCTCGTGAGCTACCCCTTCCATCAGGCAGCCATCCCCCATAAAAACATAGGTGAAATGATCCACGGGTTTCAGATCGCCACGATTAAAGGTGTCGGCCAGCATTTTTTCTGCCAGGGCCATGCCCGCACCATTACCAATACCCTGGCCAAGCGGGCCGGTGGTGGTTTCAACTCCAGGTACCAGGTCACATTCAGGATGACCGGCAGTCTTGGAATGAAGCTGCCGGAACGATTGGATATCCTCAAGGGTCAATTCATAACCGCTGAGATGGAGCAGACTGTAAAGCAGCATGGAACCATGGCCATTGGAGAGGATGAACCTGTCCCGATTAACCCAGTGAGGGTTTACCGGATTATGGTGCAGGAAGTCGTTCCAAACTACTTCGGCAATATCCGCCATGCCAAGTGGCGCTCCCGGATGACCGGAGTTTGCCTTTTCAATGGCGTCCATGCTCAAAGCCCGGATGGCGTTAGCAAGTTGACTGCGTGTTGATGTTTTCATTTCTTTCCTCTTCTATTAAAAAATTCATGCTAAGACCCGTCGGTGCCAGTCACAAAAGTGATTGACGGTCACAGCCTCGCCACCTGTTTGCGGGCCGGGATCTTCCGGGTTTTCCAGGCCAGAGAGAATAACAGCTGCGCCGGACAGGTCATGGCACCTTGTATAGCTGTTGCGCAGGGCAATCGTTGTAATTCCGGCTGCCACAGCTGCGGCAACGCCACTTTCGGAATCTTCCACGGCAAGGCACTGTTCAGGAGCAAGGCCGGTAAGAGAAAGGACTTTTTCATACACATCCGGCTCCGGTTTTTTTCTTTCCACATCATTACCTGCCACAATTGCTGCCCAATTGATATTCAGGCCGGCTAATTGTGTTTTCAGCAATGTGTCAATATTTCTGCTGCTGGTGGCCGTAGCTATGCATAATGAAATATCCTTTGCCTGTATTTCCCCAAGTATTCTCTTTACCCCGGGCCGGAGCTGTATAGAGTCGCTTACCAGAAAAGATGAATAAAAATCCTTTTTGCCGGCATACACCGTCCGAATCAGGTCATCCGGGTTGGCAGCACAGCCTTCTTCAGCCATTGCCCGGTTGTAATAGCGTATTCTTTCGAGGCCACCGGTTATTTTCAGCAAGGGGGCGTACAGGTTTTCGGTCCATACCCAACCAAGATTATGTTTTGCAAAGGCAAGGTTAAAAGCGCGGCGATGCATCTCCTCGCTGTCAATCATCGTCCCGTCAACATCCCAGATAACGGCCTTGAGTGGCGTTAAACTATTCATGGTTATTTACCAAGAACCTTGCGCCAGTCAGGATAGAGAATATCCGCATCATGGGGAAAAGATTCAAACGACCTGGCCAATTCTTCGTGCTCTTTGGCATAATCGAGTAAATCAATTTTCTTTTGCCAGGATTCCCAGGAATAGCGTAATGATTTTGCCCCGGCGGTTGGCCCGTCAAGGTGACCAAACACCCCGCCGCCGGAGGTCTGGCAGAAATTGGCATGACCAAGATTGTCGAAAAAACCAGGCAGACGAATAGCATTCATGCCACCGGAAATCATGGGAGTGGTTGCCTTCATGCCATGCCATTTCTGATAATAATAAGGCCCTTGGGTCTCCTCCCGCTCAATGATATAGGCGATATTTTTATCTGCCTTCTCACCCTCCATCTTTCCGTAACCCATGGTGCCGGTATGAATACCAGAGGCACCGATAAGTCGAGCCATCTTGGCAAGGACAAAGGCGGTGTATCCACGTTTGCTTTGCGGTGAGGTTACTGCACCATGACCCGCCCGATGATAATGGAGAAAATTATCTGGAAAATTTCGCCTGCAGGTGGTCACAGCTGTTGGCCCCGCCACATAGCCATCAATGAGAAAAGCGACATGGGAACTGTTTTCAGCAAAGGTTTTCAGAATATATTCACCCCGGGCGATGATCTCAGCTGGGTCATCAGCGGTAATATTAGCGGAAAAAATTTTGGCTTTACCTGTCTCATCCTGAGCACGACGCATGGCATCGGCAACCGCTGCTATTGTCTCTGACAGAGGAGCAAAGGGCTGATTCCCCTGGGGTTCGTCGTTTTTAACAAAGTCACCCCCAAGCCAGAAACGATAACAGGCATCGGCAAAGGGCTGAGGACGAAGACCAAGTTTGGGTTTGATAATAGTACCGACAATCATGCCGCCGTTCTCTTCATCCCTACCGAGAAGTTTCCAGAAGTCCTTAATGTTAACAGTGGGGCCGTCAAAAAGATCCAGATAGGACTTTGGCACATAAAAATCGAATAATTTGGCATATTCCACATCCCCCATACCCTGGTTATTTCCTATGGCCAGAGTGAGAAAACTGGCAATCATAGCCTTGCCATCGATAATATTGCGATCAAAAAGATCCACAGGGTAAGCGATCTTTACCAGATCATCTCCATCATCCTGTCTGGTTATTTCATAAACCAAAGCATCCACCCCTTTGGTGAAATCATCGGTGGTGCAAACCTCCACATTTGTGCCAGTGGATGATTCCGCCGCAAAATGGGCGGCAACCTCCATGGAGTCATAGCCTGATTTTGGTTTCATAATATAGGCGCACAGCACATGTTCGTCGTCTGCAATTAGTTTTTCTTCGTTCAGGTCCAGCTTCACATACCTGTTTGCCTGATTTAGTAATGCCATTATTGTTCTCCTTTAAGTCTTTGATGTGTTGAGGTGGTATTTGCTAAAAATTCAAGTAGATAATCAGCCATCTGCTTACATGGATCCGGCAACCTGAGTAATCCGTTCCGTCAACATATTGGTATAGCTTGCCAGTTCATTATCATACCAGCCATAAACAACCACCTTGGTAACAGGAACAGTTATTTCTTCAGCATCCGGATACTTTTCCTGGTCTGGGTGAACCGTAATGAAGCCTGTTCTGGTGTGAATCTCCGAGCCTTCAATTACAGCGGCGGCAGAGGGCATACCAATAATGTCCGAAGAGACATTTTGCTCTTCGGTGTAAACAAGTTGGGGGGTTTTCTCACTGGAATCTTTATAGACACCGGTGACAAAATTCCTTTTGATCGGTTTATCCGGATTATCTTCAAGACTGATAACCAGAATAATCAACGAGCCGGCACTGACTGGAACACGCACTGATTCGGCGATAAAACCAATGGGTCGCATGGCAGGAAGAACCTGCACCAGCGCCTCGGCAGCTCCAGTGGAGGTCAAGATAATATTATTGAACACAGACCTGCTCTTGCGTCTGTCCTTTGCTCCGGCCGCAGGAAGCCGGTCAAGAACCTGCTGGCTGCCGGTGGCGGCGTGAACCGTTACCATAGAAGCACTGAGAAACTTGTTTGCCCCGACAGCGTCTATCATTGGTGACATCATATGGGCAAGACAGGTGGTGGTGCAGGAGGCGGCGGAGATATAGGTGTGTCTGGTTGAGATGTAATCATCATCATTTATCCCGGCCACCAGAGTTACCGCATCCTCTGGAATCTCAACACCTTTATCCTTGATTTTAAACGGTGCAGAGATAATAACCTTTTCTGCACCGGCTGCGACATGGCCCTGACAGGACCCCCAACCGGAACTTGCATCTGCCGTGGGATCCTTGAACACTCCGGTGGTATCCACCACCAGTCTGACATCATTTTCCCGCCAGGCAATATCCTTGGGATTGCGAGCTGAACGTAGAATCTTGATCGCTTTGCCGTTGATCCGCATGGTACCGGCGTCATCATCCACATCACTGATTGCAGGCCCACCTTTATGGCCATGGAGAAAAGAGGCAATATTGCCATAGGTCGAATCCCGCTCTACATAAGCTGCCAGATCATGCAGAGACTGCCCCACATCCCGTCCGACATTAACAACTATTTGTTCAAACTCGTCACTGTCACATTGCTTCCAAAGCAGTAACTTCCCGATTCGTCCTAATCCATTTATTCCGAGATTCACGCAACCTCCCTCCTTTTATTTCGTTCAATTTGATCAATATGAAAATTCTTTAAATGATAACTGGTAAGAAGCTGAGAGATGGCAAGGGGATTGCTGATCTGTTCCCGTTCCCCGTCATAATATTTGCCGATAAAATCTTTCGGCATGGCAATGTCCGGCAGATAATCCCAGATTATTTTCATAACCTTGCGAGCCGTCTGCTTGGCAATATCAACCTTGATATCGAGAATATCCACCGGCATTCCATCATCTCGATCAAGATGAACACTGATACTGTATTGATCAGTGGTGATCTTGTTTTCCAGGAGATGGGAAAAGTCAGGATGTTTAATTGACGGGCGCAGGATAAGATTGGCATTGAGCTGTGCTCCCGCCTTTTCCACAGAGTCTTCCGGCCAGTAAAAATGCACCACGACATCTGCAAAGTTCCGTTGGGGGCGGATAAATCTTTTACTGACCTCTTCCCGCCGTTTCAGGGCTTCTCTGACCTGGTCTGGAGAGTAGCCCCGTTTTTTGGTGTCGCGGGCAATCTTCCAGGCAATACGAAGATCTTCCTCAGGGTCAAGGTACACCTTGACATCAAAAGTGTTGCGAAGCTTTCTGGTGTAAAAACCCAACAGCCCTTCGATGATGACAAACTCTTTTGGTTCGATATATTCAGGCGGATCAAAATCCCCGGTTGAGTGGTTATAAACCGGCTTTAGAATAGCCTCACCCCGGCTCAGGCTGAGGATATGCTGTTCCATGATATCGATATAATTGCAGTCCGGGTGAAGAGCGGAGATACTTTTCTCCGTCCGTTGCACCCGATTATATCGATGATAATCATCGACACAGATATTGGTCACTCTGTCCGGTCCCAGAACATCTTCTATGCCCTTGGTGAATGTTGTTTTGCCTGTTCCACTATCTCCGACAATTCCAAGGAGTATTGGTCTGATATTTTGCATAATTTTCCTCTTTAATTATTTAGATGCAGGATTATTTGCTTCTGATTTGCTATAATCAATGGCACTGATTTTCATCAAGGTCTTAAAATTGTGCTCCGCCTCAATGATCCTCACCGTACCGGTCAGACCGCGAACAATCATGGAACAAGTTGTGGCACCTCTGCTGGTGAAATCCACACCTTTCAAAAAACTTCCGCCAGTGATACCGGTGGCAGCAAAAAACACATCATCACTGCGGATAAGCTCTTCAAGGGGCAGAACTGCGTCCAGCTCGTATCCGGCTTGCAGAACAGCATTTTTTTCTTCATCGGACTGGGGGGCAAGCATCCCTTGCATCTCACCCTCAAGGACACGAATGGCGGTGGCAGCCAGAACCCCTTCCGGGGTGCCTCCGATTCCCATCATCAGGTCAACGCCTGTGCCGGGCATAACCGCCATCAATGCACCTGCCACATCTCCATCAGTATGGAGCTGGATGCAGGCTCCAGCCTCTCTAATCTCTCTAATAAGATCCTGATGGCGAGGCTTATCCAACACAAAAACCATGAGGTCTTCAATTTCCTTACCCAAGGCCTCAGCGGCATTCTTCAGATTGTCAGCAACCGAGGCATTTATATCCAGCTTGCCTTTGGTTTCCGCAGGACCGACCAGTTTATTCATGTAAAAGGCCGGCCCAGGATCAAACATTGTTCCCTTTGGAGCCATGGAAACCACAGCAATGGCATTGGGACGACCAAAAGCCAACAGACTTGTGCCCTCCACCGGATCAACAGCCACATCCATTTCAGGACCCTTGCCAGAACCCACAACCTCACCATTGTAGAGCATGGGGGCTTCATCTTTTTCGCCTTCACCAATAACCACGGTTCCTCTGATGTCCATGGAATCAAAACTAAGCCGCATGGCGTCAACGGCCGCCTTGTCTCCTGCTTCTTTGGCTCCTTTGCCTATCCAACGGGCAGCGGTCAGTGCTGCGGCCTCCGTGACCCGCACAAGGTCGAGTCCCAGATTGTGAACAGGTATATTACTCATAATGTTCTCCTTTCCTTGACCAAAACCATGAGGTCATTCCCAGAGGTACAAGGATTTTTTGTTTATATTTCTGCTTGAACTTTGCCAATAACACTTCAAATCCCATGCCAAACATTTTTTTATCATTACTGATTCCCAATTATCTGGTATAAACAATGACTTAACGTGCACTAAGGTAGAATTGCATCTGCAGGCCGAGAGCTGGACATGAGCCGCCCATGGCACACAACACGCTGAGTCTGCCCGTAAAGAAGACCGGGTTTGGCACAACTCAGCAAAACAGCACCGATCATTGAGAATAGGAAAAGAGAAATGACAAAAAGGAAGGTTTCAGCATGAGTATCAGCTACCTGATTCTGGCCATCACCAGTCGCTGCAATCTCCATTGCCAATATTGTTATATGGATGCGAATAAAAATGGCCTAGACATGACGGATGAGATAATTGACAAGGCCATTTCTCTGCTTGGTGAATACCCAAAAAAATGCCATATCCAAATTACTGGCGGTGAACCAACCCTGGTTCCCAGCAAGATTGCCCGAGTTGCCAGACAGAGTCGTTTGCTACCAGCAAAACCACAGCTGGCGGTTCAGACCAATGCGACCCTGTTGACCAGGGAACTTTGTCGATTATTTAAGGAGTATAAATTTCAAGTGGGGGTGAGCCTTGATGGCCCGCCTGATATTCAGGACCTGCAACGGGGTCTGGCCTCCGAAACCCTGCGTGGACTTAAACTGCTTGAAGCAATGGAAATTCCTTTTAGGGTCACAACCGTGGTGACCCGTGACAATGTCCTATACCTTGATAAGCTGGCCTTGTTATTGGCAAGTTTTGGCAATAGTCGGGGGATCGGTCTGGATCTATTGGTCAACAAGGGCAGAGCCTCCACTGAGGCCGCACAGCCACCAGCCAATGAAGAACTACAGGATGGCCTAAGTCAGCTGGCCACGACCTTGGCCATGATCAATAAACACCGGCCAATCCCCTTACAATTGCGGGAGCTGGATTTACTGGGCGGTAATAATAATGATCAGCCCTTTTGTCGGGCAGCAACCGGCCAAAGTCTGGCGGTGCGATGGGATGGCAATCTTTATCCCTGTGGGCAAACCATGGGTGATTCTTTTTTTTATCTGGGTACGGTGGCAAAACCGGACCTTATAAGGCAACAACCGTTAACAGGGATCCAGCTTAAGTCAACGGAATGTAATTCCTGCACATTGACCCAAAGATGCCCCGGGGATTGCCCCAGTCGAATTCATTATAATAACGAAGATGAAAATTCCCTGACCTGCACAATGTACAAGACCCTTGCCGCCTTTCGGGGAGGTGAAAAATGACCATCAAACTATATAGGCACGCTTGCCGAAAATACACATTGGTTTTTTACAATTGCCGCACTTCAGTCATCGGAATCCTGTTAGTTTAACAGGATCAGGACAGTTTCTTGGGCTTTGGCGAGACTCTTCTCCGTTGCAGATTCATTCTCCTCTGAAAGATGTTCTCTTACCAACTGTTGGGAAACATGTATTCTCTTACTTGCAGTTCTCAAGTATTCAAATTCAGTTTGATCCAACGCCGGATCCCAGGCAGCTTGTTCTGAATCCTCATCCTGGCAAGAGATCAGTAACAAGAGCACAAACACCAAAAAATAATAACGCTTTTAGTTTCATTTGCGCACCTCTTTAATCTAGGCCACAACGCCCCGGCAGCAATATTGACAGATCCTTGCCGATCTTGATGATGCCCCAGAATATCATGAAAAATTCCAAGCGCCCAAGCAGCATTTCCACAATCTCTAATCTCTACCCAGAGCTGGCCAGCAGGTGCTGTCGCCGTAGTAACACCGACAGAGAGTCCTACAGTGCCAATGGCACTGGCAAACTCGAAAAGGCTGTCTGCAAGGGGATGACCGAAAACAGAAAGGGCACAGCCTCCTGCAAGCCAAGTAAAGAGATAAAGCGCGATATGCAAACATGCTTTCCGCAAGTCGCTTTCCACGAGAAACCGTCGTTGATCTCCCACCCAAAAAAACTCCTCATAAACGGCTTTGGGAGGGAGGAACACTTCTGAAAGTTCCTTCCTCAACCTTGGCCACCATGAGATTCACGGTGTCTTTTTCTGTTGTTGTCAGAAGACAATCGGCCCGTGTCAAATTAGCTGCCCGCAGTACGTCCAGTTCAACCGCATTGCCGGTCACACGAAACCCGCTGAACCCGGCGTTGGGAAGCGCAAAGGACGTGCTATTCCGGTCTATGATCATTACCCGGATGCCCATTCGACTTAATTCACTTGCCAACATAGAGCCTAAACGGCCACAACCGACAATTACGACATGAGCGGGATAATTTGCTTTCGATCTACCCATTTGTTTTTCCTGAATAACTTTTATTTTGTTACTCCAAACAAACGCAAGTATACAATCATCGCCAATGTTATATTACTTTAGCGTCTTGATTTTGTTGATGTTCTGAGACTTGCCGAGCATAATCAGAAGATCACTGTTCTTCACGATAAAATCAGCAGGCGGAGCCAATACCATGTTTTCAGGAGCCAGTTCCTTGATGGCGATGATCTGGACGTTATACCTGGCGCGCAAATTCAATTCCGTCAGGCTTTTGCCAAGAAATTCCTTGGGTGGGGCCACTTGGACGAGATCGAAATCCTTAGCCAGCGGAATGAAGTCGAGTGCATTGGGAGTGGATAACCCTCTGGCAATGCGCAGGGCCATGTCCCGTTCAGGGTGTATGATCTCAGTGGCGCCCACACGTTTTAATATTTTTTCATGGTCTTCATCCAAGGCCTTGACCAGAATAGCCTTCGCACCGATTTCCTGCAAATGCAGGCAGATGAGAATACTGATGCTTATTTTGGTTCCGGTGGAGACGATGACCCCATCCATCTGACCCAAGCCCAATGCTCGTAAAGCCTCTTTGTCTGTTGCGTCCATGACTATGGCCTCGGATGAAAAGGAGTCAATGGCCTGAACGCGGGCCTTGTCCGTATCGATGGCCACAACTTCATTGCCGTCATTGTACAGGGCTTTAGCGACATGAAATCCAAAATTGCCAAGCCCGATAACTGCGAATTTTTTCATACTGAGCTGCTCCTTTATCCGATCATGATATTTTCTTCAGAATATTCGATCCCGTTGGCAATGCCTCCGCCTATGATAATATAGGAAAAGGTCAGCACACCGACCCTTCCTATCAACATCAACAACACGATGAGTAATTTCCCCCACGCTGAAAGGGTTGGAGTAACTCCCATCGATAGCCCCACGGTGCCGAAAGCCGAAACCGTTTCGAACAGATAGGGGAGAAACATTTCGCCCCCGACGGAGGGGTGTGTTCCTGTCACGGTATCACCCGCCAGAATCAGAAAAAGTATGACGCTGATGAGACTGGCAGCAACCAGGGTCAACGACAAACTCCTGCTTACCGTCTCAGCCGGGATACTTTTGTTAGAGATATTTACCCGCCTCTTGCTCCTGATCCGGCTCCATGTAAAAAACACAATTAACGCCAAAGTGGTGGTTTTGACACCACCACCGCAGGAACCAGGCGAAGCTCCAAAGAACATGAGTCCGAGCATCAGGGTCAGCGTAGAGGGATTAAGCGAAGAGATATCAGTGGAATTGAACCCGGCAGTCCGACAGGTGATTGATTGAAAGAGGGAAACCAAAAATGATTCAGAAACTGATTTACCGGCAAGAGAATGTCCATATTCCAGAAACCAATACACCCCGGCTCCCGCTATGATCAGGATAATCGTGGTCAAGAGTACTGTTTTCGTCTGCATGGTCAATTTGATCCGCTTTGTTCGTCCTATCCTGATTTTCTGGTAAAAATCATGCACCACCGGGAAGCCGATGCCTCCCATGACGATCAACCCGCACATGGTGAGATTCAAGAGCAGGTCGCTGCTGTAACGAACCATGCTGTCCGGAAAAAGGGAAAAACCTGCGTTGCAAAAGGCGGAAACGGCATGGAATATCGCGAAAAAGGCAGCCTTGGTAGGAGGAAATTCGCTACTCCAGTGGAGATAGAAAAAAATGAAACCGCATGCTTCGGCCAAAAACGTGAACCCTATGATGGTCTTAAGTACATGCAAAATGTCTTCGCGGGGGGTATGGGCGAATATATTCTGCAGGACCATGCGTTGCCTGAAGGTGACGTTCCGGCCGATGGCCCTGAACAGCATGACTGATACGGTCATGACGCCGAGGCCGCCGATTTGCATCAACGCAAGAATGACGCAATGGCCGAAGGTGCTGAAAAATGTCCCGGTATCGACGACAACGAGTCCGGTGACACATACCGCAGAGGAGGCGGTAAACAATGCGTCGATTAAATTAATATTGCCTGATTGAGTCGCGGCAGGCAGCATCAGGCAGAAGGTTCCCGAGATAATGACTACGACAAAGCTGAATGCTACCAGCGGCGCAGGATGCATTTCCATGAACCGCAACAGTGATCGGTGTTTCTGGGCCTGTTTATTTTTCTTCATATTTAATCACTGAAAGGACTCAAAAAGTCGCTGCATAAAGAAATGTCTACTTTTGCTTGACCACGTATCCAGTCCGATATTTGTGTATTGGATTTTTACAATTGCCTTTGTGGGCCATAAAGCCATAGCCTTGATTATTTCCTCTTGGTTCTTTATAAATGAGGTATTCACAGCCATCAATAATGATGATTTCAACAGTGCCTTTATCGACATTAAATATTATGTCCTCTGCTGAACTTTCTATCTCCGTGTCTTCCTTAGAAGATTTTGGTTGTTCGCAACCTGTTGAGGTTATTAGTAGTCCCAAGAGAACTAGGCTGAGTAACGGTTTCATAATGTTAAATCCCGTTGCAACAGTCGGATGGCAGATAAATGTTTTCTGCTGATGTGATCTTGACATAATCGCCTCCGGCATCTCAAAGACACTTTAGTTTAACAGGGCTGGTGTCTTGCTGGCAGTAACTCCAGCAATGGTATGTTCAGGCTCTTCCTGTCCTCTTTCAGGACAACGCATAAATTCCGGTAAGCCTGGATCTTTTCCGATCCTATACCAATGACAAGCAAAGCAAAAAGCACCTAATTGCAGCTTTGCAACTTAGATGCCAAAAGAAAAAACATCACGGTATCAAGGTAATAGGTATATTCGGAGATGGAAAAGGTGTTAACAGAGGGGTAATTCGTGCATAATGCAAGAAGCAATCTTGCATTATGCACGGAATCAGTCGATGTGATATTTTTTTCGCTTGCGCCAAAGGGTTGCCGGATCGATGTTCAGAGCCCTGGCGGCTTCATCGATGGAAGGTGTTTGTGCCAGTACTTGTTGAATATGATTTTTCTCCACTTCCGCCAGGCTGGCTAGTTTTTTGTTGGAGCCTGTCTCGATCGTGAATTTTGCAAGATGTTCGGGCAATTCTGCTGGAGTCAACTGTTTCCCTTTGCAGAGAATAACTCCTCGTTCAATAATGTTGACGAGTTCGCGGACATTCCCAGCCCATGAATATTGTTCCAGAAGTTCCAGTGTATCTTGCCTGATACCAGCGATGGTTTTTCCGTTCAAGACGGCGAAACGTTTTAGATAATGTTCAGCCAGAATTTTTATATCCTCTGGCCGTTCCCGCAAGGGCGGCAGGTGTAATTCTACAACATTTAGACGAAAAAAAAGATCTTGTCGAAAGAGTTCGGCTGCGATCTGTTCTTCCAGGTCTTTGTTGGTGGCAGCGATGATCCGGACGTCCACCTGGATGCTGGTAGTGTCTCCCAGCCTTTCAAACTCTCTGCTCTGCAGGAATCTAAGAAATTTGGCCTGTACCGTAGGTGACATTTCTGAAACCTCATCAAGGAAAACGGTGCCGCTGTCTGCGCATTTGAGTTTGCCCTCCTTAGCCTGGAGCGCACCGGTGAATGCGCCTTTTTTATGGCCGAAGAGATCACTTTCCAAAAGGTTTTCATGCAGACCCGCACAATCTACGACTACGAAAGGAGAAGATGAGCGTGGACTCCAGTCGTGTAGCAAGCGGGCCAGCAGCCCCTTGCCAGTGCCGGACTCGCCTGTAATCAGGATGGTGGCGGAGGAATCGGCAACCTGGCGGGCGGTGTTAAGTATTTTACGCAGGCATCGGCTGCGGGTGATGACGCCACCCTCAGAGACGATCCCCTTCAGGGTCTGGACTTCAGATTCCAGTGCGCTTACCCTTCTGATAATCTCGATAATCCGGGTAATCTGAGCCGGTGTGAATGGTTTAGGTAGATAATCAAAAGCACCTGTTTTGACAGCCTGAACCGCTGTATCGATGGTCGCATAAGCCGTGATGATCACGATCATGGCCTCGGCATTCAGAGAAATCATTTTCCGGAGCACATCAAGACCGCTCTGATCGGGAAGTTTTAAATCAAGAAAAACAAGATCGAAAGGTGTGCTCTTAAACCGTTCAATCCCCTCAGCGCCAGTCGAGGCGGTCTGTACCATAAGGCCTGATTCTTCCAGGTGTATTTCCAGAGTGGTCAGAATATTGTTGTCATCGTCAACGATCAGTGCTGATTTTATCACCTTGTTCCTCCTCTTGCTCGATGGGGATCCAGAACCGAAAAGTCGTTCCGTGGCCCAACACGCTTTCAACGGTTATGTCCCCGCCGTGTTGTTCAATGATCTCCCTGACGATTGCAAGTCCCAGGCCAATTGTGCCACTCTTTTCCCGTTCCGAGAACTGGGTATAGCGGTCAAAGATTTTCGGCACATATTGGGGGGCGATGCCACTACCGGTATCTTTGCACTGAAACCAACATCGTTTGTGTCTCTTTTCGACGGAAAAAGACACCATACCACATTGATCCGTATAACGAATGGCGTTGCCGATCAGATTGGTAAGTATCCAGGGGAAACGCATCGAATCAATTGCGAGTAGGGGTATGCCCTTCGCGATGTCTATTTCGGTATGGATGTTCTTTTCCTTCGCCTGGCTTATCAAAGGCCGGAGCGTTTCACGAACCACCCATTCAATATCCAGCAATTCTTTTTGTGGCGGTCGGACCATATTTTCCAGCTTAGCAATATCCACCAGTTCATTGATTAAACTGGCCAGTCGCACGCAATCCTCATTGGCAGTTCGAAAGAGTCTTGCTTGATTTTCGATTGAGAGGCGCTCATTTTTTTCCGCCAATAGTCCTAGGCCCATGGAAAGCGAGGTCATGGGAGTCTTCAATTGGTGTGAAAGATCGGCTATGAACCTGGCCTTGGCCAGTTCCGACTGGTGCACTTTCTCCCTTTCGGTCAGGAGCTTTTCCATATTCAGTTGATCATAGGCCTTGAGTCGCTCGAACAAGCGATTGAACTCCGTGGTCAAAAAACCGATTTCATCCTTAGTAGTAACTGGAATCATAGGGTAATTACCGCTCCCCTCCTGTACACCTCCTAAGGTATTGGCCAATTCAGCGAGAGGTTGCGAGAGCCGCCGTGATAAAAAGAAGCTGATTCCTATCGTGAACAGAATTGCAGTGATAATCAGGGTGACGGAATAGCGCAACGATCGTTGGGCGAAGCGGTTGGTGTCATGTTGTGCACTTTCCATGGCCTGTTCATTGATGGTGACAAGTTTGTTAAGTTTACCGATCAGGTCCGCAGAGAGAGAAATGAACGCAATAAGATTTTCACCAATGTCGTCGGCGCCATCATGAGAATCAGCGATTTCCCTGAAAAGGGGAAGGTATCTTTTGTATTGTTCCGTCATTTTTTTCAGAACTTTTTTTTCTCCTGGTTCGGTTATGTTGTTTTGGCAGAGGTCGAGCTGCTCCGTAATTTCTTGGTCGAACATAAAGGAGATTTTTTTCTTGGTCTCATAACCGAAAGTGTCAAGCAGTAACTGATTGCGGGTGTCTTCCAAAAGCTGCTGAATTTTTTGAGCAGCCTTGATGCTTCTGTAGTTTTCGGAAAGGATACGCTCAGAACTGTGCCCCAACGAGTTCAGAAAATGGTGATTAAGCACCACAGTCAGGAGCAAGGCCAGGGTCGGTATCAGGCTGACCACGAAAATTTTAAACTGGATCGGATAACGAGACGACCTTTGGTTTTTTTTTGCCTTTCTTCGTTCTTCATCAATTAATCTATTCATTCTATTTCCCGCATTCCAGCCAGTTCCCATCATTGGACATGGTCAATCATTTTCCCTGTCAACACGACGTGTTAAGTAATAATTGCTTTGATATGCATTATACAATGATTTGTTGAAATGACCAGTGTATTGCTTCTTGCATTCATGCATGGTTATTCTTCTGGCATTTCATTTTCTCCATGCTTTTTATACAAGCATTTCATCATTCTCCCAGAAAAGAATATATAGACTTGATTTTTTTAGCGGGAGCTCTTTTCAGAGCATCAGAATGAAAAACCCATGCAGAACATCATAGCCTCATTTGTCGGCAAATAGGTAGACCGTAAGGATTAGTACAAAATACAAAACTTTGACGTCAAAAACGATTTTAAGACAGAATTGACTTCGATCGACTCTTTTCGAGAGTAACGATTTAATGGCCGGTTTAACAAAAAAACGCCTTCAGCTGTTGATTGACACCGTAATTAATTCCCTTTCAATTGAAACCGCACTGGCACTTTAACCCACATTTCTTTTGAAGCGCCGGCAACTGTGCCTGATTTGAATTTCCAGCGGCGCACAGCTTTTAGGGCGGCCCTGTCCAGAATAGAATGACTACTGGAATTGAAGATTCGGAGCTCCTTCACCCTTCCGAGGACATCAACAAGAACCTCCAGTAAAACAACCCCTTCCATACCACGACGCCTGGCCAGGCGTGGGTATTTCGGCGGTGGATTGATCCGGTAGAGCGGAGACGCTTGTTGGATAACATGGGAGGCAGTATCTGCCTTAGTGCTTTCAGTTCCAATCTCAGTATGAAGAGGTAGAGGTGGAGCTTCTTCAGGTATGATTTGAGTTTCCCGGGGAGGGGCTGCCGAAACAGGAGGGGAGACGATTTTTTGTTCCTGAACCGGTTGAGGCTTGGTGACAGGTTGAACCACTTGTTTTGCAACCGGGCGAGGTTCAGGAGGCTTGGGCTTTGGTTTAGGTTGCGGAACAACCACTTTCTTTTTTTCTGCTTTTTGTTCCTGTTCAGGTTCCGGTGGTGGCTCCTTTGCCACTGGTCTTGTCCCAAGAGACACAGTAATACGCTGCACAGCCAAAGGTATGGGCAAGGTTACCTGCCCCTGATGCATTTGCCAAGACAGAACAACACCATGCAGAATCACGGCCACGAAGCAGGCTGGTATCAGACGTTGCGTTGCCTCACTCATGGCGCAGGGGGCTCAGGTTCAGCCTGCAGGGAGATGCGGGTCAGACCAGCCTGTTTGACGCAATCCATCACTTGGAACAGCTCCTGGTAAGAAACGGATTTATCAGCAAATATCTGCACCTCCGGGTCTTGACCATTCTGTTTCTCTGCTTTTTTGCTTTGTAGTCTGTCGCTCATAAATTCCAGCGTGACCGGTTCTTCATCAATAGAAAGAACCACGCCCTGGCCTGCTGCCTGGATCGTGATGCTGATGGACTCCTGCATTTCCAGGGTAGCACTGCTGGACTGAGGCAGGTTCACGGACTGACCATGATGGACGGCCATGGAGAGCATGGCATAGATGAAAAAGACCAGCAGCAGAAAGACAATATCGATCAACGGCAACATTTCGATACGCGGTGGCGCAATAGTGCTACGGTTAAGTTTCATTCTCTGCCCTTGATTGCAGTTTTTTATACACCACCTCCAAGCGGGTGGAGTATTTTTCCATAACATGGATGGCATGTTCGATCCGGCTCTTGAAATAGTTGTAGGGAAAGACCGTGGCTATGGATATAGTAAGACCTGTAGCCGTGGTAATCAGGGCTTGAGCGATGCCGCCGGTGACCAGTTTGGGGTCGGCTATTCCTCCGGCCCCCAGCATCTCAAATGAAGAGATAATACCAAGCACCGTACCGAGAATGCCCATAAGTGGGGTCACGGTAATCATGGTGTCGAGTACGGTCATAAACTGTGACATTTTTTTCACTCTCTGTTGGGCCTCAGCCTCCATAGCCTTGCTCATGTCGTAATCACGATGCAGAATTCCGACAATAATCATTCTGATTACATGGTCATTACAATTTCTGGTTTCTTCTTTAATCTGCTGCCAGTTTCCACTCTCTGCAAGATGTAAAATCTCACCCATCAGCTTGCGGTTACGTCTTCTCCTTATCTGAACCCAAAAGATAAGCCGTTCGCCAATAACCGTCAACACTATAAGGGAACAGGCCAGCAGAGGCCACATCACCGGCCCGCCGTTTTGCATTATTTCATAGAATCTCATTTGTTTTCCGTTGCTAATAATAGTTAGAAAGGGTCAGGCTGCGGTGCAGTCTTTCTATAAAATAATTGATAACTTTTGGGTAGTAAGCCAGCCCTTTAAAATAGTCGACATCGCCTGTAACCGTGGAGCATTCCACTGCAAAGCCCATATCGTCGAGGGCTGCACGCCAACTATTCTCCCCACCCATGAGATCCTCTTCCGCATGCAGGCCGGCCAGGTACATCATGGGGATTATTTTTACTTTTCGGTACTTGCTTGCCAAATTCAGCCGTTTTATCCTGGCCAGCACGGCCTCATGATCCGGCACGCCTTCAACACTTGCGGCCAGCACATTCGGGTAAAGATCGGTTACCAGCCGTTCCAGACCAAGATAAACAATATTCACAGGGTCAGCTGCCAGGGGTGTGCCGTGCAGGGCCAAAAGATTCAAACCTTCTTCAGGTGGTAAAAATCCCGGTTCAACCACATCAAGGATTTTCTTGATAAAATCCCAGCGGTGGAGCAATGTTTCACTCAAAAAAACTCGTAAACCAGGAAAATATTCACAGGTCTCGGCCATCTGCTTGTACTCGGTGCCCGGAAAAATATGCAGAGGCTGGACAACCGCCCTGCGGAACCCGGCGGCCTCAACTTGAGCCAGGGTTTCCTGCAAGCTGGGTAACCCTATTTTCCTGCGGAGTATTTCTGAGGTATAGGCCCAGAATGTTTCATGCTCAGGGAACTCCTGCTCAAGCCTTTTTCTGAAAATTTCAAGAGCCGTCTTTGCACGACTGCTGCTGCCAAAGGCAGCTATAATGATGGCCGGTTTTTCTTTCAGTTGTGGCAGCCGCATCTTGCGACCAATATATCCGTGCTGATGCATGGTAACTCCTGCGATTAAATTTCAAATTCAGATCGACCTGCCCCCACAGCCCGTTACGCAAATAACCGTAACAAAACTCCAGGGTTGATTCCAACAGGTCTTGTGCGAATAGAGTCTTACAATTCCAGCCAGGACTCTGAGAAAACGGTCTGCCCGGACAGAGCCTTGTAGGTCTTGTAGTGTTCCAATGCAGTTCCTTCAAGAGATGAGGCGTCAGGATCATTACCATCCATCATACCATGAACCAGATCAACCAGTTCCTGACGCTCGCCATTGCAGATGGCCATCAACTCGGCATCATAGGAGTTAACAATGGCGGTGGATATTCCATATTTCATCAGCATGATCAGGTAGGTACGATCCAGATATTTACGAAGGTTTTCTGCAACACCGTTGGAAACGTTCGAAAGACCAACGGTTGACCCTGACCCCGGCGCGATATCTGCCAACATCATCATAAATTCCAGGCCCGAAGCAATTTGATCAGGTCCCAGAGTAATTGGAGTTCCGATGGGATCAAAAAGAATTTTTTCATTAGGAATACCGGCATCATTAAGAGCCATCATCAGATCAACAGCCATCGCGGCACGTTCGCTTGAGTCGCGCGGCATTCCATCCGGTCCCCAGAGCAGTGCAATAACATTGCAACCGGCCTCAGCTGCAGCAGGGATCAATGCTTCCATTCGTTCCGGTTGAGCAGAGATGGAATTCATAATGGCCTGCTCTTTATTTTTAACAGCTTTGATGCCCGCGATCATAGCATCGGTATTGGTGGTGTCCAGACAAAGTGGCGTTTCAACTGCAGCCTCTACCGTTTGGACTACCCAGGGAAGAAGATCGGTTCCATCTTTTCGTGCAGGGCCAATGTTGAGATCTAAATAGGAAGCCCGTGCAGCAGATTCCTCCTTTGCCATTTCCTGAATGGGGCCGGGGATTCTGTTTTTCATTGCCCCGCCTGAACGATTCCCCATGATATTGATGCTTTCAGCAATTCCCATAACTTTTTGTGACATACTATTCTCCAAAATTGATCTGTTTTTTGGTCTAACCTGAAAAGATCGGCCCCACTGAAAAAGCGAGGCCGAAATGAATGCTATTCTCTCGTCAGATTAAAACTCATAGCTGTAACTGACAAAAAAGCTGCGACCTGGTTTGGGAAAGCCTTTTTTTTCGTAATAATCCTTATCAAGAAGGTTGTCCGCTTTCAGGACAATACGATGATGGTCAAGAAAAGTCGCACCAAACATTAAATCCACTACGGTAAATGATGGATATTCAATTTCAGGATACCCGGCAGCATTCCAGTCTGTGTCTTTCATCTCTCCCTGGCTGCGACAGTGCAGCTTGCCTTCAAACATACCGTCATCATATTGAATACCGTAATTTACGGTGTGGTCTGCAACATTATGAATATCCTTCATTGTGCCATTGCTTTGTTCTTCTTCTGCCTTGAGCATATTGGTGGAGTTGACAAAAACTGACAATGACCTGTCCCAATCAAGAGGAGTACCCATATCGAAGGACAGAGTGCTTTCCAGACCATCCATCTCAGCACTGAGGCTGTTTTCATAGGTTCCGATATTTCCTCTTGTTACCTTGCTGATTTTGTCATCCACATCGGTATGAAAATAGGTAAGGTCAAAGGAAAGTCCCCATTTGGCGAGGTCGTATCCAGCACCAAAATCGTAGGTAAGAGAAGTCTCAGGATCGAGATTGGCATTCCCCTTAGTAATCATAGTTACACCACCAACATATGACTCTGAATAGCCGGCAAGTTGTGCTGCACTGGGTGGTACAAATGCTTGGCCAATGGTACTATGTAAACGGATTCCCTGGTCAAAGAGATAATTGACACCAGCCCGGGGACTGAAAGTGGAAAAGTTTTCAGAATTTGGTGTGAAATTTGATTTAAAGGGTGTTGATTTAGTTTCAACATCAAAGGTGTCATAACGACCACCAGCCGTTGCTGTAAGCCGTTTGTCCATAAAACTCCAGATTGTTTCCAGATAGGCAGCAATATTTTCTCGTCCCTCATCCGGAGAATAAGGAGCTTTTCTGCTGCCATCAATGTTGTAACTACGGCTTTCCTTGCTTATATCCTGGTAATCAATACCAGCAATAAATCGATGAAGGTCCCAGGTATATTCATCCTTGAATTGAAATCCCACCCAGTCAATTTCTGAATCATAGCTTTGATAGGGAGGAACCTGACTTATGGTAGCCCATCCTGTGTAATGTTTATAGCTTTCCGAGGTTTCGTTAGTTTTGTAGGCGGTGACGCTGAATTGGTTGTTGGTGCCCAGTTCCCCACCTGTTGTGAAATCAATCCCGTAACGATCAATATCTTTATGGCCGGATTCACTATCTCCTGCAAAGGTGTCACCAGGGGTTTCTATGTCACGTCCCTGGTAAAGATCACCACTCAAATCAAAACGCCATGTTTCTCCGATATCCCCACCAAAACGCATGGTACCATTCTGGGTTCTGTAACTGGTATGAGCACGAGTCTTGCCATTACCCATTTTAATATCATCATTTTGACCATAACGCCTGGCAGTAACATCAAAATCAAATTGATTTCCAATACCACCACCGATAGCTGCTTTCTGAAAGTTTGTGGAAAAAGAACCTAAGCCAAGCTCTACCATTCCAGTAAGTTCTTCCGTATTTTTCTTAGTTATAATATTGACAACACCACCCATGGCCTCACCACCGTACAAAGATGAAGCTGGTCCCTTAAGAACTTCAATGCGCTCGATATTATCGGAGAGAATGGTTGCAAGATTTGTGGCACCAGCAGGTCTACCATTGATAAGTATTAAAGAATGTTTAGTGATACCGGAGAATTCCGGACGAAATCCGCGGATACCAATACCTGCTAAAGCACCAGGATATTCAATAACACCAATTGAAGAATTCTTTTTCAACTGTTCGGTAACTGTTTCCGCCACCGTCATTTCAATGGCCTGGCTGTTGATAACCTCTACCTTAGCAGGAATCGCGTTGATGTTTTCTTCACTACGGGTAGCGGTAACCACCACTTCATCCATAACTTTTTCTGCATCGGCTGTTCCTGTATTCTGCTCAGCAAGAGCCAAAGCGGGTGTTGCTGCAATAAAAAGAGCCAGTACACCATAGAATTTTTTCTTCATTTTCCATCTCCCCAGAATTTGCGATCCGGAGATGTCTGCCAAAAAAGCAAAAAAAATCCCCGAACCAATAATATATTGATCCGAGGATTCCCTGATTTTTCCACGAATAACTATAAGTACGCACCTCTTGTCCACGGAGGCCGTCTCTTTCTGCTGTGCCTTTTCTCCAGCACATGCAGTGTATCTTCAGACAGGTCTTCTGACTCCCGGTTCGTCCTCCTTTTGCGCCTTCCCAACCTTAAATAAAATCAGTGGCTAAAATGCAAAAGTCGTCCCCGGTCACAGCGGCGGGCCCGTCCCGGATTTACACCGGGTTCCCTATTAAGCTCTGTTACGAGCATCTGAATATGATCAAGCTATTTAACTGATAAATTAAAGAATGTCAATCTATGACAGAATCATAAAGGTTTTTTAGGTGAGTAAATGTCTAAAAAGCAGCAATCGCCTCAACTCACAAAAATCAACATTTGGTGTTGACTGCTTTTCCAAAATACCATATGTTGTGTTATGCGTTTGGTGCGCCTCATGTTTGGCGCGGCAACAGGGAACCTGGTGAAACTCCAGGACTGTCCCGCAGCGGTAAATGGAAACGAACATCATCAATAAGCACTGGGCTGATCATTAAATGCCTGGGAAGCGATGACCAGTAGACTTTTTGTATTACGTCCATAAGTCCGAAGACCTGCCAAACAATCCATAATGCCAAGCCTACCCCTCTCATGAGGAAGGCGCACCCTTCGAGGAAAGGAGAAGCCATGTCTGCAAACGCAGCCCTAGAAGCTGGTCAGCCAGCGCCCGTTGTTTTCCGTACCATCCGTAAACGCAATAAATCCGTATCTACTTTCGATGCGGGTAAAATCACCAACGCCATTCTTAAAGCCGCCAAAGTCACTGGCGAATTTGCTATGCCCGAAGCAAGACGTTTGACGATCCGCGTGCTAAGTCTTGCTCAAACCGTTATGAGTAAGGAAACTCTGGAAGTTGAGGAAATACAGGATCTGGTAGAAGAAGTTCTGCTGGCCTCTCCCTACAAAAGAACGGCAAAGGCCTATATCCTCTACAGAGAGCAGCATAAACAGATTCGCAAAATAACAGCCAAAGCCGATGTTAAGCTCATTGATAATTATCTTGAACGACTTGACTGGCAGGTGGAAGAAAACTCCAACATGGGCTACTCACTGCAAGGACTCAATAACTATATTGCAAGTGAAGTGAGTAAAACATACTGGCTCAACTCCATTTATTCTCAAGAAGTGCGTGAAGCCCATGAGTCTGGCGACCTGCATATTCATGACCTGGGTTTATTGTCTGTTTATTGTGTGGGGTGGGATCTACAGGATCTTTTACGCCAGGGATTCTGCGGAGTAAAGGGAAAAGCGGTATCAAAACCTGCCAAACATTTTCGCTCAGCCCTTGGCCAAGTAGTCAATTTCTTTTATACCCTGCAGGGAGAGGCGGCAGGAGCACAGGCATTTGCAAGTTTTGACACCCTCCTGGCCCCCTTTGTCCGCTATGATAAGTTAGGTTACGATGAGGTAAAACAGGCCATACAGGAATTTATCTTCAACTTGAACGTCCCAACCAGGGTCGGTTTTCAAACGCCTTTTACCAACCTGACCATGGACCTTCAGCCTCCTAAAGCACTCGCCAGCCAGGCTGTTATTATTGGTGGTGAATTGCAGGAAGAAACCTATGGAGATTTTCAGGAGGAAATGACCACCATTAATCAGGCATTTCTTGAGGTGATGGCAGCAGGAGATGCAGAGTCCCGTGTTTTCACCTTCCCCATTCCCACCTATAATATAGGAGCAGATTTTGATTGGGAAAACAAAGAACTTGATCGACTATGGGAGGTCACTGCACGTTATGGAATCCCTTATTTTGCAAATTTTGTAAATTCAGATCTTTCCCCGGACGATGCAAGATCCATGTGTTGTCGTCTGCGTCTTGACACGCGGGAGCTTGAAAAACGTGGCGGCGGCCTGTTTGGGGCCAACCCGCTCACCGGTTCCATTGGGGTGGTAACGATTAATCTGGCAGCCCTAGGCTTTCAGGCAAGGGATGAGGAAGATTTTATCACACGGCTTGACAGGCAGATGGATATTGCCCGTACAAGTCTTGAGGTGAAACGCAAGGTTCTTGAAAATTTTACTGACAAAGGCCTTTACCCGTACACCCTTTATTATCTACGCCAAATCAAAGAACGCTTCAACTGCTACTGGAAAAATCATTTTTCCACCATCGGCATCATCGGTGCCAATGAGGCTGGTGTAAATCTTCTCGGCAAAGATATTGGATCTGATGAAGGACAAGCTTTTGCCCTTCGCCTGCTCGATCATATGCGAAGTCGGCTTCAGGAATTTCAGGACGAGACGGGCAACCACTATAATCTGGAAGCCACACCGGCAGAAGGCACTGGATATCGTCTGGCTCGCCTGGATCAAAAACGATTCCCTGAGATGCAATGTAATTTAAAAACTGAAAGCAGCATCCCACTGTATTCCAATTCAACACAGCTTCCCGTTGATTATAGTGAGGATATCTTTCAAGTACTTGACCTACAGGATCCACTGCAACGCAAGTATACAGGAGGAACAGTGGTTCATTGCTTTCTTGGTGAAGCAGCACCAGATACCGCTGCGGTAAAAGACTTTGTACGCACTGTCTGTGAGAACTATGAGCTCCCCTATTTTACTCTGACGCCTTCTTTTTCCATCTGCACAAACCATGGATATCTAAATGGTGAAGAACCCGTCTGCCCTGAATGCGGCGAAGAAACTGAGGTGTATTCACGAGTTGTTGGCTACCTGCGTCCGGTAAAACAGTGGAATGAAGGCAAACGTGCCGAATTTCCAAAACGCAGTCGTTATCAGGTTAGCTGTACATGTTAATAGGTGGGATTCAGCGTTGTTCTTTCAGCGATTATCCAGGCAAGGTGGCAGCGGTACTTTTCACCCAGGGGTGCAATTTCCGTTGCCCCTTCTGCCATAATGGCACCTTGCTCAGTAAAAATGGGGATAACACGTTGGAAGAGCAGGAAGTTTTTGATTTTCTAAAACTCCGTAAAGGAAAGCTTCACGGAGTGGTGATTACAGGTGGAGAACCCACGGAACATGACGACCTCCCGCAGTTTATCAGAAAAATCAGAGAACTTGGATTTGTCATCAAGCTTGATACCAATGGCTCTCACCCCGAAATGATAGAGTTATTATTGCAAGAGAAGCTTATCGATTATTTTGCCATGGATATAAAGGCACCATTCAATAAATATAACACCCTGTGCGGAATTGATGTGGATATTCAAGCTATTCGCACGACCATATCGATCATTGGGATCGGCAAGATACCACATCATTTTCGCACAACATATGTGAAGCACTTATTGACAAAGAGTGATTTTGATGAATTGCTCTTGTTAATTCCTCCAGGTTCAAAACACATCACCCAACCCTTTGTACAACCCATTAAGTGTAGAGATGAGAACCTTAAACCAATCGGAAATAGATATTAAAGGTATTAATGATATGTTTCCTGGGAGTCCGAGAAAACAACAGAGGGTTTACCAAAGTTTTCACGATAAAATCTTTCTTGTTTTTGATGGTAAGTGCTCCAGTTAGGCAGCTCGCAAATATCAACACACTCTTTCATCAGCTTACCTTTTTGGTTTCCCAAAGATTGCAAGAGTTCGTCTGGGGTTGCATGTGCTGGTGCATGAGCTATCTCACCTTCAAGAGCATGATCTTTGTTACCATTGTGGACAATTATTAAGCCGCCAAGTTGACGTACAAGAAGCAGCTGCTTGTGTGAAGTCTACAGCAACTCTAAAAAGGCCTGTTTTGTAGTCTCCATCGCCATGACCTTCAATGGCAGGACGCCCGCAACCAATTTGAGAAAGAAATGAATCCTTAAGAAAAGCTTGGTTAACCTTATGGCGCACCCCGCTTACCGTAGTTTCAGGAGGGAATACCGCAAGGAAATGAACTCCTCTTTTTCCAGCAGTAGCTTTAAGCTCAACCCCTGGAAAAAAGGTTACGACATCAGAAAACTTATTTCCTTTTGCATCTGTACCATTTTCCCAAACATCCCATGCTTCATCAAGGCCATCAACATTTGAATGGTCAGTAATGGAGATAACTGCAAGTTCCTCAATTGCAGCAGCTTGAAAAATATCAGAAGGGGACAGCTTCGCCCTATTTTCTAAAGAATAGGTTGAGTGGATATGCAAATCCCACTTTCGCCACTCAGAGCCTCTTGGATATTCGGGCATAACTCACCTATTATTCATCAAAGAACTTTATTTTTTTAATGCACAAACCAAAGGCTTGAATTATCACTTTTTTGCTGGAATTCAAGAGTCAACATATTACTCCCTTTCACCACGACTAAACTAACCATTCAGGCAACCTATATCACATCCAGTAGAACATAACATAACTATTTGTAATTGTAGTTAGTTGATCTTCTATTCTATATTTTAGAAGAAAATACTAACCGTCCATTTCTGACGCAGGGCATGGATGGTCAATGTGTGTCTCCCTGCCCCTCATTAATAATCTCAGGTCATCCCCTCCGAAAAAAGAAAGTAGAACAATCATCAAGATGAACTTTTACCTTTCGGGAAATGGTCAGTGCAAACACATACCAAAATCTTGCGATATAGCTGTTTCGTTTTTCTCCTGCTGTTCCAGGCCTGTGCCCCCTTACAGGATGCGATCAATCCATACGGAGAGAATTTCAAATGCAAAGCAAAAGATAATGCTGGTGAATGCATCGATACTCCAACGGCGTATAAAAAAGCCAGGTATCCAGAGCCAGAATCAAGCACTGAACAGGATGTAATTGACGAAAGCAAACAGATCAGCCAGGACATCCGCTACAAAATCCTGACGGATCTTTTGGAAGAACCTGAAAAACCCATGCTGCAGCCACCAAAGATTCTCCGGGTTCTTCTCCTTCCATACAAAGGCGAAGGTGACGAGCTGTTCATGACCCGTTATGTCTATCTAAAAATAGAAGATTCGAAATGGATCCTCACAGATTTTAACGAGAAATAGCAAATGTTCAGTCAATTTTTGCACAACATGTTTGGATCTGGGGAATATTTAAAATATTCAGACCTTGAAAAAATGACCAGGCGAGATCCATTCTCTTCATTTCTCAATTATCTGGCCTATGATCCAAATCTGGAAATATATCTGAACCAGGATGACAGTTTGGGGATGTTGTGGGAATGCGTACCTGTGATTTATGCCGGTCCCAAAACGATCACTGCCTTGGAAGGATTATTCAGGGCAGGTTTGCCGAAGGATAGCGTTGTTCAACTGATCTTCCATGCAGATTCTCATATCGAGCCAACCCTTGAGCGGTATCGCGCAAGCAGAACCAGAAAAGATCCAATTGTTATTTCCAATACCAATGAAGTCATCGAGTTCTTAAGCAAAGGAAAGAATGGGCTGAAAGCCTGCAGCAATATTCCCGTCCGTAATTTTCGACTTTTCGTTGCTGTAACCATGCCGGGTGCCAGCCCCGGTTTACCAACGGTAGAAGAATTCACGGATAGCGGAAAGACAGCCACCTTGTTGGACATCAAGCGGCAAATGACGGAAACATTGAAAGCTGCATTGCTTTATCCAAGGCATTTACAGCCGGAGGACTTATTGGAATGGACTCGCCGTCTGTTCAATCATTATCCAGATGAATATCCTGAGCATAATTTCAATGCTTACAGCCCTGAGATTCCTATCCGTAAACAGATCATAAACAGCGACACCGTCATCAAGGAAGAACATGATCATATGCATATTGGTGATAATTTTTTCTGCTGCACAACACCAAAAAATATTCCGCGTGAGATTGACTCGCTGCAAACCAACTCTCTGTTTGGTGGTATATGGGGCGTTGTCTCAGATGCAGAACAGATCAAGACGGATTTTTTGTACACTTTTAATATCGTTTTTGAAGCAGGGCTGGAAATGAAGATCCATTCTAAATGCAATCTGACCTTAAATCAGCATGCGGTGGGATCATTATCTCCACTGCTGAGGCGTAAACAGGGAGAATATCTGCAGGCCACTGATGATCTTGAGCGTGGCATAAAGTTCGTCAAAATTATTCCTATATTCTGGGTCTGGAATAAGGATCTGGAAAAAGCCAAGGATTCCTGCACCAGAGTCAGACGATTATGGGAGAATCAGGGCTATGTCATGCAACAGGACGATATGATACAAAAGATCCTCTTCTTGTCGTCTCTCCCCTTCTGTTTGTACACAGCAGGAAAGAACATAGAAAATCTGGAACGGGATTTTACAGCACCTGTTCCATCAATTACACCACTACTCCCGGTGCAGGCTGATTTTGCAGGATCCGGAACTGATCCAAAACTGGTTTTCACCGGAAGAAAAGGACAGTTGGTCTCTTTGGATTTTTTTGATTCCGGAGCTGCCAATCAAAATGTGTTTTGCTGTGCCACCTCAGGCTCCGGTAAGTCTTTCCTGGTTAACTTCATCGCCTTTAACTATTATTCCTGCAAATCCATTGTGCGGATTATCGATATCGGTGGATCGTACAAAAAAATGGCCAATATGCTTGGCGCCAAATATCTGGATTTCGCCCCCGGCACTGATATCTGCCTTAACCCGTTTTCAAACATTTTAGAGCCGGAAGAAGAATTGAAAAGTGTGGCCGCCGTATTTGCCCAGATGGCTTACGCCAATTCTGATAACGACAAGTGTGACGATACTGAGATGAACCTTGTTCGAAATGCTGTGCGCTGGGCATGGCAGCAAAAAGGACAACAAGCAGACTCTGATTCTGTTTATGATTTCCTGATGCTCTTTCCAAATGTCCCGAATGCCAATTTGACAGAGATGGCGGACAACAAAAAACTCATCGAAACAGCCAGGAAGCTGGCATTCAACATTCGGGAGTTTACCAGTCATGGCTTTTACGGAAAATTCTTTGTCGGCCCCAGTAGCTTTGATATTCGCAACGACGAATTTGTTGTATTGGAGTTGGAGAACCTGAAAGTCCAGCCTGATCTTTACCGGGTAGTCACTCTACTGATCATCAATGCAGTTACTCAGGATCTCTACCTTTCAGATCGTTCACGTCCCCGTTTAATCATCTTCGACGAGGCATGGCAATTCTTAGATAAAGCAGCCATGCTGGCACCGGTTGTAAACGAAGGCTACCGCAGAGCCAGAAAGTATAACGGCAGTTTTATGGTGATTACCCAATCCCTTATTGATCTGGAAAACTTTGGTGAAGTCGGCAATGTCATCAACAGTAATTCCGCATTCAAAATCCTGCTGGAATCATCAGACTTTGATCAGGCAAACAAAAAAGGGCTGATTGATTATGACGAATTCACCATGAAGTTGCTTAAATCCGTTAAATCCAATCCTCCCCAATATTCAGAAATATTCTTCGATACACCGTTTGGCGTTGGCGTGGCACGGCTGGTTGTGAATGACTACGCCTATTTTATCTACACCTCCAAGGCCGGTGAAATTGCCAGGATTGAGGAGATGGTGAATCAGGGAAAAACCTACCATGAAGCCATACAGGAAATGGTCATCTTGAGGGAACAGGGTGAACTGTAAATTTTGCATATTCCTACTTGTCTGTCTTATGGCTTCTTCATCTCAGGCAACAATTATTAAGGATCTCGGTGTGGTTGGGAAAACATATCCCATTGTAGAGCCTGATATCATCCTTGAAATGAAACAAAAAATGGCCAGTCAGGAACGGTTGAATTCCGCAATGTTGCGTAACAGACTCCGGGATTACAAACCAGCTGATTTGCAGCAATTACCAAAAGCAACGAAAGACAATCAGAAAATTGTTGATATGACCTACACCTTGCCTGCTGATCTTCTCGATGCTGACGGCAAAACAATATATCCAAAAGGTTTCACATTCAATCCTTTGGATTATGTGACATTTCGACGTGGATTGGTGATTCTTAATGGCAACGATAGTGAACAGCTAAGGTGGTTTGAGAAATCGCCCTACTACGAAAGCCACCAGGTAATGCTGCTGATTACTGACGGCTCCGCTTACAATCTGATTTCAAAACTGCAGCGGCCAGTATTTTACCTGACCAAGGATATTGCCACCCGTCTACGACTTGCAGCTGTTCCCTCTGTGGTTATTCAGGAACAAGATCAAATGCAGATTTTTGAGTTTGAAGTCAAGCCTACGAAAACAGCTAGTGAGAATAGAAATGTACCGGAATAAAGCTATCACCACCATCATTGTTTTCAGCGGATTGTTTCTCCTACTGATGCAGGGAAGGGCCATAGCAAAATCAGGCCAATCATTTAACTATGGCTCTGATGTTCATTGGGAAGAAATAGAACTGCAATTTGAAGGAATCTGCATCTGTCCACGGCCACCACCGATATTTTATGAGGAAGGTGAAATCTGGAGTTATTGGGAGCCTTTTCTGTTGGAAGACACTGTCTCCATGGCAAATTACTCAACCTTCCAGGGAAAGGAGATGGGTACATCGGCAACCGATGAACTAGGTGGTAAAAACACAAGCTCCGACAGCGTAAATATAGCCAACGAGTCCACCTTTGCTCAGGCTCATGCCTATTTGATGTCTCTCTTTTCCTTTGAATGTGAGCATGAAGATACCGGTATGTGGTGGAGTGAGTACGATTCCATGTGGCAAAACGATGAACTCTCCGCCATAATTCATCCAGAGGCGACACTATTCGCCAATAAGGTCGCTCAGATGGCCTGTATGACAGACGCACTTTCCGTAAATACATTCAATTATCCTATAAGTTTAATGCCCTGGTGCATCGGCAGCAGTGGATCTGTCTATCCCATGACCGGCCATGTGGATAACGATAATATTGTGCAGGCCAACAATACGGTTGCTTCAAGGCTTATCTATAAACTCTGCAGACTGATGATGATCTGTGATCCGGCGGATAATCTTTGCGGATGCGATTACACACCTATATGGATCAAGCACCATTACAAGATGCATGTGATCCGACCGGATGATAGAAGACCTGCGTATCCCGTGGGTAAAGCGGCAAAGTTTTATGATTCCGGACTTAATCCTCCTTACAATGGAGCAAAAGGCTCAAACGATGAATTCTTGTGGATGGTTTACAGAAAACAAAAATGCTGTACCTGCTGCCAATGAAAAATTTCTCACTATTCTTCTTATTGCTTTGTCTACTGGCACCAGGTGCTGTCCTGGCAGACATTACTGATTTTCCAGACAAAACCATCCCGGAAAATAAATATTCAAAGGAAGGTCAATTTGCGGCTGAACAGAGCGCAAATCTTTTTCAATCGCAGGAATTTCAGGAGAAATTGAGTTGCGAAAAGCATCGCCTTGAGCAAGAAGTATTCAGTGAATTTATCAATCCAGTCGGAAAGAATCCCAAGAAACAAAACGGTTCAGATCTCCTTGCCACCGATGAGAAGCTATATCTTTTTTTGTCCAGTTCCATGCCGGATGAAACAGTCCACAATTATTTTCATTCCATAGCACAAATAAACTCCTCGGAAATATCTCCTGTGATGAAAGGAATGGTAAAAGGCATGGCAGACAAAAAAGCAAACTCGAGATATTTTAGCAGGATTTTAAAAAATGACCTTGATTGCAACGACCAAAGAGAGCCACAAGGAGTTTGTTCACGGTTCAAGATTTCCATCAAGATGAATCACACACTGTTTAAACGATTCGGAATAGATCAGGTACCAGCACTTGTTTATACTACAACGAATGAAACACTCGTTATTCGCGGCGATGCAAGCCTTGTGTACCTTTTGGAAAAGATTAACAGCGAAGTCAAAAGTACAGGTCTTGGAAATCTGATTGCAAACATTCGGGAAAAACGATGAGCAGTGACAAAAAGGAATCACCTGAAAGAGCAAGCTGTCCGGGATATATCGAAACAGTCGCCATTGTTTTGTTGCTGCTTCTGCTTGCATTCTTTGGCTATGACAGAATGTTTGCTCAAAAGATCGTTGTTGTGGATCTCGCTGGATATTTAAGAACTCAGAAAGCTTTGCTTGCTGCCAAAGAGATCAATGAGCAGCAATGGAAAGATAATCTAGATCGTGTTGAGCAGAGACTGAATGACCATGCAACGAATAATCCAAACCACGTTGTTGTTCTGAAGGAGGTGGTTCTTAAAAATGGACGGGAGATCAATGTTCCGTAAACTCAAAAAGAAAATATCCAATATCAACCTGAACCCTTACGAAAAGAGTCTGGCTCTGGCATTTTTGGCAGCTTTGCTACTCGGGTTATGGCTCCCACAACGCATTGCCGTTGCCACAAGTCCATCCCTTCAGCATAGAGTGTTTTTTCTTATTCACCCAAAAACAGGCAATATCGAGACAGGTGCTTATCTGGTCGTCAAACAGCATGACACATCCTTTATCAAACAAGGCTTAAACAAAGAAACCGATAATCTGATGAAACAAGTGGGCTGCAGTCCCGGCCAATCCTTAACAAGAGATATAGAGGGACAATTCTTCTGCGATAATGAATTATTGGGAAAATCATTGATAACAGACAGTCATGGAAATCTGTTGCCACAATTTAACTATAGCGGCACGGTACCTGATGATAGCTATTTCCTGGTTGGATCTCATCCTCGCAGCTTTGACAGTAAATATTTTGGTTTTATTCATTCAGATGACATTCTCCATAAAGCTGTACCGCTCTGGTAACTCGGCAACACTTGCCGGCGTTTTCCTGCTTATTGTCCTACTTCTACCAGCCATTACTGTGTTGGCTGAAGACACCGGTAACAGATTTTACGGAGATACAAAACATGGCTGGTTCTGGTATGAAGATCCGCTTCCTGAGGAAGAGTTGCAAGAAGAAATCACCCTAAGAAAAACGGTGTCGCTGAACTCATATTCAATAGATGATCTTTGGACTATGCATCCCGATGATTTTCAAAACTTACTCAATGATCTACAAAAGAAAGCCGTCCAGTCTCCAGACGAACAAAACATTCTTGAATATTTGAGTATGCAGGATATAGCCAGACGCAAAGCCCTTGCCTATACAAATGTTGCCATGTACGTCACCCAAAAACACAGTGACCTTTTCAATGTAGCTCAGGTTTATCCATCTGCAAGACCTGGCATCACAGCAAGGGTACGCATGCAGCAAAACGAAATAACTCAAACCATTGCTACAGCTGGAAATAACCACGCCCTGGTCTTTTTCGTCAGTCCCGGTTGTGGCTTCTGTGAACAGCAGGCACAAATCCTCGCCTATTTCACGGACAAATATAACTGGCCAATCAAGATTGTCGATATCAGCAGACAGATACAGGCGGCAAGCAGGTTTAATATCACCACTACTCCGACATTGCTTCTGGTGAAAAAAGGTGCAGACAAATCGCTTACTGTATCCACCGGTGTTATCACCTTATCTGAACTTGAAAGAAAGCTATATCGTTCCATTCGCCACCTGCAGGGCAATACCCAGGGAGATCATTTTCTGATGTACGATTTTGAAAGAGACACCCCTCTTGACCCAACATCCATCCTCAAAAAAGGAAGACAGCCATGGATAAAAACAGACTGATCCTTGTGGCAAGTGCAGTTTTATTACTGATACCGTTCCAGCTTAATGCCGCCTGGGTGGATGACTGGCTGCAGCAGAAAACCACAACGGCTCCCAACTATCTCCAGGGACAACAACGAGGCTATTATTCTGCTGGATCATTCAGTGCCAGGTGGCCAAATACTGCGACCTATCCAATCACAGTGGAACCTCCCCGAGTAAAAGGTGGATGCGGAGGTATTGATCTCTTTATGGGCGGATTTTCCTTTATGGATTCATCATATTTGGTGAACAAGCTGCAGGGGATTTTATCCGGGGCAGCCTCCGTTGCCTTTGACATGGCTTTAAAGACTCTATGCGAACAGTGCGCAAACACCATCAAAAATTTCGAAGCAATATCCGATCAATTAAACAGTATGCAAATAGATGATTGTGCTGCCTCCAAAGAACTCGTTGGAATGGTGATGGATGAAAATGGATTTCACTCCACCGAAGTGATGAAGGAACGGCTCGGCACTGCCATAAAAGAGAACAAGTTAAGCCAGGGAATTGCAGATATGTGGCATCAGGCTTCTGAGCAGGATAAAGCCAATAATAATGTTCCCCAGGCAGGAGATATCTCCAACACCATGAATGGATGTAACTCTGAACTTACCACCACCTTTCTCTCGTCCGGATCCTTGCTTGATAATGTCGGCTCCAAGATGGGAATACCGGCTAACCATATCGATCTTATCCGTGGTTTGATTGGAGATGTGAAACTCGAAGGTCCAACCAACGCCTATAAAGTAACATACGAATCCCCTTGTTCTGAAAACAACCCTGACGATATCAAATCATTTGCAAACGGCAATGTATATGCAAAGAATTCCAGTGGTAACTGTAGTCAGATTACAGACACTAATCGAGACCTTAACCAATATGTCGCAACCACATTGCTGACTATTGCGAATAAAATAGAGAACAAGGGAACGCTTACAACCACTGAACAGACATTTTTGGCCACCAGTCCACTGGCAGCACTGCCAATTATAAAAACAGCAGTGACAACAGATATGAAAGCAGCAGTTATTGGCAGCCTGGCTGACATCACAGCCAAAGCATATGCACTGCAAATGCTATCAGATCTCTATGTTCGTGCCGAGATTGTTGCCAGAAAAGCCAAGGAGATGCTTGAAAAACAATCCGGCCCGGCTCCAGGACAACCCACAGAACGTTGTGCGGCTGTTGTTTTTGCCCAGAAAGCGGATCTGAATATCTCCCTTATGATTACAAGAATCAGAGAACTACAAAATGCTGCCAGAGCCAGTTACGTTGCAGCAGCAAATGAAATGTCTACCATTATGGATTACCTGGAACATATGCAAAAAGTTGAGGCACAGATGACTGCAGAACTCACCCGTCGTTATGGAAAAGATGTTGTTGCGCGTTTGCAGATATAACGATGACATATAGTATTATTTGATATGGTATCATACATAGCTAACGAACTGTAAATGAAGAAATTTATAATAATCGTTTTTGCAATTTTTGTTTTTCTGTGTATAGCTATGCCTGCCTGGGCACTGGATATGGAGTATTATACCTATGGCGGTTTTAACCCCATCGTCCAGGCATTCCAGAAGATCGCTTTAATCTTTAGCGACTCGGAATATCAGGGGCTGCTGTATGTTGTTATGGTGCTGGGGATTCTGGCAGGAGTGGTGGCCTGGATGGCACGAGCGGCAACCGGTGCCCGGATCGTTCCTTTGACATGGGCAATACCAGTATTTCTTGGAGCAATCATTTATCTTGCACTGTTTGTTCCCAAGGGAAATATCACCGTATATGATCCGGTCTTAAACAGATTCCAGACCGTTGGTAATGTTCCTGATGCTGTTGTTTTTACAGCTGGTTTTCTCAATAAGATTGAAAAGGGAATGGTGGATATAATCGATACCGCTGCAGCTCCTGGAACATCTTACCAGACAACGGCTGGAGGAGTGGGATTCAAGGCCTTGGAATCAGTTAAAGGATCGTCCCCCAAAGACAATTATGTACGCACAAGCATGATTCGTTATGTAAAGGATTGTGTGACCTTTGAATTACTTCGACCTGGAACCAACCTCTCTTTAGATGATCTTCGCAACAACAGTACCGATTTTCTAAACGAACTGGCCCAAGCTGTAAACCCATCTGTCTATACAGTTTATTACGATGCCACCAATCCTGAAGGATCTATTGTAACCTGCACAAACGCATGGGCAAGCCTCCGTCCGATTTATGCCAACCCCGGCAATTACACTGAAGCCCTGAAAAAAGTCTGCAGCAAGGCATTCTTTGACCCAACAAGTGCTGTGGAGATGAATACGTGCAAGACTTTGCTCTCCAGTACCCTTAACTTTACCACCGGATCCGCCGTTACCCCCGAAAAGCTCATTCAGCAACGGCAAATCGCCGAAATTCTCTACAACTTCTACTATCAGGATGATTACGAAACATCGGTGTTAATGGAAAGTAACCGAAAAATTACCTCCACAGGTCTTGGTATTGGTATTACCATGAATGAGTGGATACCGATTATCCGGGCAATTATGACCGCAATTGCCATCGGTATTATTCCATTTTTGGTTCTGTTTCTCCCCACTCCAATTGTAGGAAAAGCAGTTTCTGTCATGTTTGGCTTTTTTGTTTTTCTCACCACCTGGGGAATCACCGATGCTGTAATCCATGGAGCAGCAATGGATTACGCCACTTATGCTTTCGAGGATATGCGCCAGTCCAACCTGGGAGTGTATGCCATGGCAGCATTTCCCACCATTTCCATCAAACTCTTGGCAATGTTTGGAGTTATCAGATCAGCAGGCATTATGCTGGCAAGTTTCTTCTCCATGATGTTGATCCGTTTTGGTGGCCATGCTCTGGCAATGCTTGCAGGGAATTTGAGCCGTATCGTTCAATCCTCAGGAGCCCAGGCCGGAAGATTGCTCACACCGGAAGGAACATCGTCTGCCATGAATCAACAGGTTCAAGCTGCAGGACTTCTGGCAGGAATGCCGGCACACAGGTTTACCAATATGGCAGCAGCACAAGCCTTCAGCACCCATCGCTCAGTCGGTGGATACAATGCCGCCATGAATGCCAAAAATTCTCTGCAAAAATCCGGTCAGATTGGCAATGGTACATCAGACAAAGATATGGCCACTATGATGGCATCTTCCAGAATGAGTGTAGGAACAAAATCAGGTCCGGTTGAAATATCCACTGCTCCAGATGGACACAGTACCAGAACAAAATCTGAAACAGTCAACGCTGACGGTTCCACCAGTATCAGCACTATGGGAGCTGACGGCACCGGAATGATGGTTGATACCAGTGCTGCAGGAAAGGCAAATTATTCTGTGGATGAAACTGGTGCTTACACTACAAACAGTGCCTCAGTTAATGGCCTTGATCCTGTTAAGGTTGGTGGAATGGCACAGCATCAGAGAATTGTTGCGGCCTCAAACAGTATGGGAAGCAGTGACAACTGGCAACAGGTCATGGATACTGCAAAACGAGCAAGCTTGACGAGTAGCGAAGCCCAAGGATTTACCACTCGGCTTGATAATTCCATGCGCGAGAATTGGAAACGGTCGCTTAGTGATAAATCCAGTTTTGTACACTCAATGAGTGAGGAGACCAGGACCCAACTGTCTACGTCTATAGGTGCTGGAAATGTTCCTTTACTTAGAAAAGTAGGAGGAGCCGCACAGCTCAGCGTCATAGGTACAAATGGAGAACAGGTTAATTTCAATGTTTCTGAGGATGTTGCGAGGAGTTTTGAAAATACAGCATCAAATGTAAGATCAGAATCTCTTCAACAAACTTTACAGGATTCTCAAAGTCTTGACTATATGACGCGACTGGCAAAACAGGCCGGAGCTTCTGAAGCTTACTCATACTTAAACGACGCACGAAACATGAGCGGTTCAAGTGAGTCCTATGGCGCAGATCTCACCACTGCACTTATTAGAAACTACGCAAATGAGAGATATGGAAGTGAATCCCCCGAGAACATGCGTCAGGCAATCAGCGATTTTAATCATTTTCTTACCCAACAAGGTAGCCAAGGCGTAGATAATATGCAGAGTATTGTTGAAGGATTCGTCAGTGGCCATGGTTATGGATGGGGGAGTACTAATGGTGAGGTGAATAATACCATTGCTGCAACTCATGATCATGTTCAGGAGTCTGGTTTTAAACACAGTGTAGGGATGTCATCAAGTGTGGCAGGTTCTCTAACATTTAATATCCGTGAAGCAAATTTCGATGCACCAACCTCAGACATTCCCTTGAACAATCCCAATACCAAAACTGTCACAGATCCTGCGGATAATATCCGTAGTCGAAATCGTGTAGAGGAGACAGGGCGTGGTGGTATCCGGACGACTGCCGGGGGGATTGCGAAAGACATGGCAGGATTAAACAAATTTGACCCTCCAAGCCCTACCAATGATCTTTATCGCAATCAATCGTTTTATCATCAAGGGAATCTAACAGAGCCACAAAAACAGAACGGAGGAATAACAATGCCCTCGGGTAGAATAATTTATGGAGACTCTAATGTTTCCGTAACAAGCGGGGACGAGGATGATTTCTTTAAAGGAAGTGTTTTTGAAAAAAAATGACCGGTACCTTGATGAAATGATTGCTCATTTATTATCGTTATTTCGGCGGAATGGCCCAATATCTTCTGAATTAAGCCCCAGCACTCCACTTACACCATCAGCTCCCTTGAAAACATTGTCATCAGAGGCAGAATAATTTTTATCGTCTTCATCCAAGTCTTTCTTGAAACAGACTTCAAGAAGAATCAAAAGAACAACACCCACAAGAATACTGATGGTTCCAGTGGTCATCACTGCTCCTCCTCTTTAATGGCAAACCCGTTCATAAACGGATTGAACGTTGAAAAGATAGGCCTTGATTCGTCATCATGATGATTTGAGAGAAATCCTGTTTAATTAGCATTCCGCCAATGCCTTTTTAAGGCAGCAATCTTGCGACAAAATTATTTTTTTATTTTTAAATATTACTACTGCACACTTTGTGTTAATAATTTGTGTTTTCTCAATTTCAACAATACAATCTGGTGCTGTGTTAATAAAGAGAAATTATCCTTTTTTGCCTGTATCAGAAAGAAACGCCAAAATACTAAAATATTCTATTCTAAATTCCGCAGTTTTTTGGACAAGCATACATCGAAGAAGCTGTCGTCCATGACAATTTCGCAAATTTTTCCCAGAACCACAGAGGCATTTTGAATACCCACGGTAGTTATCTGTCGCTAATATTTTAAGCAGATTAACCACCGTACCATTTTCATCCTCCTGGAAATAGTGTTTATAAAACTCCAAAACACCTTCAGGGCCGTGGCTCAGCTCCCCAAAAATCAATGAGCCATACTTTTGCTGATGTAAAAAATTGTAAAAAAAAGGGACAACTAAATTGTCAACAAAGCCGAGAAGTGTTTTTTCTTCAGAAAAAATCAATTTTACTGCGACTGGAGCCGCAAGACACAAAGAGTTGTCATCAAGATTAATATGAAAATCACGTGGAATTCTGAAACCAATCTCTTTCACTATCGGGATTTCAGAAGGATAGGTAGAAGGGATACGTAGCTCTAAATCAAATTCATCCTGAATGATCCTACCCTTGAAATCACCTTCAAAGCCCAATACACCTTTAAGTGCTAAGGAACCGTCATCCTCCTGAATAGTTGAAAAATACGGATATTTTTCAATAAATTGAGAAACCTGCTGAGTGACCAGACAGTTACCTTGGGTTTGCATTGTTTCGCCACGGAGAGGGCGCAGTATCTTTTATTACAACCTGTGGTCGAGTCACAATTTCTTGGGTAACGTTGCCAAATCTATTTTCAAATCCAGTCAAAGAGGCATTCACTACGCGTTCACCAAATAGCGGGGATAATAACAATCCAGCTTTTTTGATATTTTGTTCATTTACCAACTGACGAATATCCTGCTCAAGCCAATCGAGCCACATGAAGAAAGCATTTGCTTTGCGATCAGCATTTTTATGCCATTTATCAGCGAAGTTCTCCTCCGGATTTACGGGGTTAGGAATGTACCATTCTCCGTTTTCTTTCTTTATAAGACCTCCATAGCCTGGTTGTCGCAAGGTTTTGAGAATATACATGATCGTCTCATATAAAGTTTCTGCCGGATTGCTTTCGTAAGCTTTGGCTGCAATGGTTGTGATAATCATGGAAATTGGTTTGTCCCTCTCCTGAGGATGATTAGCAAATCGAATATCTCTATATCTTTTCAGAAGCTGGATAACTCTTTGAAGGGGAGTTCTGATAACCAGATCCGGGACATCCTCAACTCTGGCATAAATATCTGCATATTTTTCTTGAATAAGTGCTCTCTCGCTAAATTGTACCTTTTCAAAGCCAACATGATTTACGTCTTGAAACCAGATAGCAAATCCGCCAGGATTGCTTGATTTCCATTGATACCCATGTGTTCTTTCTTTATGGGTAATGGCAATTGCTGTATTCCCAATATATTCGGGTACAAATAATCCTATCAGCCTGGTACGTTTTTCTGCGTCTTCGGGTATTGCAGGTAATACATCTAAGTGGAAGCCAATACCATCTTCCTCAGCATACTGTATTGTCCAGCAGCGCTTTCCTTCGTCATGCAGCATTGCTTTATAGCGAGCATCCTCTTTTAAACGGTCACCTATTCTTTGCTTTAATTCACCAGGCTGAATATTATCTTTTGTCTGGGGGAGTTGAGCAACCAAGTCAATATCATAATCCGACTCTTTCCCTTCTTTTATTGGCCGGATAACAGTCCCTAAACGGAATGATCCTTGGCAATAGCAACTTGGCTCTCCTGTGATGCCGGGGTAAGTCCCACTGTCAATATGCTTACCAACGCTTTCATAGCGTTTGACAGCCTGTTCATATTTCCCAGGAGGGATATCTAATGCCTCAGATATCCCTCTCAATAAGTGATCTGTATAATTTTCTCTTCTGGTCAGCATTATGACTCTCCACGTTTTGAGATATTTAAGAAATCTGCAATTTGTGCAGACTTATGAGTAAATGCTTTGTCTGCTTTACTTATCCAGTCATCAAACATGCCCGGATTATCAAGTGAAAGTTTACCGTCGGACTCGAAGTTTATCCGCAATATTTGATGTTCTTCCAATAAAAGGCCTAAAATGTTTTTTGCTGTTTCTGCCTGCAGGTTCATAATCATATCAATGAATTTCCCCCTGCCCCACCGAGTAGCAAATCCCCATCCAACAAGTCGAGTAGAGAGAGAGGATGATTGGCTGTAATATTTGTGTCCCAGGCCCGTCCCTAATGAAAAAACTTGCAGTTCATCCAGGTTTGCCCCAAGTCGTTTTTTAGCCTCAACAGTCGCGATTAATGATGGGTTGTTGGCCCATAAACCGCCATCGGCAAGCATGTATTTATCGATATGATATGGGTCAAAATATGTTGGGGCCGAGCATGACGCCAGAACAGCATCTGCAACCAGAATATTTGGATCACGATAAAAGCCAGCGTCATATTTTGACTTTAAGACATGGACACCTCCATTCCCTATATCCGTAGCAGGAATAAGAAGAGGAGTCTCCACTTCTCCAAGCGTTCGACCATCGAAAACTTCTAAAAGAATTTCCCTTAAATACCTGTTATTGTACCTGCTGGCAGCTAGTCCCAATCGACATAACAGCCGCTTCTTAAAGATTTGTTTGCCGTGTTCTTCATAAAATTCACAAATTTTTTTAGCACTCAACCCGCAAGCCAAACCAGCTCCGATAATTGAACCGGTGCTTGTCCCAGAGATTAAGGCAAAATCTGCTTGCCAGGATATTAAGAATTCCTGCTCGATACGATGAAGAATGTGTGCAGCATAAACACCTCGAAAGCCTCCTCCATCAATGGATAGAATCTTCAAGAAATTTCACCTTTTCTTTTTTGATGTTTTTTGGGAAAGAGCACTACCAGCGGCACTTTTTGAGGATTTACTCGTTCTACCATCCCTTAATACGGACGAAGCCTTACTTGCCACTCGTTTGGATGTAGTTTTCTTGGGCGCTTTTGTTTGAGCTAAAGCACTGCCTGCAGCTGCTTTTGATTTTGTTCCCGTTTTTTTTGATCGAAGAACCTTAGACGCATTTTTGGCTGCTTTTGGTCGAGTAACTTTTTTCATGATTCATTCCTCTGCTTTCAGTTTGGTAAAGTTTGAAGTCGACAAATACACTAAACACGAATACTTTATAGTCAAGCTATCTTGACAAAACAAACCCTAGTATGCTCGTAATTGATTTCTATACTTCCACTAAAAAGTATGATATTAGAAAGTTGTCGCTCATTAAATAAAATCAAGGGAAGACTGAATATGAGATGGAGTGTTTTAAAAAGGCTGGAATTCTTAGAGACGCGGTTGTTGTGGGAGGAAAAAATAAGCCGGGGTGATCTGGTTGGTTTTTTTGACATTTCAACACCGCAGGCTACTAAAGACCTCAAATTGTACCAGGAAAAAGCACCATCAAATCTTTACTACGACAAGAGTATGAAGCAGTATGTTGCTGCTGGCACGATTGATCCTGTTTTTGTTCCCTTTAAAAGTGAGTCTTATTTTTCACAACTTCTACTAGCACTGCTCAAGAAAGTAAAAGGGACATTCTCCTGTGGAACTATGCCTCCTGCCTACCAGTTACCTAATCCTGGACGAATGGTTGAAGAGTCTATATTAAAGGCCATTCTACGTTGTCTACATTCACGCAGCTCCATACGCATTGAGTACCAATCCATGAATAGTTCCGAACCAGACGAAAGGTGGATCTCTCCCCATGCGCTTGGTTTTGATGGACACAGGTGGCACGTCCGTTCGTTATGCCATAAGAATAGGCAATACAGAGATTTTAACTTAGGACGAATTTTGTCAGTTGGTGATGCGCGAAGCGACTCCATTGACCATTCAAATGATTATTTATGGCATAATAGCATAACGTTTCGCATTTCTACGCATTCAGGTTTGACACCAAGTCAAAAGAAATGCATCGAACGTGACTATAATATGATCAATGGGGTAGCAGAACTTGAGACAAAGGCAGCCTTTCATTTTTATCTCAAAGAAAGATTGAAGCTTACAAAGGGGCATGAGAAAAATTCAGCAAAGACTCAACAAATCATTCTTATCAATGAGGACGAGATAAATACCCAAATCAGTCTGTTACAAAATATAGAAAAAAAGGGACTGGAATCAATGACTCTGGCAGAGTAGATCTGACTGAATATGGTAAACAGGTCATCGGAAAACTGTCCAGGCAACAAACAGATATATTCGGTAAAGATTTTTCTGCTGCAAACCTGAGGTATTTTTGCCAAACCTATCATGTGCTTTAAGATAGGTTTTAGATTGGTTCTCCAAGGGGGAGCTTTTTGCTGGAAGATATGGTTCATCCTGTAAATATTTTAGATATCAATATGTTTTTGAATTTGTGGCTCAACAAAAATAAGCATTGATGGTGATAATTAAAAAAAACCAACTATACGTGGGCGATGTTTGAATAGCCAAAAAATATGCAAATAATCGATAACATCAACACCCTCTGGGGGGACGATTTAAAACAAACCCTGAAATCAGGTACCAAGCTAAAAATAGCAGCATCCTGCTTCTCCATCTACGCCTACGAAGCCCTGAAAAAAGAATTGCAAAAGGTGGATTCTTTAGAGTTCATCTTCACCTCTCCAGCATTCGTGGCAGGTGATGTCACAGATAAGCTTACCAAACAACAAAGAGAATTCCATATACCAAAGCTAGAACGTGAAAGAAGCCTGTATGGAAGTGAGTTTGAGATACAGTTAAAAAATAAGCTCACCCAACGCGCCATTGCCAAAGAATGCGTCAGCTGGATGCGACAAAAAGCAAAATTTCGTTCCAATGCCAGCAAAGCTCCAATGCAGCAATTTGCATGTGCAACATCTAAGGATGAAAAAATTGCCTACATGCCGCTCCATGGCTTCACTGCAGTGGATCTTGGGTACCAACAGGGTAATGCTGTTTCAAATTTCATTAATAAGGTTGACGAAGCCCCACTCACAGCCTCTTATCTACAACTATTTGACCAGATATGGAACGACAGCTCTCAGCTCGAAGATGTCACAGAAAGTGTCTGCTCACATATCGAATCAGTTTACCAGGAGAATTCCCCTGAAAAGATCTACTTCCTAATGCTCTACAATATCTTTAACGAGTTTCTTGAAGATCTCAATGAAGATGTACTTCCCAATGACCTGACAGGTTATCAGGATTCTGTTATTTGGAATAAATTATTTAATTTTCAACACGATGCTGCCATTGGAATTATTAATAAACTTGAAAGTTTTAACGGTTGTATTCTCGCTGACAGTGTTGGTCTTGGTAAAACATTCACCGCACTTGCTGTAATCAAATATTACGAGTTAAGAAACCGTTCTGTTCTGGTGCTCTGTCCTAAAAAACTGGCAGATAACTGGCTAAACTACAATCGGAATCTGAAAACCAACATTCTTGCAAAAGATCGCTTAAACTACGATGTCCTCTGCCATACCGATCTTTTGCGAACTGGCGGTGAGTCCTTTGGTACGCCACTCAACAGGATTAACTGGGGAAATTATGATCTGGTCGTTATAGACGAATCCCATAACTTCCGTAATAACGATGCCTACAAGGATAAAGAAACCCGCTATCAAAAATTAATGAACTCGGTTATCCGGGACGGTGTGAAAACAAAGATACTCATGTTGTCAGCCACACCAGTAAACAACCGATTCACCGACCTTCGCAATCAGCTTGCTCTTGCCTATGAAGGGGAATCCGAAAAGTTACGTAAAAAACTGCGTATCGAAAAGAGTATTGAAGAAGTATTCAAGCATGCCCAGGGTGTATTCAATATCTGGTCCAAATTGCCACCAGAAGAACGAACAGCAAGAGCCATTCTGAATAGCCTTAATTTCGATTTCTTTGAGTTGCTGGACAGTGTAACCATTGCCAGATCCAGAAAACATATCGAAACATTTTATGATACTAGTGAAATCGGAAGTTTTCCCGTAAGACGCAAACCACTCTCCTACAGGTGCCCACTAACTGTGCGTGGAGATGTGATGAACTTCAATGAAATTTATGATCAGTTATCGCTTCTTAAACTCTCGGTTTACGCTCCTGTCAGTTATATCCTGCCAAGCAGACTGGAAAAATACGAAGAGCTGTACGATACCGCCGTTGAAGGAGGTGGTGGAAAGCTCAGACAGGCCGACCGTGAAAAAAGTCTGCAGTCATTGATGACCACCAACCTGTTAAAACGCCTGGAAAGTTCTGTTGAATCTTTCCGGTTGACTCTGGGAAAACTATCTGAAAACCTCATAAACATGCTCGTTAAAATTGAGCAGTTCAACAAATCCGGAATTGATTTCGCCATCCATGATCTTGCCGATTCTTTAGATAAACTGGAAGCCGAAGAGGATGATCTGTCAGAGCTTGGTGAGTTTATGATAGGCGGCAAGGTGAAGGTCAGTCTGGCTGATATGGATTTGCAGTCCTGGGGACATGATCTACAAGGAGATCTTATTGTTATAGAGGCATTGCTGGCGTCCATGGTCAAAGTAACGCCGGAGGACGATGCCAAACTACAACACCTTAAAGCCCATATCGAAAAGAAAATTGCAGATCCCATTAATCCCGGGAATAAAAAAGTCGTCATCTTCACTGCCTTTGCCGATACTGCTAACTACCTGTACGCCAATCTAGCTGGTGAGTTGTTAGAAAAATCAGGTATTCACAGTGGAAGGGTAACAGGCAAAGATGCTCCTAAAACAACTCTCAAAAAAGGCTATGACTTTCAATCACTGCTAACTTTGTTCTCCCCAAAATCAAAGGAAAAAGATCTGATCCTGCCAGATGAACCTGGAGAAATTGATCTTCTTATTGGTACTGATTGTATATCAGAAGGACAAAACCTTCAGGACTGTGACTATCTGATTAATTACGATATTCACTGGAATCCGGTACGGATTATTCAACGCTTTGGTCGTATTGATCGTATCGGCTCTCAAAATGGAACCATCCAGCTGGTGAATTACTGGCCGGATATATCGCTCGATGAATATATCAATCTGAAGGAACGGGTTGAAAGCCGTATGGTTATGGCAGATATGGCTGCAACCGGAGATGACAATGTCCTTTCCGGAAGAGCCAATGATGTGTCCTATCGCAAAGAACAGCTTCGTCGTTTACAGGATGAAGTCATAGAGCTTGAAGATCTGAAGACTGGGGTAAATATAACAGATCTTGGCTTAAATGATTTTCGTATGGATCTTCTTGGCTATGTAAAAGAAAATGGCGATCTTGCCACCATTCCCAGTGGTATGCATGCGGTTGTTCCTGCAAAACCTGATATAGGTCTTACTCCTGGAATTATCTTTACCCTGCGTAATCGAAACAGTGAGGTGAATGTCAATCAGCATAATCTGCTTCACCCTTATTATCTTGTGTACATTGATAATCAGGGGGAAGTAATTACCGACCACACTGAAGTAAAAAGATTGCTGGATCTGGTACGCAACAGTTGCAAGGGAGTAAGCACACCTGTTCTTGATGTCTGCCAACTATTCAACAGTGCAACCGATGATGGTCGTGAAATGACCCGTTATTCCGACCTGCTTAACCACGCCATACGTTCTATGATTGAGGTGAAGGAAGATAAAGATCTGGACAGCCTCTTCTCCGGTAAACAAACCACTGCTCTGGTGGATACCATTGTAGGCCTGGATGATTTTGAACTGATCACCTTTCTGGTTATTCAGGAAATCTGATCATGACTGTGTTGTACAACTTTCCATCCAATGCTGCTTTTGGACGAATATTACCTAAGAGTAAAATTTACGAGCACGCAAGTCCCAGCTCGAGGATTAAAGAGTTGTTCGTTCGGGAGGTGGAAAAGATCACCTGGTCATATAAACTTTCTCCCGAAACAATCAATCTGCCAGCCAAAGATGGAGTGCAGGAGATTCAGGTCTTCACAATTACTCTTAAAAAAGGAAAGTTGAGCCATGAAGTCTTGCAGACAATCGACAAAGCAATCCCGTCCCCCATACTCTTTGTTGTAAAATTTGATACCCAGGTGCGCTACGTGGCCGCCTATAAACGGCCAAATGATGCAGATAAGAGTAAGTGGGTAGTGAGTAGTTATTTTGCAACAGACTGGAAAAATGAAGATGCTGAACGGATTGACCTACCAGTTGTTTTGAATCTTGGGGCTTTGTATCGGACTATTCTGAAAGATATTATCCCGCTGTCAGTACGAAAAAATGAACCCCTTGGTGGGCTGGTTGCACGGCTTGAAATCTTGGGGATCAAAAAAAGAGAAATGGCCAAAATACAAGACCGACTGAAAAAAGAAAAACAGTTTAATCGCAGGGTAAAGATCAATACGGAATTAAGAAGACTGAATCAGGAAATCGAAGAGCTTACACGCTGAGTTTGCGCAGGTACAATATAGAGGGGTTGAAGAGTGGAAAAGATGAAAATGCACAGTCCGAATTTTATGGATGCAAATATAGAAAAGCTAGCGGAGCTGTTCCCTGGTTGTGTGACTGAAAGTGCGGATGACAAAGGAAATCTGAAAAAATCTATAGACTTTGATCAGCTTCGACAGGAGCTCTCAGACTCTATTGTTGATGGACCTCAGGAACGGTACCAGTTGAATTGGCCTGGCAAAAGGGAAGCTCTTCTTACCGCCAATGCTCCCATTGCCAAAACCTTGCGTCCCTGTCGGGAAGAGAGTGTTGATTTTGATAGCACAGAGAATCTTTTTATTGAAGGGGATAATTTGGATGCTTTGAAGTTGTTGCAGGAGACGTATCTTGGGCAAGTGAAGATGATTTATATTGATCCGCCTTATAACACTGGCAAGGACTTCATTTATTCAGATAAGTTTTCTGCTGAGAAAGGGCAATATGATGTCGATAGTGGTGTGTGTGATGAGGAGGGTAACAAGCTGATTGATGAAGAAGCCTGGAAACAAAACACAACAGCTAATGGACGCTTTCATTCAGATTGGCTTTCAATGATCTATTCTCGTCTCAAATTGGCAAGAAATTTACTTAGAGATGATGGGGTTATTTTTATAAGTATTGATGATAACGAGGTGCATAATTTACGGAAAGCATGCGATGAAGTGTTTGGGCAAGAAAACCTTTTTGGCCATTTTCAATGGCGTAGAAGACAAAGAGCAGACAACAGGAACCAGTCCAGAGTATCTCCTGATCATGAATATATTGTTGCTTATTCTAAAGCTGAAGGAGCTATTCTAAAAGGTTCAGATATTGATTTGGGAAAGTATAAAAATCCAGATAATGACCCACGTGGAGCATGGGCAAGCATTGATCTTTCAGGATTGGCAACTGCAACACAACGACCAAACCTGCATTATGATATTGTTGATCCTAAAACCAAAAATTCTTATCCACCAAATCCAAGCAGAGGGTGGTCTAAAAGTAAAGTGAATGTTTTGAAAATGATAGATGAAGGTAGAATCTTATTTCCTAAATTACCTACAGGAAGGCCAAGGGAAAAGAAATTTGTGAAGGACCTTCAAAGTACAGTAACAGGATTTTCGACCTGTCTTGATTCAAAAATTGTTGGCTATACAACGAACGGAACAAGAGAGGTTACAAGCGTACTGAATGGGAAATATTTTGACTTTCCTAAACCGTCATCTTTGATATACAATTTATTAGTACAAGTTACAAAAGCTGAAGACATTGTTCTAGACTTCTTTGCGGGTTCAGCAACCACAGCCCATGCAACAATGCAACTAAATGCCAAAGATAAAGGGAAACGAAAATTTATTATGGTTCAACTTCCTGAATCCTGTGATGAAAAATCAGAAGCTTATCAAGCAGGGTACAAAACCATCGCAGAAATAAGTAAAGAACGAATCCGCAGAGCCGGAGAAAAGATAAAAAAAGAAAATTCTGAAGCAGTCCTAAACCTAGATACAGGCTTCCGAGTCCTCAAAGTAGATACTTCCAATATGGCCGAAGTCTACTACTCACCAGATAACCTCGACCAAAAGCAACTCAATCTCTTTACCGACAACATCAAAAGCGACCGAACAGCGGAAGATCTACTTTTCCAGGTACTCCTCGACTGGGGTGTCGATCTGTCTCTACCCATCACCAGAGAAACAATCGCAGGCAATGACGTATTTTTTGTCGATAATAATGCTCTGGCAGCGTGTTTTGAAAAGAATGGTCAAATATCTGAAGATTTCTGTAAAAAACTGGCAAAGCATGAGCCCATGCGGGTGGTGTTCCGAGATGCTGGATTTAAAGATGACAGTGTTAAGATTAATGTGGAACAGATTTTCAAGTTGATGTCGCCTCACACCGAGGTGAGGACCATATGAGCCATCACGAAAAACTTGACTCAACAGAGGATTCCAAGGGTGAAGTGCTTGTTTATCAGACCGACAACGGGCATATCAAACTGGATGTCCGCCTGGAGGATGATACCGTCTGGCTGACCCAACCGTTAATGGCAGAGCTATTTCAGACAACACAGCAGAATATAAGTCAGCATATATTAAATATTTATGAAGAAGAGGAGTTGCCCACCGAGGCAACTCACAAGAAATACTTGTCAGTTCGCAAGGAGGGAGCACGAGAGGTCAAAAGACAGCTTGATTATTACAATCTGGATATGATCATTTCCGTCGGTTATCGGGTTAAAAGCAGAGTTGCCACCCGTTTTAGAATCTGGGCCACTGAACGATTGAAAGAATATATCGTCAAAGGTTTCACTATGGATGATGAGCGTTTGAAAGAACCTCAGGGCGGCCGTTATTTTGAAGAACTGTTGGCCCGTATCAGGGATATTCGTTCATCGGAAAAGGTGTTTTGGCGCAAAATTCTGGACATTTATGCCACCAGCATTGATTACGATGGTCGTTCTGAAAATTCAAAACTCTTTTTTAAACAGGTGCAAAACAAGATGCACTGGGCAGCGCACGGCCATACCGCGGCAGAATTAATCTATCAGCGGGCAGATGCCAGGCAACACAATATGGGGGTTACCAATTACCCAAGGAACAAGCTACTCAAGCGGGATGTGGAAGTCGCTAAAAATTATCTTAATGGCGAAGAGTTAAACATCCTTAATCGTATTGTGACGGCCTATCTTGAAATGGCAGAGTTGCAGGCGTTTAACAGAACCCCCATGACTATGGCGGATTGGACCCTTCGTCTGTATCAATTTCTCACCATGACAGGTCGAGAACTTCTTACCCATGCAGGAAGAATAAGCCATGAGGTGGCTATGGAAAAGGCTCATGGTGAATACGAAGACTTCCGTCTACAGCAACTAGAAAAGCCTACTGATGTGGAGAAACATTTTATTGAAGCAGAAAATGAGCTGAAACAGATAGAAAAAGAAAAAACGGAAAATGGTGGCAGGTCATGAAACTTAAATTCAAGAAACAGGCCTACCAGACCCGTGCTGTGGAAGCTATAGTGGATTGTTTTCAGGGGCAACCCAATCTGAGCGCAGTGAAATACACGATTGACCCTGGATCCAAGGGGAAAGATAGTCGTGGCCGTACTCAAACCAGCATCCTTGACGTATCTGGTTTTAAAAATGATGACCTGGTATTGAATGAAATCCAGCTTCTGGAAAACATCCAGAAAGTACAGCGGTCACAAAATCTTCCCGAATCCACAACGCTGGTGAAAGGCAAAATTTCACCTGTGAACCTGGATGTTGAAATGGAGACCGGTACCGGTAAGACCTATTGCTATATCAAAACCTTCTTCGAGATGAATAAGCGGTTTGGCTGGTCCAAGTTTATTGTGGTGGTTCCCAGTATTGCAATTCGAGAAGGTGTGTATAAATCACTGGAAATTACTGCGGATCATTTTCAGGAGACTTATGGAAAGAAGGCAAAGTTTTTTATCTATAATTCCAAGTCTCCCCATAATATCGAAAGTTATTCTTCAGATGCTGGAATCAATGTAATGGTGATTAATGTCCAGGCCTTTAATGCCAGAGGCAAGGATTCTCGACGTATTTATGAAGAGCTGGATGATTTCCAAAGTCGCCGTCCCATTGATGTTATCAAGGCCAATAAGCCCATATTGGTGCTCGATGAACCGCAGAAGATGGAGGGCCAGAAAACCCTCGATTCGCTCAAAGAGTTTAACCCTCTTATGATTCTGCGTTATTCAGCAACGCATAAGACAGATCATAATAAGGTGCATCGTCTTGATGCATTGGATGCCTATAATCAGAAGCTGGTAAAAAAGATTGCAGTCCGTGGGATCTCCGTTAAGGGACTTTCCGGCACCAATGCGTATCTCTATCTTGAGGCCATCGAAATATCGAAAAAAAGCCCTGTTGCCCGGATGGAGATTGAGGTCAAACAGAAAGACAGTATCGTACGGAAAACCAGAAAACTTGGTAAAGGTGATAATCTTTTTGATCAGTCCGGGAAACTTGATCAGTACCAGGGCTTTGTTGTTTCAGATATCAATGCACATACTGATACCGTCAGTTTCACCAATGGTGCAGAGTTAACTGCAGGTGAGGCCACCGGTGATGTAAACGAAATAACAATACGCCGGATTCAAATTCGTGAGGCTATCAGGGCACACCTTGAAAAGGAACAGCTTCTGTTTCATCAGGGGATCAAGGTTCTTACACTCTTTTTTATCGATGAAGTCGCCAAATACAGGGATTACGAAGCCGTAGATGACAAGGGTGAGTATGCCAGGATTTTTGAAGAGGAATATAAGGATTGTCTCAATGAGTTACCGCACCTTGCCCAGATGGAATATAAAAAATACCTGGATGGGATTGATGTTTCAAACACACATAACGGTTACTTTGCCATAGACAAGAAAAGCAAACGACTCATTGATCCCAAGATGAACAAAACGGAGATGAACAAAGGGGAAGCAAATGATGTTGATGCATATGATTTGATCCTGAAGGACAAAGAACGACTACTCTCTTTTGAGGAACCAACCCGTTTTATCTTTTCCCATTCAGCCCTTCGTGAAGGCTGGGATAATCCCAATGTTTTTGTGATTTGTACCCTCAAACATAGTGACAACACAATATCCAGGCGGCAGGAAGTTGGTCGTGGTTTGCGTATAGCGGTGAATAAATTGGGAGATCGTCAGGATAACCCTGCAACGGTGCATCAGACCAATGTGTTAACAGTGGTGGCCAATGAGAGTTACAAAGATTTTGTAAAGGGTCTGCAAAAAGATATCAGCGAATCGTTGTCTGAACGGCCACGGATTGCAGGTGTGACCTATTTTACTGGTAAGGTGATACAGACAGAATCGGGGGAAGTAGGTGTTACTCTGGAGATGGCTGAAGGAATTGAGTTTTACCTGATCCAGAATGGATATGTTGACAGAAAAAGGAATATTGCAGATGCCTATCATGATGCGGTCGGGGAAGAAACTCTCAAACCTTTACCGGATGACCTGAAACCTTATGCCGAACAAATCTTCCAACTGATTGATAGTGTATATAGTGATGCCAGTCTTCCGGCTATTGGTGACGAACGAAAAGCAAAGCCCAACCGTCTAAATGATAACTTTGAGAAAAAAGAGTTCAAGGAACTTTGGGATAGGATCAATAAAAAGGCAGCTTACAGCGTTCATTTTGATAGCTCTGAGTTGATCAAGAAATGTGTGGCATCCCTAGATGAGAACCTACGTGTTATTGCATTGCAATATACTATCCAGGCTGGAGCACAGGTCGATGGTTTAACGACCTATGATGGCCTGGCTGAAGGAAAAGGGTTCGAGGTTACATCAACCACCACTGAAAAGAACAAAAACTCTGTCCACTCTGCTGTTCAATATGATCTGATTGGGAAAATTGCAGAATCAGTACAACTTACCAGAAGGACTGTCTCTGAGATGTTGACAGGACTTGAAAAAGTTGTTTTTGCACAGTTTAAAACCAATCCTGAAAGTTTTATTTCGGAAGCAGTAAGACTCATTAATGAACAAAAGGCGACGGCTGTTATTGAACATTTGAGCTATGATACCGTAGCTGAAGTCCACGATATGGATATCTTTACCGATGGACAAAGTAAACAGGATTTCAGTAATGCCGGCAATCCCCTGAAACGTCATATCTATGACTATGTTATCACTGATTCCAAAACAGAAAGAACTTTTGTTGAGGAGCTGGATACCAGTACTGAAGTGGTTGTGTATGCCAAACTTCCCAAAGGTTTTTTTATCCCAACTCCTGTCGGAACATATAATCCAGATTGGGCCATATCTTTTAAGGAAGGAGCGGTCAAGCATGTCTACTTTGTCGCGGAAACAAAAGGCTCCATGTCAACAATGGAGCTGAGGCAGATTGAAAAAACAAAGATCAAATGCGCTCGAAAGTTTTTTGATGAAATCAACCTGAAGATAGACCCGAAGAAGGTTAAATATGATGTGGTGGATGGGTATGGGAAGTTGATGGATATTGTTGGAGTGGGAACAACTTCACCTTCTTTAGGGGCTTGCTGATGAAAATATCTAAGATGGGGATCGTTCTATGAATATCAAAATCAAGCACAGCAACAACATCGATTCAGCAAATATCACTCTGTTTGAAAATAAATTGAATATCAAGTTTGCCCCCAATGGAACTGGAAAAAGCACAATAGCAAAGGCAATCATATACGGCACGGCAGAAGATAGCAGTTTGTTGAGTGAGCTTATGCCATTCAAATATAGAGATTCAAATCCCGACAATAAGAAACCCGAGATCGTTGGAGCTGAGAACATCAAAAACATAATGTGCTTCAACGAGGACTATGTAAATCAGTTTGTTTTCAAGCAAGACGAGCTTCTGAACAATAGTTTTGATATTTTTATTAGAACCAAATCTTACACAGAAAAAGAGCGAGAAATTGAGGATATAGTTTCTGAAATCAAGCAACTATTTACCAACAATCAGGAGCTGGAAACTCTGATCTCTACTCTTAAAGAACTTGGTGGTGCCTTCAAGCTGACAAAGTCGGGACTATCTAAATCATCCACCGGGATGAAGGGATTATCGGGAGGAAATAAAATTCAGCATATCCCTCCCGGGTTGGAACTATTTCAACCATTTATTCAAAGCCAAAACAGTGTTGGCTGGATCGACTGGCAAACTAAAGGCTACGAATTTTCAGATCTAGCGGACAACTGTCCCTTCTGTACTTCACATGCAGCAGATAAAAAAGAGCAGATCAAGAAAGTTGGTCAAGAGTACGACAAAAATGCAATTAAAAATCTAATTAGCATCATAGGTGTCATCGAGCGCCTTGGGGAATACTTTTCAGATGATGCCAGATCAAAATTGTCGACAATCACAACCCTCCAAGACGGCCTTGAAAAAGAGCATGAGGCCTACATCGTCAGTGTAAAAACGCAAATTGACAACCTCGTTGAAAAACTGGAAAAACTGAGGACACTTTCAGGATTTTATTTCAAGGACGGAGAAAAAGTGTCGGAAAAATTACCGGCGTACAAATTAGACCTTCAGTTTTTCTCAAAATTAAACTCCAGCAGAACTCAAAACGCCATAACACCAATAAATAAATCCATTGATGAAGTCATAAAGAAGGCCGGGTTGCTGCAGGGGAAAATCAATATCCAGCGAAAAGAGATGCAGAAAATTGTCGAAAAGCATCAAAATGACATTAATGGATTTCTTGCGTATGCGGGATATCGATACAGGGTAGAAATAGCCGGAGAGGATGGACAATCGCAACTGAAACTTCTTCATGTTGACCATGGTGAACATATTAGTGGCGGGAACCAATATCTGAGCTTTGGTGAGAGGAATGCATTTGCAATCATCCTATTTATGTATGAATGCTTATCCAAAAATCCAGACTTGATCATTTTGGATGACCCTATTTCTTCTTTTGACAAGAACAAAAAGTACGCTATCCTCGAAATGCTCTTCCGCCGGGATACTGATTCATGTCTGAAGAAAAAAACAGTCCTGATGCTTACACATGACGTGGAACCCGTCATTGACACGATCAAGTCTCTATCCCGCAAATTTAACAATCAAACATCTGCATCTTTCTTGAAGTTGTCTAGCGGGAAAATCGAAGAGCAAGCTATCGCTAAAGGGGACATACAAACATTTACTCAGATCTGCAAAAGCGCGCTTGAATCTGAAAAAGATGAAATTATCAAACTGATCTACTTGAGGCGCCATTACGAAATTTCAGACGACAAAGGTGATGCCTATCAAGTGTTATCAAATCTATTGCACAAAAGAGAAAGGGCTACAGATACCAGAGAACCGAAAGAAGAGAACGGACATCATCCAGTTATCAATGAGGATAAATTCGAAGCAGGATGTGCAGACATAAAAAGCCAAGTGACTGATTTTTCATACACTGACATCCTTCAGAGGATCTCCGACACAAACACCCTGAAGTCGTTGTATGAGACATGTCAGAATGGTTATGAAAAACTTCAAATCTTCAGATTTTTTGATTTGGATGTTCAAAACTCAGTCATTCAGAAATTCATCAATGAAACATACCATATTGAAAATGAATTTATATGCCAACTTGCCCCTGCCAAATTCGACATCATCCCAGAGTATGTAATCGAAGAATGCAACAAAACTCTTGAGGAAACTGCAACATAATGTCACCAACCTTGCAGGGGGCTCAATGAAGATCCTCCACACCTCAGACTGGCACTTGGGACGTTCTCTTTATGGACGAAAACGCTACGACGAGTTTAGCGAATTCCTGGACTGGCTGAGTATCACCATAAAAAATGAGAGTATCGATGTGTTACTGGTTGCCGGTGATATCTTTGATACCAGCACTCCAAGTAACCGTGCCCAGGAGCTCTATTATCGTTTTCTATGCAAAGTGTCCGGCTTCTGCTGCCGTCATATTGTTGTTATTGCAGGTAACCACGACTCCCCTTCATTCCTCAATGCCCCTAAAGAACTGCTGCGAGCATTGAATGTCTACGTTGTCGGACAGGTGACTGAAAATCCTGCCGATGAAGTACTTGTGCTTTCTGACGAAGAGAATCTTCCGCAAGTCCTTGTCTGCGCAGTACCATACCTTCGGGACAAGGATATTCGCACTGTCGAGGCCGGAGAAACTATGGACGATAAACACGCAAAACTCGTCCAGGGTTTAAAGAATCACTATGCAGATGTCTGCGCCATAGCTGAACAAAAACAGGTAGAATTTGCAAAAGATGGGCACCCAGGTGTGCCGATTGTTGGCATGGGACACCTCTTTACCACTGGAGGGAAAATGATTGATGGAGACGGCGTCAGAGAACTGTACGTTGGTTCTTTGGCACATGTTGGTGAAGATGCTTTCCCAGCTTCCATCGATTACCTCGCACTTGGCCACTTACATGTCCCTCAGTCAGTGGGAAAGGCAAAACACATACACTATTGCGGCTCACCGCTCCCCATGGGCTATGGAGAAGCAAAGCAAGACAAGAAAGTGATTGTTGTCAGCTTTGAAGGTACTGCCCCAATCATTCAGGATGTGCAGATACCATGTTTTCAAACTCTGGAACGGATTGTAGGTTCTCTTGATGACATCCATTCAAAAATAGAACAGCTTAAACAGAATGACAGCCTGGCATGGCTGGAGATTGAATATACTGGTAATGATATTATCAGCAACCTCCGGGAAATGCTCGATGAAGCATTAGCTAATTCGACTATGGAAATCCGGCGGATAAAAAACAAACGGGTCATTGATCGCGCACTCAGTACCATTCAGGAGAATGAAACTCTCGATGATCTGGATGTAAATGATGTGTTTGAGCGCTGTCTGGAAAGCTTTGAGGTTCCAGCTGAAGATCGGCCGGAACTAACGGACTCTTACAACGAAATAATCAAGTCTCTTCATGAAGAAGACATCAATGCGGAATAAAGAGATTTGTCATGAAGATTCTTGAACTCAGATTTAAAAATCTCAACTCACTCTATGGTGAATGGTTTATTGATTTTACCGTTCCTGAATATACTTCCAACGGTATATTTGCAATGACCGGTCCGACAGGTGCCGGTAAATCAACCATCCTGGATGCTATCTGCTTAGCACTTTATGGTGCGACACCTCGTCTCGGACGGATCACCAAAAGCAGCAATGAAATCATGTCTCGCGGGACTGGAGAATGCCATGCTGAGGTGATGTTCGAATCCCAGGCAGGTCGATTCCGTTGTCACTGGGGGCAGCATCGTGCTCGTAAAAAAGCGGATGGTAATCTTGCTGATGCCAGGCATGAAATCAGTGACGCAGATACAGACAAACCCATCGAGACTAAAAAAAGTCTGGTGAAAGGTGTTATTGAAGAAAAGACAGGTATGGACTTTGAGCGGTTTACTCGCTCCATACTATTGGCTCAAGGCGGTTTTGATACCTTTCTCAAAGCGAGTGCGGAAGAGAAGTCTAAAATACTCGAACAAATTACCGGTACCGAAATTTATACGGAAATTTCTCGGCGTGTCCATGAGCGTGGACGTGATGAACGTGAGAAATTGAATATCCTGCAAGCCGAAACATCAGGTATTACCATTCTTGAACCTGAACAGGAAAAGGAAACCCAACAGGACCTGAAAGACAAACAAAAACAGAAAACTGAGTTTGCATCCAAAGTAACCAAAGTCGGGAAAGCTATTGCCTGGTTGACTTCCATTGATGATCTGAAGAAAGAAATCATCTCGCTTGATGAAGAGTCTGAAAAACTAAAATCTGAACTCGAGTCATTTAAGCCGGATCGGGAGCGTCTTAGACAGGCGCTTAAAGCGGCTGAATTAGATGGGAATTATGCTACACTAACTGCCGTACGAAAGGAACAACAAACGGATCAAAAGTCCCTGAAAACTCACGAAGGGAAATTGCCTGAACTTGAGTCTTCAACTGGTCAAAAAGAAATAGCTCTGAAAAAGGCGGAACAACTGACCCTCAAAGCAAAGAAGGAGCTGAAGACTGCAGCTCCGCTGATCCAAAAAGTGCGATCTCTTGATCAACAATTGGCAGATAAAAAGAAGGCGGTTGATAGTGGTGATGTAGATTGCAAGAAAGATATGGAACAGATTGAGGCTGACAAAAAGCTTAAATCCGTTGAGCTGAAAAAGCGTGATACGGCTTACAAGAACTTAAAGCTTATGCAGGAATATCTTGAAACTCATTCCCGGGATGAGTGGCTAGTGAGTGGTTTGGCCGGTATTGAAGAACAATTTGGTAATATTCTTGCTGTAGAAAAAGAAATATCGACAATAACGAAAGCTGAAGTAACAGCCACGAATCTCCTAAACACATCCGCCACAACGCTGAAAGACAGAACGAACCAGCTCAACACCCGAAAACAGGAGGTGAACAATGCAAGGGAGTATCTTGAGCAAGGAAAGAAAGATTTAGCCTCGTTACTGTGTAACCGACTGCTTCGGGAATACCGCACCGAGAAGGAGACTCTACTACGTGAGATGGTGTTCCTTTCAAGGATTACTGAACTTGAAGACCAGCGCTCCAACCTGGAAGATGGTACCCCGTGCCCATTATGTGGTTCGAAGAAACATCCCTATGCAGAGGGAAACATCCCTAAACCAGATAAAACCGAGCAAAAAATTGAGCACCTGTCAGAATTGATCCCCAAGGCCGAGGAAGAGGAATCCAACATTAAAAAGCTCGAAGAGGCAGAAAAGAATGCTCTTAACAATCTGACTAATAGCGAAAAACTTGCGGCTGCTGCCGCCAATGACAAGAAAGCTGCCCAAAAAATCCTTACGGATCTTACAGATGATTTGAAAAATACAAGACTGCGTTTTAACGAGTTGAAGAAATCTGTTTTATCAAAACTCCAACCACTTGGAATAGAAGATATCTCTGATTCGGATATGTCTTCATTGATAACATCACTCAACGAGCGGCTTACGATCTGGCAGGATCGGGTTAAACAAAAAAACGAAATAGAAAAACAGATCTCTGATCTGGATAGCGAACTAAAACGGCTGGATGCGGTTATTGATACTCGACTCAAGGCATTAACCCAAAAACAGACTGCCTTGGAAACAACCAGGGAAAGATTCGAGACCATAAACTCAGAGCGTCAGGAGCTGTTTGGAAACAAAGTCCCAGAAGATGAAGAAACCCGATTGAATAAAACCATAACCGATACTGAGCTTGCAGAAAAACTGGCAGGAACTGCCTATGATGAGGTCAAACAAAAGCTTAATTCTACCAAAGTAAATATTGCCTCGTTAAGCGAGCGGATCGAAAAAAGGGTCTCCGAGCTGAAAGATATGGAGTCAACGTTTAGCAATTATTTGAAGCCTGCAGGATTTGCGGATGAAAACCAATTTCTGAAGGCTTGCCTTAGAGCTTCTGATAGGGATGAACTCAAAACGAAAGCAAAGGGATTGGATGACCGGCAAACCCAACTACTGGCCAGGCAACAAGATCGTAAAAACAGGCTGTCTACAGAAATTGCCAAGAAGGTTACAGAGTCAAATCTTGATGAGTTAGAACCATTCCATAAAGAGATTGAAGAGGGCCTAAGGCAGCTTCGGGATACGATCGCAGGCCTGATGCATAAGCTAGCAGAAAATTCAGCGGCCCAAGAGCGGATAAAGGAAAAGCAGGCTTCAATTGAAGCTCAGAAAAACGAGTGTCATCGCTGGGAAAAACTTCACGGTCTTATTGGGTCAGCAGACGGCAAGAAATATAGGAATTTTGCTCAAGGACTGACCTTCGAGTTGATGGTGTCACATGCCAATCGGCAGCTGGAAAAGATGACGGATCGCTACCTGCTCATTCGGGATGCTGTGCAGGCTCTTGAGTTGAATGTCGTCGATAATTATCAGGCCGGAGAAATCAGATCGACTAAAAACCTGTCCGGCGGGGAAAGCTTTATCGTCAGCCTTACCCTCGCTCTGGGTCTCTCAAAAATGGCCAGTCGCAAAGTCAGAGTGGATTCACTGTTCCTGGATGAAGGGTTTGGGACATTGGATGAAGAGGCCTTGGAAACAGCTCTCGAAACCTTATCGGGGTTGCAGCAGGATGGAAAACTCATTGGTATCATTTCTCACGTTTCTGCATTAAAGGAACGCATCAGTACACAAGTAAGTATTGTCCCTTTATCAGGTGGTAAAAGCACAATAACTGGCCCGGGCTGCAAACTGCTCAGTGGAAGTGATCAGGTCCATCTTCAATGACAAACAGGCGAAAACAGAAATTGATAGAACTTGGGGCAGAAAACCTGGCAGATGCTTTGTTGGAAACTTGCCATACCGTCAGATGCTGCCGATGATATGGTTGACCGGCTGATTGCCACTCCTCAGGAAAACACTGTCAGGTTTAAGGAAAAACTTTCATACTTGAAGCTCTCACGATATTTTGTTGATTGGCGAGAATCTCTGTCTTTTTCACGAGAACTGGAGGCATTGCTGCAGGATCTTAAGGCTGGTGTTAGTGATCCACTGACTGGAGTTGAACTTGTTTCTGCCTTTTATGAAACAGACAGAATAGTTTTTGACAATTGCAATGATTCCAGTGGTCATGTTAGTGGAGTGTATGATTTTGATGCAAAAGAGCTGTTTGTGGAATATGCCTCACAGTGTAAAGACAAGGAGAAAGTGGCTGATATCATACTCGCGCTTCAGCAGGACGATGGCTACGGTGTACGTGGTATTCTGATTGATTGTGTGGCGGATTGTTTGCCAGAAACAACTATCAGATCAATGATTACGCAGCTTCAGCAGTTGGTTGATAATGAAAAAGATGAATACAGAAAACGACATAATTCCCGTCTTATTGAATCTCTGGCCCGGCAGATAAAAGATGCTGAGCTATTTGCAAAAACTCGGATTGCCTCCTGGAGAGAACTGACCCCTGCCGCCCATATCGATATTGCCAGTGTATATCTTGAGAGTGGTGATGTTCATGCTGCCCATTCATGGCTTAAAAAAATACCTAATGATGATACCTCCCAAGAATACGAGCGTGAGAAGTTATTACTCCAAATTTACAAGCAACTGGGAGACGATCAGGAATTAGCCGCACTCCTTTATAAACAGTTCAAGGCTTACCGCTCCACAGAACAATTACAGGAGCTTTTGAATGTTATTGGTAAAGATAAACGGGATGATGTTATTTTGAGTGAAACCGCTGAGATCCTGGCCGACAGTGGTTTTAAAAGTAGCAATGCCGAATTTTTAACCTCAATCGGGAAAATTAAGGAAGCAGAAACTTATCTTCTTGACCGGGCGGACAAGATCAATGGCGATTTGTATTCAAGTTTGCTTCCGCTGGCCAAAACCATGGAAACAGAAGAACGTAGCCTTGCAGCGTCAATAATTTACCGTAATTTGCTAGTCTCAATCCTTGAACGTGGTTATACCAAGGCTTATTCATATGGAATCCAGTATCTGAAAAAATTAGATACGCTGGCTGCTCTAATAGCTGATTGGGGGAATTTCGAAACCCACGACGCGTTTAAAAACGGAATTTACGTGGCGCACAAACGAAAACGAAGCTTCTGGCCCAAATATGAGGAGAAACCATGAGTGAACGGATGTATTTGCTGAAAATACGATTGCTTGATATTGAGCCCGAAATCTGGAGAAGATTTGTTGTACCGGCAAGTATTACACTGGACAGGCTCCATGATGTTATTCAGATCGTGATGGGCTGGACTGACAGCCACCTTCACGAATTCAAAATTGGAAAAAAACGATATACCGAATATCCGGAATATAAAGAGGATGGGCTCAAGTGCGGCAAATATCGTTTTGGAGATCTGGTTAAGCAGAAAAATAGAAAAATTTTGTATCTCTATGATTTTGGTGATAGCTGGATGCACGAGTTGATTCTTGAAGAAAGTCATTATTTCAATCCCAGGCTGCAAAACGAAATTGCCTGCCTCGATGGTGCAAGAGCATGTCCGCCTGAAGATGTTGGCGGTATTCCCGGCTATTTTGACTTTTGCAGTGTTTTGGCTGATCCCGGACACGAAGACCATGAAAGATTGATGGAGTGGTCTGGCGGACATTATGACAGCGAAGAATTTGATGCTGATATGGTGAATTGGGAACTGATGAAATATTTGCGATGGTCACGGGACAGGTATAAAGATTGGGGGTGGAATCAATAGCTGAAGGTACCGCTAAACTGAGTTCTCCTTTGTATGCAGGTTAGTCGGTTAGAGATGCGACTTCTTCTTCAATCTCACTGGTCAGACGTTCAAGTATAAAAGAGTTCATACTATACGGCGTATGATCAGCAATGTACTTGAGCTTCAGATACAACGGCTCTGGAATTCGTAGAGGCAAATTCTTTTTCACATCTTCTCTGATATGCGGTTCCTCCCAAGGATACACAATATCTTGCATTGAACTGCGGTTACCGGCACCAGATGCAAATTCATCAAGATCAGCATCTGTTTTTCGTTTTGGTGTTGAGCGTAGCGTACTTTTCTTTTTAGTTGCCACCATAGACCTCTTTAAAAAGTTGTGTCATTTCCTGGATTGCTTTTTTGTCCTGTTTCATTTCCACTACAGATAACCCATCCCTGGCAGCCTTACGATATGATATACGATCCCGAAGAACGGAATTCATAAGCGTAAGATTCTGAAAATCTTCCTGCTCAAAAAACTCTCGTGTTTCAGATTCTTCCTGTATCGCTGGATTAGTGGAGACTCTGTTCAGCACTATAAAGGCCTGCAGATTGTCATTTAATCCTTGAGCCATATCCACCAGATCATTCATTTGTTGCAGAGTCCAGATGTCAAACTGGAAAGGCTGGATGGGAATATATGCAAAATCGGAGACACCAAGGGCGTAACGAAGTTCAGCAGAATCCCGGCCCCCAGCGTCAATCACGATTTCATCGTATCGATCTGCCAGATCACGCACTTGGGAAACTAAACCTTTACCAAATTTCTGTACACAGGCAATGCGTGGTTCTATTTCCGTTTCTTCTCTTACCGTTGCCCAAAAAGATGCCGTCCCTTGTCGGTCAGTATCCAGCAACATTACATCCTTACCCTGCAAAGCAAGCATAACGGCCATATTAGTTGCCAATGTGGTTTTCCCAGTGCCGCCCTTTTCACCGCCGAATAATACGATTGCCATTATTTATACCATATGAATTCATATTAAATATTACCATACTAAACGATATGATATCATATCTATGTAAGGTTGCAAGTATAATGCAATAAAAAAGCCGTCCCCAGAAGGAGACGGCTATGGTTAACGAGTTATGTCTTAGCATTCACGGCATTGCTTGCTAATGGTGCCTGCTTTAACTCAGCCATTTTCTCTGTCAAATACCAAAGAGCCTGGTTGAGTTTTACATTTCGATCCAAGGCTTTTACCGGGCGTGTTGTTGTACGTCTGAGACGTCCATTGCTGCCTCGGGTTCTCCCCTTGAGACCACCACGCATGATATTTTCCTGAATCACGTTGAAGGTTGTCCACAAATCATTGCCTTTGTCATCATAACGACGTTCCGACAATAACTGATCCGGATGAACAGGAGCACTCTCCAGATCATCATACAAAAGATTGTGGGCAGACATGGCGAAGATATTACGTTCATCGGGTGTCATCTCGATAACTTTCATATCATCCACCTGATCTGCTATTGTTCCTGCAGAGGATGCAATTTCACCCGCAGAATGAATAAAATCATCCGGGTTGAATCCGATATGCTTATGACTGAAATTGGCAAATTCAGAGGCGACCATCAGGCCGTTTCCGCAAATTTGCCGCCAGACAGAAGCAATCAGTTTAAATGCGCATCCGCAGTCGTGGGAATTGTATAACATCAGATCAACCCGTTCACCATCAAAGGCAAGGCCATTTTTGGCAAAACGGATCATATGTCGCTGGTAGCCTTCTTTTTTTGGATTGCGCACACTGCTTTGCTGCGCATGAACGGGAAACCAGCCGCTATCCCTCAGTAAATCGATAGCCGTTAAGGTGGGGACAAAAGAATATCGTTCCGAAACGCCATTGATTGGTTGCAAAGATCCTGCTGCTGGTGCAATTTTTACGATTTGATCATTTGTTAAATGGGTAGGTGCTGTCATAGTATTGTCTCCTGAAATAAATAAGGGGGCAAGACTGCACCGTTTCAGGGGGCAGACTGCCCCCGATTGGGGAAATGTTCGTTTTTTATCTACTGTTGATTCTAATCGTCAAATATCCAGCCTGTCACAACTTGAACGGCCATATCACGATCAATTGAGCGAAACCGTCCACCAGCAGGTGTCAGATTGCCAACAAAAAATCGTGCCTTATGACCATTCGTAACAGTAGCCAGACAATGGTGTGCATGGGACTGACGATTCAATCCACTGCATTCATCCCGACAAAAGATGTCGGATATGCCATCAGTTTCTGTGATCATCAAAGCTTCTCCATAACAATCATGGAGTAATGTCTGAACTGACTTTGCATCAGGCTCAAAGAGCCCTGTATCATTGGAATCACGAACAGTAGAATTACGTTGTTCTGTTTGCATGTCTTGCCTCCTTGAAAAATAAGGGCAAGACTCTCCCTTGCAGGGCAGAATTGCCCCGTAAAAGGGATAATAGTTTAAGGCTTCAAAAGCCCTACATCGGTAAACGCAGTTACTTCATCGCCAACAACCATATGATCAAGAATCTTCACCTCAACGACATCCAGAATATCTTTCAGGGTATTGGTCAGAAAGATATCCTCTTTACTGGGCTGAGAATTTCCCGATGGATGGTTATGAGCAAGGATCACTGCAGAGGCATTAAGCAATAGCGCCTCTTTGACAATCTCCCTGGGATGAACTGCTGTGTGATGGATGGAACCTCTAAACATCTCCTGAAATGACAAAATCCTATGCTGGGTATCAAGGAACAAACAGGCAAAAACTTCCTGCTGCCTGCCTTGTAATTTATAACCAATCACAGTCTTAGCCAATTCAGCAGATATAATATGAGATCCGCGTCGTAGCTGATACCCACTGAGTTTGTTAGCAGCAGTCAGTACCATTTTTTTGGGTGCAGGATGATATTTCCCATCCTGATCTTTCATAAATAACATTGGTATTCTCCTGGTATAATCGGAGGAACCAATGCCCCAACCGGGAAGAGGTTTCCCCAGTTGTATGAAGTGTGGTAAGAAGTGTTTTAGAACGGGATATCGTTTTCAGGCAGTGGTATATCCCTTCCGTCATCCGGTACAGATTCACTATTTTCCTGCCTGCCGCCAAGCATCTCAAGATCTCGTACAACAATCTCTGTGCTGTAGCGAATGTTACCGTCCTGATCTTCCCATTTACGAGTGCGAAGTTTACCCTCAATAAAGACTTTGGAGCCTTTACTCAGATGTTCATTGCACACTTCGGCAAGCCCCTTCCAAGCAACAACGCGATGCCATTCCGTGTGTTCCTGCTTGTTGCCATCAGAATCTTTCCAGCGTTCAGTGCTAGCCACCGAAAATGTTGCAACCGGAGTTTGATTCTGGGTATGGCGGAGTTCTGGATTATTGCCTAAATTCCCGATTATCATTGCTTTGTTCATTGTGTTTCTCCTTGAATTAAGTTTTGGTTATGCTGCTTTTGCTTTTCGTATTTCCAGAAAGGAAAAGGTGTTTGTCTTCTGGTATTCCTCTATGGCAACACCACTTTCTGTGAGGAAGTTCTCCAGCCGATTTGTATCCAGGTATTTTCTGCTTCTTATTGCTTTTTTAAGCAGACAACCTCCGGTTTTAATCGGACCTTTTTGCTCGACCACGGCCAGGAGATTTCGCTTCAAAAGCTTGATCTCTCCTTTAACTACCTTCTCTTTGGCTTGCTGATCCTGTAATGCTTCAACAACCTTTGCCAACTGAGGAACCTCTTCTCCTTCAAAACGTGGGCAGGTTGTTATATGATTACAAAATCCGCAAAGGGGGCCGGTTTCCGTATCAGGATATACATCTTTTCCATTTTTCATTTCTTGGTATTCAGACCAGAGGGTTCCAGCCCGTTCCAGTAAGCCATTAAAGATCGTCTTTTCCGGTTTATATCCGTTGAAAAACCCTACATTGCCGTCTGCAAGATCAAGTGCCATAACTGCACCTTTGATCGTATAATCAGGATACTTTCTGGCAAGGGCTCCCATCTGGATATAAAGTTGCGATTCCCATGAACCATACGGCCCATCGGGGATCTTGCTTGTGCTTTTAATCTCCAGAACAGATTTGATTTTTTGGGCTTTGGATGTAAAAACAAAGTCGATATGCGCCTTGAGGGGAACATCTCCCTCAACAGCAATTTCCACCTGCCGTTCATAATTGTTGAAACCGGCGGCAGAGAATGCCATGGCGACGATATCTTCTGTCATGTGTCCACGCTGAAAACGCAGGAGTGTTGCTAAGTCGTGTTCACCCGGATGGATGCGTTCAAGAATTGTTTTTCTCGGGCAATACCCAATATCGGATGCACCAAGATAATTCCTGCGATCACCAAGTGTTTCTTCGGTGTGTTGCTTTGCAAGTTTTCGTAAACTTGTGAGCAGCGTGTTGTGAATATCCATGTGTATGACTCCTCTTTGGTTGTGACAAGAGGGCACACGGATCCCTGGGAGGGATACGATTGTACTCCCCCGTCAGGTTTAATAAGGTTGTTGAGTTTATTTACTGGACACTAAGTTCTTTGAACCAGTTTTTGTCCGATTTATCCCATCTGAATCCTGCTGATTTCAGCAGTTCCCGTTTATCGTAGGCGTTACCAGTGGCAACAACAATTCCGTTGCGTTGCTGGTATTTTATTCCTGCGATTTTGGGGAGATTCCCGTTGTCGGTTGGTTTCTGTTTTGAAGAGTTATTGGGTTTGTTCAGCTTTTGCCTTTGGGGAGATGCTTGTGGCTTTTTTGCACCATTGTTGGCATGAAAAGCAGCTTGCAGCAAGCCTTTGTAAGCATCACTACCAATGGAAAGTAGAGATAAACACTTCTGAATGGCATCAGTAATTGCACCTTTCATTGCATCTCCAACATTCCCTCTGACAATCTGCATCTGTCCGCTCTGAGCGCCTTTACAAAACCATTCATCCTTTACACGAATAAAGAGTTTCACTTCGGCAACGACCTGGTTGTCGAAAATATCCTTGCTGACAACTTCATACCGCCAGTTTTCTGGCATAAGTATAGAGTTCACCGCATCAAAAACATACTGTGGCTTATAGCCGTAGCGGATCTGACCAATAATCTGACCGTTCTTGACCATTTTTACTTCATGAATAGCTGTACGACCAAAATCACGAAGCTGTGCATTAACCATTTCGATCTGTTGAGTGAGAGTTTTCTTCTCTGGCATCGTTGTTCCTCCTGTTGTTTAGGGAGAAAAACGACAATATTCCCCGATGGGAGTATGTGTTTCACTCCCGATTATGGGGTTTGGTAAATTGAATAACAATCTTTGTAAATCTATTGTTAATGCCGGGTAATAATGAAAACGCACAAAAAATCGTTAGCAATATTTACCGGACATAAATAAGGGGAAAGAATACGGGAACAGAAATTCAAGACAGAATTCTGTTGTTGAGATTATCACACACAGCTGCAGAAAAGAAGTTCGCTTGTACGATGAAACTGTTTCTGCTGTTTATGGTGTGACCGTGCTTACATACAAGGGTAACCGATAAAAAAACGCGAATTGGCTCCCAGCTATTTCCCTGTGGACAGGGATTACTTATATGAAATAAGTGGAATATTACCTATATAATTATGCGTAACAGTGAGAAAAGCAAGAAAATAATTTAGAGTAAGCCTTTATTATATGTTTAAATATATTTACAGATATTCGTATATGGCTTAACATATATTTATGAGCAATATTATTCAAAGTCTTAAGTCTGCGCGTCAGGAGAAAGGGCTTACCCAAGCCGAACTTGGAAAAAAGCTTGGATTGCCGCAAAGTCATATCTCTAAGATTGAGCAGGAATTAACCAATCCGCAACTATCCACATTAAGAGATATGGCTCGCATACTTGATCTGGAGCTGACCTTGGTGCCACGCTCTATGTTGCCAGCTGTTAGAGCACTTCTTACCGGTGAAGATACAGACACACCCAGATGGCAACCTGACGAGGAAGACTGATGGCTGATATTTTAGATGTATGGTTAGCCCAAACCCACATTGGCCAACTGGCATTACTCCCAGGTGATCGTACTTTTTTTGTTTTTGAAAAAAGATATTTGAATGACTCAAATCGTCCAGTCCTCAGCCAGTCATTTTTTACTGGATCTGAAGAGCTAATTCCAGAAACCAGAACCTACAAAACCAAACTACCTCCATTCTTTTCAAATCTATTACCCGAAGGTCATCTGCGGACATATCTCGCCAAACGTGGTGGAGTAAAACCTTCTCGTGAATTTAAACTTCTTGAACTATTTGGGGAAGATTTGCCTGGTGCGGTCTCCATAAAATCATCAGATCAACATAATGTCCCACCAAAACTTCAGGCAAAAGAAACAGAACATTCCTCTCAGGAACAACCATATCGATTTTCTCTTGCCGGAGTACAACTAAAATTTTCTGTCCTTGCAGAGAGTAAAGGCGGCTTGACCATTCCAGCAAGCGGAGTCGGCGGCGATTGGATTGTCAAATTACCTGCTCAAAATTTTGCCCAGGTTCCTGAAAATGAATGGGCTATGCTACATCTGGCAAAAGAGGTAGGTATTTCTGTCCCTGAAACAGATCTTGTTCCCCTTGAGAAAATTGCAGGCTTACCGGAGCTTGGCTTTTTATCAGGAAATCTGGCTTTAGCAATAAAACGGTTTGATCGAAAAGAGAAACAACGGATCCATATTGAAGATTTTGCTCAGGTCTACAACGTATTCCCAAATGACAAATACAATAAAGTCAGCTATGACAATATTACCAATATGATATGGGTATTAACTGGTGAAACAGGCCTCAAGGAGTTTATTCGACGGCTTACCTTTACTGTGCTGATAGGTAACGGTGATATGCATCTCAAAAACTGGTCATTTATTTACACCGATGGGGTTACACCAGAATTGTCTCCAGCTTATGATTTTGTCTCAACTATTCCATATCTTCCCGGTGATCGTTTGGCACTGAACCTGGCTGGTGAAAAAGATATGGGCACGATAGGTTTGAAGCATTTCCAGAAGCTCATTCGCAAGGCTGAAGTACCGGAATATCTGGTCATCGATACTGTACGGGAAACGGTTGCGAGTACGTTTGAAAAATGGAAGGAGCAGAAAATGTCTTATAATCTTCCCTCCGCTCTTCGCAAGCGTATTGATAGGCATTTGGAGGGAGTAATGCTCAATTTTGACTGATTTTGGTGGCTTGCTGTAATGTGGAGTTATTACGTATATACAGTAGTAACTCTAAGTACTGGGAAAGGTAAAAATGATTAAGATTTGTTTTTCCAATCATAATAGCGTGCTCTCAAATAGAGAGTTAAAGAGTCCTAAGTTGTTTCGGATTAACATATTTTTTTTGACTTGTAGTAATTTGTTTGATAGTTTCCCATTTTATGGCTAATCAAAACAAACTCACAGCAAGTCAGGAAGATTATCTGGAAGCTATCTATCATATTTCCGCCGAAAAGATGGCTGCCAGAGCCAAAGATATATCTACGTATCTTAATGTGCGCGCCTCCTCCGTAACTGGGGCTCTTCGTAGTCTGGCCAAGTTAGGTTTGGTAAATTATGCCCCTTATGACTTGATCACGCTTACTGAGGATGGAAAGGTGGTGGCTACAGATGTTGTTCACAGACACCAGGCCTTAAAAGAATTCCTTATCAATGTACTCGGAGTTGAAACAAAAGAGGCTGATGAAGCTGCCTGCCAGATGGAACACTCTATTCCAAAAGGAATTGTTGAACGCCTGGTGAAATATGCTGAATATGTGGAAACCTGTCCTAAGGGTGAGATCACTTGGGAATCAGGCTTTGGCTACTTTTGTAAACATGGTTGTTCCGAGGAAGACTGTAAACGCTGTACAACAGATTTCCCCTCTAAAACTGATTTGAAAAAATAATTATACATCACTTCTCGTTACGTCCCACTATACTCTCCCCTTGTTTTATCTGTAATAGCCAACAATGTGCACCACAATATACTGAATAATTAACATTAGTTGATTATTTGTTTCATTCACAGCCTTCATCTTTTCTGTCGTTTCTGTTTACATATCCGCAATGTTCAGCCGTTGAATAAAAATTAGCCTAGACTAAATAAGTGTTGACATTGAAACAAGACCTCTGTAAAAAGCCATTTATTAGGTACGGCTAACTTATCTGTTGATACTCAAAACAAAGTAGGAATAATCATGGCTCATATGATGGATTGGAAAAAAGGAAAGGAATCGACTGCGAATTCATTTCCTCTGGCAATGGCTGGAGAAGGTGAAAGTGTGCGGATTGTTTTAATTCGTGGTGGACATAACATACAGGAAAGGATGCTCAGTATGGGGCTTACACTGGATGATGTCATAGAAGTTGTGCAACGCCAGAATAAAGGCACCGTACTTATCTCAAAGGCTGGAAGTCGTTATGCTTTTGGGGGTGGAATGGCCCATAAAATCAACGTTACAAAGGTCTGAAATTATGAAAGAAACACTTGCAGAATTTGGAGTCGGCGACACTGGCAGGGTTACAGGATACTTCAAAGGCCATGGCTATAAAAGATATCGCAGTAAACTGCTGGCCATGGGGCTTATTAAAGGCACAGAATTTACTGTTAATAGAGTTGCTCCTCTTGGTGATCCTGTTGAAATTAATCTGAGAGGATTTTCTTTAAGTTTACGTAAGGATGAAGCAACAGCACTTATTGTGGAGGAAGTTAGAAAATGAGTGAAATTATCATTGGCGTGGTTGGCAACCCCAACTGCGGTAAAACAACATTATTCAATGCTTTAACAGGCGCTAAACAGCGTGTTGGCAACTGGCCGGGTGTTACTGTTGACCGAAAAACAGGCTGGTATAAACATGAAGAGAACAGAATTACGGTTGTAGATACTCCTGGTATTTACTCATTATCTGCATCATCGGTAGATGAAGAAGTTGCGAGGGACTACGTACTCTCTGAGGACGCTGATCTTATCGTGAATATAGTCGACGCTTCAAACATCGAGAGGAACCTCTATCTCACCAGCCAGCTCATGGAGATGCGTGTTCCCATGCTGGTTGTTCTCAATATGATGGATGTTGCTAAAGAGAAGCGAATTGAAATAGATATAGAGGAGCTGGAAGCTCGTCTCGGTTGTCCTGTGGTTCCGATGGTTGCGAGTAAGAATACAGGTCTTGCTCTTCTTAAGGAAGCTATTATTGCAGCAGCGCAGAAAAATATACAACCACCCGCAAGACAGATATATCCGGTTGAGATACAGGAAGCAGTGTCTGAATTGCTTCCCTTATTGGAAGATCGTGCTGCAGTAAATAAAATCGATGCTCACTGGCTGGCTGTCAAACTTCTCGAAGATGATGAACAGGCCGTTTCCCTTGTCAGCACAGATGTTTTGCAGAAAGTTGCCTCTTTGCAGGAAACCATTGAGCAGAAATCTGGTGAAGAATCTGATATTACAATAGCGTCTGCACATTATGGCTTTATCAGTTGGATCGCTGAAGAGACCGTCAGGAAAGGTGGAGTAGTAAAGGATACGGTTTCCAATACAATTGACAAGGTACTCCTCAGCCGTTTCTTTGGAATCCCGATTTTCCTGGCTGCCATGTATTTGATGTTCATGTTTACCATCAACCTTGGTGGAGCTTTCATCGACTTCTTTGATATTTTTGCCGGTACTATCTTTGTGGATGGCTTTGGTAAAGTTCTTGAAATGCTGCATGCTCCAGCGTGGCTGGGCACAGTCCTTGCCACCGGCATTGGTGGTGGTATTCAGACCATGGCTACATTCATTCCGCCCATCGGTTTCATGTTTCTTTTCCTCTCCTTTCTTGAAGACTCCGGTTACATGGCAAGGGCAGCCTTTGTAATGGATAGGTTTATGCGTATTATCGGGCTTCCAGGTAAATCCTTTATTCCTATGCTTGTCGGTTTTGGTTGTAATGTTCCAGCCATCATGGCCACCCGAACATTGGAAAATGAACGGGACAGGACGCTTACCATCATGATGAACCCCTTTATGTCCTGTGGTGCCAGGTTACCGGTTTATGCCCTTTTTGCCGCTGCATTTTTCCCCACCGGCGGCCAGAATCTTGTTTTTCTGCTCTACTTGATCGGCATTGCCTTTGCTGTTCTCACAGGTCTTATCCTAAAGAATAGTGTGCTAAAAGGTGATATTACGCCTTTTGTCATGGAGCTTCCGCCATATCATCTACCCTCAGTTAAAAACATCTTTTTTAGTGCCTTTGATCGGCTTAAAAGTTTCATATTTAAAGCTGGGAAAGTTCTGATTCCGGTTATTGCACTCCTTGCTTTCCTCAACTCCCTCGGAACCGATGGTACTTTTGGGAATGAAGATACTGAGATGTCAGCCCTTGCATCCATCAGTAAGAGCATTACTCCGGTACTTAGACCACTTGGCGTAAGTGATGAAAACTGGCCTGCTACGGTTGGCATTTTTACAGGTATTTTTGCCAAAGAAGCAGTTGTCGGAACTATTAACTCACTCTATTCGGCCATGGATGCAAAAGCAGCTGGAGAAGAAGCTGATGATGCGTTTGATTTCTGGGGTGCAATAGCCAAATCTTTTGCAACCATCCCGGCTAATCTCGTAGACCTCACAGGGACATTTTCTGATCCCCTTGGCCTTTCCGTTGGTGAGATTAGTGATTCGAATGTAGCAGCAGAAGAGATGGAAGTGGATGTCGCAACATTTGGTTCCATGGTGACTCTGTTTGGCAGTAAAGTCGCTGCATTCTCCTATTTACTTTTTGTTCTTCTTTATTTCCCCTGCAGTGCTGCAATTGCAGCAGTGTACAGGGAGACCAATCTAAAGTGGACTCTCTTTACTGGCTTCTGGACAACTTTTCTGGCCTACATAGCCTCAACTCTGTTTTATCAGGTAGCTACTTTCAGCAGCCACCCGGCGAGTTCGATAATGTGGGTTGTTGGTGATATCGTGGCTTTTACTCTTGCAGTGATGGTGCTCAAGATGCTTGGAAACCAGAGCCAGCAAGAAGGCGTTTTACTGGAAGGTGCCAGAGCATAAGACTCATAATATTAGTGGAGAGTAAAATGAATCTTGTACAAATTAAAGAATATATCAGGGATCGTAAACTTGTCCCATTGCAGGATATTGCAATTCATTTCAAGACAGAAGTGAACACTGTCCAGCCCATGCTCGACATATGGGTTCGCAAGGGAAAGGTGAAAAAACATGCTGGTAACCTCGGCTGCCAAAATGGTTGCTGCAAGTGTGATCCTGCAACGATTACGACCTATGAGTGGCTTGGATGACGGATAATAACAAACCACATAAGCATCGACAAATACTGTGTACTTTTTTTGTTGAAGTGCTTGGTATAGAACAAAGGGCTGCAGAAGAAGGTGTCAGTAAAATGGACGCTGCCGTTTCCACGAAAGTAACAGAACGAATGATTCAATACGCATGCAAACTAAAGGGAAAAGTTCCAAAACAACAATCAAACAGGACTAACAGCAACTAAATTTTTTTCGTCGCCAAGTTAGTCTTGGCTAACATAGTTCAACAAGAAAAAAGAGGGAAATAATGAAGAAATTTTACGAAATAACTGCTCTGGCAGCCGGAATGCTCTGTCTGCTGAGTGGAACTTCTGCTTTTGCAGGAACTGACAATGATACGGAACTTGTGAAACAACAGGTACAGAAGTTAATTACTCAAAATCAGCAGTTAACACAGCGCATCATAGAACTCGAAAGTGTAAAAAGAACCTCAAATGAGGCGGGTGCAGGAAATAATGCTAAGACCAGTGAAGCTTTGAGAAAAGCACAACGCAATGTGGTTGAGGAATACCTTGCAGAACAGCTTGAGCAAAAAGGCAGTCAGGCGATTAATGAATTCGTAACACTCTCCGGTTTGATTGAAGGCGAATTCTCAGCTGGTGATGACTTTGAGGGAAACAATGTTAACGAATTTGTCCTGGCAACCGTCGAGCTTGGGCTCAGTGTTGAAGTTAATGAGTGGGCAAGGGGTTCTCTTCTTGCATTGTATGAAGGAGGAGAAGAGAATGATCATATTGTTATAGATGAAGGATTTATTGAGATTGGTAACTACGATCATTTTCCCTTAAGTGTTACAGCAGGAAAATTTTATGTACCCTTTGGTAACTTTGCGACCAATATGATCCAGGACCCGTTAACCCTTGAGGTTGGTGAGATCAGTGATTTTGGAATGAACATAGGTTTTGAAGCTGCGGGGTTTTATGGTGCCATTTTTGTGTATAACGGGATGAAAGATGACGAAGGGGCAAACGTCGTTAAAGGATATGGTGCACAACTTGGCTATGCCTTAGAGAATGACAATATGAGTATTGATACAGGGCTTTCCTATGTGGGTAACATTGCAGACTCTGGTGGAATAAATGGCTTTTTAAATGATGATCTTGGAAAAGAGACTGTTCAGGATCAGGTCGGTGGTCTTGGGATGCATGCTATTGGGACATTTGGTCCGGTCATGATTGCTGCTGAATATGTGACAGCTCTTGATCAATTTAATGATGCAGACACAGTTGATCCTGCTGCTGTTTATACTGCCGAACCTTCAGCATGGAATGTGGAAATTGGCTATGGTGTAAAGCTTGGTGAGATTCCATCTAATTTTACCATTGGTATACAGGGCACTGACGAAGCCGTTGAACTTGGATTACCAAAAACCAGATATATTGCGACCACTTCATTTGAAATATTCCCGGCCACTGTTCTCTCTGTTGAGTATTTTCATGATACTGGTTACGACTTGGGTGAGGAAGGAACGGATAAAAGTTCTAACAACTTCACCATGCAGTTGGCATATGCATTTTAGTTCAGTACCTTATAAATTCCTTATACGTCTAAGTTTATCTCGCTGGTCCCGGTACTTCTGCCAACAAGCTTTTCGGCTTGTTGGCGACAGCGAGAATTTTTTGAACCTGGCCGTCAGTTGGGGACTACTATGTGTAGAAAATTGATTCGTCAGTTTAAAACTCCACCTCTCGAAAACGGAAAAGGCTGTGGGAGATCAGCGATTGCTACCAATGTTTCATTCTTGGAACCTGCTTATGTCTTGCTGACTTGAGGAAGTTTGCAAAGAAAAAGATATCCCTTGGCAACCCTTGGTTTGAGTATACAACACACAGATTGAGATGCTTCCTGATGATATGCCCTATAGCTTATTCCTGCTGGGCATCACCCGCATATATATGATGCCATGAAATGTCAGTTGTTCCCAGAATTATATTCGAGCTTATGGTGAGGGACAGCATGAATTTCGGTGAGATTTTTAACCTCAGGTCATATGATACCCAAGATAGAGATTTAACTATCCAGAACCCGTAAAATGGAAGAACTGGAGAGGTGCTTTATGTTCCACGAAAATTACTGGTAAGGTTAAACGATTACGTAAAAGACCATGATATCGGGGTGGTTTTACGGTTAATGGCGTAGAGCAAGGGCGGGGAATACTCCCTACCCTTATTAGCAACAGTAGAAATGTTAATCATCAAAAATGAGTAAGAAGAATAGAACTTTGATGTGCCTATCACAATGAACGCAGGCAGGACAAACCCAAAGTAAAACTTATACTTCAAGACCTGATAATCATATAAAAGGCACCTCGGCCTGAAACTCAAAATCGAGCTTCAAGCCCAACCGAGATGGTTGTATAATTGAGGTAAGGAAACCATTACAAAGGAGGTGCCTTATGACTACATTATACGCTGGAATTGATCTACATTCAAACAATAGCCATTTGGCTATTCTCGACCAGGATGACAAAGGTGTGTTCCACAAAAAACTTCCTAATATGGCGGATGTTCTGCTGGCTGAGTTTGAACCATTCAAAGATGAACTGTCGGTAATTGTGGTGGAGTCCACCTTTAACTGGTACTGGCTTGTGGACTCTCTGATGGAGCAGCAGTACAACGTGATACTGGCAAATCCTGCAGCTATGCAGCAATATAAGGGCCTCAAGCATGTCGATGACAAACATGACGCCTTTTGGCTGGCTCATATGGCAAGATTGGGGATTATCCCCCAAGGATACATTTATCCAAAAGAAGAAAGACCTTTTCGTGATCTGCTGAGAAAAAGAGGGCACCTGGTTCGGTTACGAACCTCAGTAATCAACAGCCTGCAAGGAATAATCAGTCGGAACTGTGGTTGTAGCCTGAATGGAAACAAAATCAAACAACTGCGTGAAAATCATGTGGCTCCTTTGCTGGCAGGCCAAGAGGATCTGGCACTTTGTGGAGACGTTTCCAAGGAGGTGATTGATTTCCTGGGACAGCAGATATATCGAATTGAATCTCTGGTGCTGGAGAAAGTCAAATTACGAAAATCATTTCAATGCTTGCAGAGTATACCGGGAGTGGGCTAAATTCTCTCTCTAACAATCATGCTGGAAACCGGACCTATTGCACGATTCAAAAAAGTTGGCAACTTCACTTCCTATTGTCGGAAAGTTCCGACAAGCTGGACGAGCAACAACAAAAAGAAGGGCAAAGGAAACAGAAAAAACGGTAATAAGAATCTGGCCTGGGCCTTTTCTGAGGCGGCGGAGTATTCCCGGCGTTACAATGATCAAGCCAGAGCATTCTTCAATCGGAAATCAGCCAGAACGAATAAATCGGTGGCCTACAGTGTACTGGCGCACAAGTTGGCAAGAGCTGCCTATTACATGATGAGGGATCAGGTAGACTTTAACTCGAACAAACTCTTTGCCTGAGAATGGCCGAGGCGGTGAACCTGACGTGGGGTTGGTAAAACCATCTAAGATCTGATTGGCAGCCGTCTCGCCCTGTGATGATTGTTTTTTACCGCCCATGATGTGAACCACTAAGGGGTTGGTTTACAACCACGAGATCTGAAACAAACAATTGGACACATCATGGCACCAATTATTTTCTGGGTCCACAAACGTGGAATGGGGTATCACATGGACGACAGATGGCTGTTCCACTACGAGTTTTTGAGGACTCTTCGCTACACAGCCATCTGTCTCGTGCTGATGCCTAGATCCTGATGGGTGACTGGTGCGGTAAGATATTACCGACACGAATACTCTGAAATAACGGGTGCGGAAGAAAGGAATCCTTACGAAGACAGAGCGATCAGCTGGTAACTTGATGAAACCCTTGCAAGGGAAAAGACCATTTTTTCCCTAATGGGGAACTATATACCTTGACAAGGGGCCTTTTAATGGGTGACCCTAGATCCCCGCCAAGAAGGTAGTGAAGTTCAAGGTTGGCAAGAAACTAGCAGCGGCGGTGAAGTAACTTCAATTCAGCTGGAATCGTACCGGGACTGTCACCCACATCTCTTGCCGATTGCCCCCGATGGTGCCAGGGGTAAAACGCCAGCTCTGTACGGATTTTAAGGTCGCCCGATCCAAGACAGGGTGGCCGCTTGATGAAAAGAGCCGGAGCTCTGCTACCCTCCCTGAAATATCAATAAGGGCCTCAAGGAGGACAACACCCTCAAGACCCCGCCGTCTGGCTTGGCGTGGGTATCTGGGGGGAGGGTTGATCTGGTAGAGCGGGATTGCCTGCTGGATGATCCTTGCTGTCGTGGATGAGGCCTGAGCGCCACTGCTTTCTTGCCAGGCCTCGGACAATGGCGGGACCACCTGTTTTTCAGCAGACGTCTCTTTTACCGGAACTGGTGCAGGGACAATCTGTTGTTCTGCAAGAGCCGGGATAGATCTTTTTGTTTGCGGCTTTGGAGACCGTTTTTTCTGGGCAACCGGCCTTGGTTTATTCTCTGGAGGCTGGGCAGGCTTCAAGACCGATGGCCTTTGGGCTACCTTGACCTCAGCCTTTGTCGGCTGCAAAATTGTCTTCTCCACAACTTTTCGGGGTTGTTTGGGTTCTGGAGGTTGCGATTTGACAACCTCCAGAACTCCCAGGGAAACCGTAACCCGTTGGCTGGACAGAAGCTTTGGTATGCTGGCCTGCGGCTCGGCCAACTGCTGGAAAAACAGAGCAATATGTAGGGCCAGGGCCAGTATTCCGCCAGTCAGCAAACGTTTCTGCACTCCATTCATGGTGTGTTTCCCTCTGGTTCGGCCTGTAGGGAAATACGGGTCAGGCCTGCCAATCTTACCAGATCCAACACTTGAAACAGCTCTTGGTAGGAAACCGACTTATCCGCGAAGATCTGCACCTCGGGTTCCTGAGTGTCCTGCCTTTCTGTCTTCTTTCTCCGCAATCGTTCACTTAAGCTGCTAAGATTTACCGCTTCCTCGTCAACAAAGACTTTTGCCTGACCTCCAGACTGAATGGTAACGCTTATGGCTTTTTGGGTCTCCAATGCAGCGCTGCTGGATTGCGGCAGGTCCACAGGCTGGCCACGATGCACGGCCATAGAAACAAAGGCGTAGATAAAAAAGACCAGCAGCAAGAAGACAACATCGATCAGAGGCAGCATCTCGATCCGCGGTGGTGTTATGGTTTTACGGCTGAGCTTCATTCTCTTTCCCTGACCGTATTTTTTGAAATACAACCTCCAGGCTGGTGGCGTATTTTTCCATGATATGGATGGCGTGTTCGATCCGGCTCTTGAAGTAGTTATAGGGAAAGACGGTGATAATGGAGATCCCAAGACCTGTGGCCGTTGTAATCAGGGCCTGGGCAATACCGCCGGTGACCAGTTTTGGATCGGCAATGCCTCCAACGCCCAGCATCTTGAACGACGAAATAATGCCGAGCACCGTACCGAAGATGCCAAGGAGCGGGGCCACGGTGATCATGGTGTCGAGCACGGTCATAAACTGGCTCATTTTTTTCACCATCTGCTGGGCCTCAGACTCCATGGCCTTAGCCATATCGTATCGGTGGTGTAGGATACCGACATTAAGCACCCGGATAACATGGTCTTCACAGTCCCTGGTTTTTTCTTTGATCTGCTGCCAGTCACCACTTTCGGCCAAGTACAGAATCTCATCCATCAGCTTGCGGTTACGTTTTCGCTTGATCTGCGCCCAGAACAGAAGCCGTTCGCCAATGACCGTGACCACCACAAGAGAACAGGCCAGTAGTGGCCACATTACTGGACCGCCGTTTTGGATTAATTCCCACATACGCAGCCTCAATGAAAGGTGTACCAGTCCGGTTCCAGGCCCGAGCAGGATGGACAGCAGATGTCACCTTCGATGTCCCAGAGTTTATGAACCGAGGTTAGATGTCCACAGCGCTGACAAGGGGTTTGCTGATTACCATCTGCATTCACCAGGAGACGGCGGCAACGGATCTGACGGATCTGAGAGAAACTGATCACTGGTTGGCTGAGGAGTGACTTGACCAGAAGATCAAGGCTGTCCTGGTAGATTTTCACTGCTGTGGGGTTATCCACGGAAAGGTCTGGCTCCAGATCGCGTATTCCCTGGGGCAAGCGGATGCGATGCCGGATCAGGGTGAAGCCCAGCTGAGTGCCAGTGGTGTGATGATAAAAGAGAAAATCCCATGGCCTGGCTGTCTCTGGCACAATGACCTGGCCGGGATGACCGTGTTGTCGGGTCAGCTGTGAGAGGGCCAGGGCGGCGTCATCGGCTCTGACCGCAGCAATCCCTACCTCCTCTAGACCATCGAAAAACTCCGTCACATATTTGCCGATTTGCCAGCCAATGACCAGCTCCGGGCTTAGGTAGCCTCTCTTTTGGGTAAGGCTGTGTAGTTCCATAGGTACCAACATTGGTTCTTCTCCATGTCAAAATTGCTTGTAAAATAGGTGAAAAAGGTTAAGAGGTCATACAAATTAATTATTCGTGTTACTCGATATCAAAAAAACCTTTATGATTGACGCAACAACAACTACCATCCGAAATTATTGGGACTGGCGGGCCACTTCCTTTGATGATTCCTCGGTTCAGCAACAGAGCTGGTAGAGCTCGGCCGGTGACTATGCTCGCAGTCCTTGCAGCAGCCCAGGAACTGGTGTTCACCTAGTTCGTGATTATGGTCAATGGGAAAATAGTGCATATATTTATCTAGTGGTTATCCTTGAGTTTTGCCAGCTTCTTACGGCTCTGCCACCAGGCGAGGCCCCCTGTCATTCCAAAGATGAGCGCTATCCCGGAGACGATTCCATTCGCCCTGCCTATGGCCTGGCCATTGTGCTCATGGCTGGTCTTATCCGGAGCCAAGGCCATATTCTGGCTCACCGAGGTTTGCAGACGGACCCGGTGGCCCATCTCGTCGCTGATGGTCAGCTGCCACTGGCCCGGGCTATCCGGCCTGAAACAAAAGAGGCCGTTCCGGTCGGTACGGCCGGACTGGAAGGGCAGCTTAGAATCCGGGGCTGTAATCTCCACCGTGCCATAGCTCATGGGTTCCGCGTCATCATAAGTGGCAGTGGCACAGATGGTCTCACTTGTGTGGGTCTCACCCAGTACTCCATGGGCCTGCCCCTGGCTGGCCAGGAGCACCAGGCCAAGGGCGAGACCCAAACGGGTGATACGGAGGGGAGCTCTGGATCTGCTCATTTCACTTCCAGGGTGAGGGTGGCTATGAACTTTTCAACATCACATTCGTCCTGGTTCGGATAGGGTTCAATGTGTTCCGCCTTGATCAGCCAGATGCCGGGTTGGAGGATACGGATCTTGCCGCGGCCCTGGCGGTCTGTCTTGCTGGTGTAGGCAAAGACATCCTTTTCCGTGGAAAATCCCATATAGGTGGCAAAGATTTTGCCCTTATACGGTTTGCCGTGCAGGAGGAGTTGGATGGGCAGGTAATCTCCGGCCGAAAGCTCTGCCGGGTTGGCCATGGGAATAATCTCCAGAGGATGTCCGACCTTGCTATCTACTGCTCCCTGTTCCTCGCCTACGGAGAGAATCGCCTTCATGCTCATATGGGACAACGAGCAGGAGATGACATTGCTTAAACCTTTCTTTGACTGCCTTTTTCCGCCCTGGGTGGTCTTGGTGTAGAAACCAGTTTTCCGTTTGGCGGCAACGATATAAGAGCCTGGCTTACTGAGGTTGTTCTCCGGCTCAAATTCCAGCTCACTAGCCACGACCAGGTCTACCTTTTTGCCATCAGGGCCAACAATTACGATGTGTTCCAGGTCTGCTTTTTTGAGAAATCTGCTCAAGGGGTAGCGATGGCCCCAGCCGATGGTTATATGGACCGAGTCTCCGGTCTCAGGTGAATAGTTATCCGAGTTAACCCACGGATAATGGGCCTGGGCCTGACTTGAGAATAGAATGGTCATCCCTAAGAATAGAGTTATTAGTGCTGCTTTTTTCATTGTTGTTCTCCATATTTAATTATTTGTTGATGCTGACAAGTATTGCCCCAGATTTACTGGTTAAAAAGTGACATCCATCTTGACCAGCAGCATGCGGCCGCTACGGTAATTGCCTTCGTCTCCTTTATTAGAGTCAAAGATATTGTCGACTTCAAAGCTCAGCCTGGCATGGTCGGCAAGTTTCTTGGAGATGCGAGCGTCAACCACGGTATGGCCATCAATTTCGCTGCTATTGTCACTATCTTTGTATTGTTTGCCGGTATGGCTGATCACACCACTTAATACGAGGCCATAATCGGGCCATTCATAGGCCGGAGCCAGGGACAGGCTATGGGCCGGAACATAGGTCAGATCCTTGCCGGTGGTCTTGTCCTCTGAAGCCGTATAGGTATAGGCCATGGTCAAAGAGAAATCTTGATGGTTGAATTTTGTCAGCACCTCGACACCTTGAGTGAAAGCCTCCTCGACATTTTGGTAGGTCATAAGCGGCAATCCGTCATAGAGAGTGCCGGTGTCCTGGCGGATCACCATGTCCTCTACATCGTTGCGGAAGAGGCTGAGGCTGGTCATCAGGCTATCCCCCAAGAACCATTGTTCTAGCCCGGCCGAATAACCGAGACCAATCTCCGGTTTGAGATCCCGGTTTGACTGGACATAATAGTCGCCATGGCGGTAAGGGGCGTCATAATAGAGCTGACGAATGGTGGGAGATTTGAAGGCCCGACCAGCTGATGCCCGAAAGACGGTGGCCTCGGTCAGCGTGTACATCAAGCTCAACTTGGGATTGACCTCGCTGCCGAAATTGGAGTGATCATCAAATCTTAGGCCGGCCACCAGGGTTAGATCGTCAAAGAGAGTGATCTCGTCCTGGCCATAGAGGCTGTTGGTGTCCACATCTTCCTTGACCAGGATGGTGGAGCCATCGGCATTATTGATGGTGTAGTCAATAGATTGTTGCTGAATCTCACCACCCATAGTGAGCGCCTGGTTATCACTAATATACCAGGTGTACTGCAGTTCGGCCTGGTCAAAGCCGGTATCACCGTGCTTATAGCCATGGGAATAACCAGGATAACCGTGGACGAAGTCCCAGGTATAAGTGTAACCCTTGACGGCCAGAAAATGGTCATCCTTTAGTCGCCATTCAAGCCCGGCGGAAAGCCGATGACTGTCTTCTTCCCGGTTGTCTGTTTTCTCATATTCACTGACCTCTCCTTTAAGGAAGAAGTCAAGCTGGTCCGTGGCAGCCAGATCCATCTTGGCCATCAGAGAGTGGCGGTCAGACTGGATCGGATCCTGGCGGATATCGTCGGCGGCCTCATAATTATAATGAATCAGGTAGCCAAGTCGTTCCAGGGGCCGGTCGCCAAAGGAGAGATAGGCCTGGGAGGCATTACGGCTCTGACCGTCATCGGACGGTTTTGAGACGCTGCCGTCGCTGTTTATCTTCTCCTTGACCTTGTACCAGCCATAAGAGGCACCGGTCCGGGCGCTTGCTTTATCCGGTGAACTCTTGGTGATGATATTGATGACCCCGGCCATGGCATCGCTGCCGTAGAGGGCGGAACTGGGGCCCTTGACCACCTCGATCCGTTCGATCATCTCCACCGGAATCTGGTTGAGGCCGATACCGTATTCACCCATGCCGCCGGACTGGCCACTGCCCATGACCCGCTGGCCATCAATGAGGATCAGACCGTAGCCGTCATTGAAATTAAGACCCCGCATCTTGGTTCGCCAGGAGTAGGTGCCGAAGACATCGTCATGGACCGCACTGGTTATACCAGGCACGGTCTTCAGAGCATCCATGGCGTTCTGGGCATTACTCTGTTCCATATCCTTGCGGCTGATGACCACGGTTTCCACCGGCACATCCTTCAAGGTATGGGGGGTTCTGGTGGCGGTCACTATCACCTCTTCCAGAACTGCTGTGGTCTCTTGGGCTGCCGGGTCTGCCTGGGCCGAAATCGTTGCTCCTGGCATAATGGTGCTGAGGGGAATAAGAGCAGAGGCCAGAATAGGACCATACCTCCTGCCTGCTCCTCTGCGGTTGATATCGTTCATTTTTTCTCCTTTTGGGATTTATATTATTTGTGCCAAGCAATAGATAT